>CANGJV010000001.1 GCA_947454425.1 Candidatus Nanopelagicaceae bacterium
GCACCCTGAAATCGAAATTGTTATCAAGAAGGGCGATTTGGATCAGCACCACAGCGGTTTGAAGAACGCCCTCTATTCAAATGTGCAGCCTGATATCGCTGCCGTCGAACTTTCTTATATGGGTGAATTTAGAAATTACTCTAAATACCTCACCGACCTCAACACTCTTACACCTAGCGCCTCGACCGTAAAGGAAGACTTCCTCCCTTGGCGTTGGGATCAAATGAAGGCACCAACCGGCGAACAACTTGGTATTCCAACTGACGTTGGAGGATTAGCAGTTGCTTATCGTGTCGATTTATTTAAGAAGGCAGGTCTTCCAACAGATCGCGAGAAAGTTTCTGCACTTTGGCCTACTTGGGAGAAGTACATTGAAGTTGGAAAGCAATATAAAGCTAAGACTAAATCAAACTTTGTAGATACAACTGGCGCAATCTTTGGCGCAGTACTAAACCAAGGAACCGAAAAGTATGTATCGGCAGATGGTCGTCCAATTTACGATACCAACCCAACTGTTCAGCGAGCATTTACAACTACTGCAAATGCTTCTAATGCAAAGATCGGTTCACTTATTCCTCAGTATTCACCTGACTGGGGTGTTGGAATGAACAAGGGAAGTTTTGCAACAATTCTTGCACCAGCTTGGATGCTTACATACATCAAGCAATATGCACCAAAGACTAAGGGTCTCTGGGATGTCGCGTCAGTGCCTGGCAAGGGTGGAAATATGGGTGGAAGCGCGCTCACAATCCCTAAGAAGGCAGTGCACGTAAAGGAAGCTTGGGACTTCATTCAGTGGTACTTGGCACCAGAGCAGCAGACAAAGTTGTTCTTAGATCCAAAGAACGGCGCATTCCCAACAACAATCTCTGCTTACACAAATCCGAAGGTACTTGGATATAAGGATCCATTCTTTAACAATGCCCCAATCGGAGCGATTTATTCTCAGAGCGCGACATCACTCAAGCCAATCGCACTTGGAAATAAAGACCGCACAATTGATAACACATTTGGTCAAGCTCTTTCACGCGTCTTGCTTGGAAAGCAATCATCATCTGCAGCATGGGGTCAGGCACTCTCTGACATCAAGCGAGCAGTCGGTTAATAACCACATTGTGGCAATCAATCGAATTGAGATGAGTATTTAATGTCCTTACTTCAGCGAGCCCGGATGATGCCAAACCGTAAGGCTGCCGGCATCCACGCTCATGATAAATGGGGCTTTTTATACATCACTCCATTCTTTACAATCTTTCTGCTCTTTGGATTGTTGCCGATCTTATTCACCGTCTATTTAGCTTTTTTTCACTGGGAGCTTCTCAGTGATTCAAACTATTACGTTGGGTTTCAGAATTTCAGCGAGCTTCTTAAGGATCCGTATTTTTGGATAGCGGTAAGAAATACATTTAGTATCTTCTTTCTCTCTTTCATTCCTCAGACGCTTATTGCTTTAGCGCTTGCAGTTGTATTAGCGAATCCACATCTTAAGTTTGCAACCTTCTGGCGAACAATGCTTTTGATTCCATGGATTACCTCAGTACTTGCAGTCGGTATTGTCTTTAGCCAACTCTTTGGCCGCGAGTTCGGAATGATCAACGTTGCTATGCAATACATCGGTCTTCCGCACGTCGACTGGGTAGGTGGAACGGTCCCAAGCCAAATGGCAATCGCTACGATGATTAACTGGCGATGGATTGGGTATAACGCTTTAATTTATCTCGCTGCAATTCTTGCGATTCCAAAAGAGTTAAATGAATCTGCCGAGATTGATGGCGCTTCAAAGTGGCAGATATTTATATATGTCACGATTCCGCAGCTTCGCAACACATTAACCTTTATGTTGGTAGTTGGAACAATTGGTGGGCTTCAGACATTCCTCGAGCCATTGATTTATGGTGGAGCAACCGGTGGAGATAGTCGCCAATTCTCTACTCTCACCCTTTATCTCTTCGAACAAGCATTTATCAATGGACGGTTTGGGTATGCAGCAGCAATTGGCATAGCTATAACAATCATCGTCATCATCATCTCTTTCATTAACTTCATCGGTACGCGAAAAATTGCGGGCGAGGAAGGTAAGAAATGACCCAACTCCTCGTCGAAGAATTGCCACAACGCGCGAAAAAGCGTAGAAAAGTATCTCCGTTTACGTACGTTTTCTTGAGCATCTTTACATTTATCTCAATCTTCCCGCTCTACTGGCTCTTTGTCGTTGCCTCTAACTCAAATGAAGAGATTGCAAAGATTCCGCCTTCAGTTGTTCCAGGATCACGCTTCTTAGTTCAGCTCCGCGCACTCTATGAGGCAGTTCCATTTAACTGGGCGCTCTTTAATACGATTGCAATCGGTGTAGTTATTGCGCTCTCGCAGGTCTTCTTTAGCGCACTTGCCGGATTCGCCTTGGCGAAGATGAAATTTAAAGGCAAGAAATCTTTTATGATCTTCATTATTTCGACGATGATGTTGCCGAGCCAGCTTGGTGTCATCGTTCTCTACTTGATTATGGCCAACTATCTCAACTGGGTAGATGACTTTAAGGCTCTCGTTGTACCAGCACTTGTTACGGCATTTGGTGTTTTCTGGATGAGACAGACAATAGATACCCAGATACCTAACGAAATCTTGGAAGCTGCAAAACTCGATGGTGCTCCGATTTTTAGAATCTTCAGAAGTATCGTTTTTCCAGTCATTAAGCCAAGTGCTTTCGTCTTGGGGCTCTTCTCATTCCTTTACACCTGGAACGACTATCTCTTCCCGTCTCTGGTACTCAATAGCCCTAAGCGATTTACGGTTCAGATTGCTATTCGCCAGCTCAATGGTTCTTATACCCAGGATTATGCGCTGATTATGTGCGGTGCCTTTATGGCAACTTTGCCGCTCTTAATTCTCTTTGTCTTTGTTGGAAAACGTCTGGTTAGCGGAGTCATGGATGGAGCGGTTAAAGGATGAGTAATAAGTATCCAAAAGATTTTCTATGGGGAACTGCCACATCTAGTTACCAAATTGAAGGCGCTTTTGATGTAGATGGAAGAAGCGAAAGTATTTGGGATCGCTTTGCCAAGACTCCCGGAAAAGTGATGAACGGTGATACTGGCGACATTGCTGCAGATCACTTTAACCGCTTTAAAGAAGATGTCGCCATTATGCGCGAACTCGGAATTGATGGTTATAGATTCTCATTGGCATGGCCACGTCTTCTGCCAAATGGAACCGGGAAAATCGAACCACGCGGCTTTGATTTCTACAATCGACTCATTGATGAGCTGCTAGAAAATGGCATAGAACCCCTTATTACCGCCTATCACTGGGATCTTCCACAGGTACTTCAGGATCAAGGTGGATGGGCTAATCGAAATATTGTTGATCAATTTGAAAATTACTCACATCATATTGCGACCGCATTTGGTGATCGAGTAAAGGATTGGATCACCATCAACGAGCCATGGTGTGTTTCTTGGCTTGGATATATGAGCGGAATTCACGCACCTGGTGTTAAGAATCGAAAAGAGGCGGTTGCAGCTGCCCATCACACCGCAATGGCACATGCGGCATCTTCACGAGTTATTAAAGAATTAGTTCCAAACTCCAAAGTTGGCATCACCTTAAATATGACCAACGTTCGTGTATTGGGCGAAGCAAATGCAGATACTGCCAAGGTAGAACGTCTGATGGACGCTAATCTCAATCGTTGGTGGATTGATGCATATCTGACTGGAAACTATCCGGCCGAGCTCATTGAATATTATGGCGATTTAGTCGATGGAGTAATCCTTCCAGGTGACTCTGAATTGTTGCTTGCAAAGCCAGACTTCATGGGAATCAACTATTACAGCGATGCATTTATTGGCAATGCTCAACCCGGCGATAAGCCGCTCAGTGATGGCGGACCATACCCATTTGATCTCACTGTTAATCAAGCACCACCTGCAAATACAAGCGTTACAGATTTTGGTTGGCCGATTACACCTCTTGGTTTAGCAGATCTTCTTGTACGTGTTCATCATGATTGGCCAGAGATTCCTAGTTTATGTATCACCGAAAATGGTGCAGCATTTAATGATGGACCAGATGAAAATGGCGAAGTCAATGATGATCGACGAGTGCAGTACCTCAAGAGCCATCTCGATGCGATTGAGGTTGCTCTCGCTAAAGGCGTTCCGCTAACCGGATACTTTGCCTGGTCATTACTTGATAATTTCGAGTGGGCAGAGGGATATGACAAGCGCTTTGGTTTGGTTCACGTAGATTTTGAAACCCAAAAACGCACTATGAAAAAGAGTGCCTACGTATTCAGAGATCACATTCAGCTTAATTCGTAATTCTGCTGGAATACCCTAAGGAATCTGCCGTGACTACTCATTCAAGTTCGACGAAGAATCGTCCGTCGACTTTGGATTTAGTAGCTAGTTCTGCAGGAGTCAGTCGCGCTACGGTTTCACGAGTTGTAAACGGAAATGAGAACGTTTCGCCTGAGACCAGAGAGTTAGTACAGAAGCATTTGAAACGGCTTGGATATCAACCAAATATTCTCGCGCGAAAACTCGCCGGTGGCAGAGGAAACATGATTGCGCTTGTGCTTGAAGAATCGAGTGAAGAATTCTTTATCAATCCATTTTGGCGCTCAGTTGTAGAAGGATTTATGCAAGTCTGCCAAGCAAATAAGAGAAATCCGATGCTCTTCTTTCATCAAAAAGATGAATCAGATCAAGAGTTAATCAACCTGCTCGTAGAAGCACAAGTTGATGGAATCGCTATCTTTGGATGGCATAGAGATATTCGGGTTCTGGATCAGAAAATCCCAAAGGATATGGCCGTTGTCTTTGGCGGAAATCAAGGAGCATCTAAGCGATTTTCATTTGTGGGAGTTGATAATTTCAAGGGCGGAAAGTTGGCAACTCAACACTTGATTGAAAAGGGTTGCAAAAAGATTCTCCACCTCACTGGAAGTCTTGATGTGCTCTCTGCTCGCGAACGCGTTGATGGCTATAAAGCCGCGCTCTCAGAGGCTGGCATCAAATTCGATTCGAAGTTGATTATCGAAGGCGACTACACAACTCTGACGGCTCAAAAGCTGATGAAGCAGGTTATCAAGTCGAAAATTGATTTTGATGGAGTCTTTGCTGCCAACGATTTAAGTGCAGCAGCAGTAATCGAAGAGCTTCAATCATCAGGTATCAAAGTTCCGTCAGATGTGAAGGTTATTGGTTACGACGGCTCAGCAATAGCAGAATCGCATAAGCCCGCAATTAGTACTATCGCCCAGTCCCCGGTTTTATTAGGTCAAAAAGTTGCAGAAAAGTTGATGCGCAGCCTTGATGGCGAGACTTTTGAAAATGAGGAGATTGAAGTCAAACTAGTTGCCCGAGAGTCTTCTTAAGCCGACTGTTCTAGAGCAAATATGGCGTGAACTTTAGGCACGCCAAGTGGATGCAGGGCCGATTCTCTAGTTACTCCCAGCCCTAGCCAGTAACCTTTCGCAATGAAGGTAAGCGTCCCGAAAGAAATTCGTGAGGGTGAAAAGCGCGTGGCGCTTGTCCCAGATGTCATCAGCAAATTAACCAAACTGGGTTACCAAGTTGAGATTGAGAGCGGAGCAGGGGTTTACTCCCAAGCATCTGACGATCTCTTTACTGCAGCAGGTGCCTCTATCGTTAAGGGCGATGTCCTTAAGAACGCAGATGTGGTTCTATCGGTTCAACCGCTGACCGCAGCTCAGATGAGTACCCTTAAAAAAGGCGCAATCACAATTTCTTTCTTATCCCCAACAAACTCAGTCGACTCAATCGATGCAGCAGCTAGTGCTGGCGTAACAGCGTTTTCGCTTGAATTAGTTCCACGCATCTCACGTGCGCAATCAATGGATGCTCTCTCTTCTCAGGCGCTCTGTGCTGGTTACCGTGCAGCACTTGTTGGCGCAGAACTCTCACCACGTTTCTTCCCACTCTTAATGACAGCAGCAGGAACTGTTACACCGGCGCAAGTTTTGGTACTCGGTGCAGGTGTCGCTGGACTTCAAGCAATCGCAACTGCGCGACGTCTCGGTGCAGTTGTCTCCGCCTATGACGTACGCCCAGCATCTGCTGACGAAGTTCGCTCGATGGGTGCAACATTTATTCAACTCGAACTCGAAGCACTTGAAGGTGCTGGTGGCTATGCCCGTGAGATGACAGAGGATCGAGCTGCAAAGCAACGCGAACTTCTTACTCCCTATATTGCTAAATCACACGTGGTCATCACGACCGCTGCAGTTCCGGGTAGAGCAGCGCCACGTTTGATGACGAAAGATATGGTCGATGCGATGGAGCCAGGAACAATCATCGTTGATCTTGCCGCTGAAACCGGTGGAAATGTTGAAGGTTCTAAGCCGGGAGAAATTGTCGAAACCGCTGGCGGAGTTCGAATTTGGGGTGGCAAGGATGTGCCGAGCCAACTTCCATTCCATGCATCAAGCCTTTACTCACGAAATGTCGTTAATTTACTTACCTTGATGACTAAGGCTGCTGCGCCTGCAAAAGATGATCAGCCAGCAACTGAATTAACACTCAATATTGATTTTGAAGATGAAATCATCAATGGCGCCGCTGTTACGCACGCAGGCGCTCGACGCACACCACAAGTAAAGGCGGCAAATTAATGGAGCCAATAGCAGTTATCTCAATCTTCGTTCTTGCCGTATTCGTTGGGTTTGAAGTTGTATCAAAGGTTTCTTCAACGCTTCACACCCCGCTTATGTCAGGTGCCAATGCGATTCACGGCGTCATCTTGGTCGGCGCAATCATCGTCGCAGATCGCGCTGCAAATAATCTTGAGCTTGGCCTATCTGTAGCTGCAATTGTCTTAGCAACAATCAACGTTGTGGGTGGATTTGTTGTTACAGATCGCATGCTCGAAATGTTCAAGCCTAAGAAAGGTGGTGAGCAGAAGTGAGTAACTTCCTTTACGACCTCATTGGTCTTGGCGCAGGTGTTCTATTTATCTTGGCGCTCAAAGGCCTCTCTCACCCAAAGACTGCCCGCCGTGGAAATCTCTTAGGTGCAGCAGGTGCAACTGTTGCAATTCTGATGGTCTTCTTCCATCTCGAAGCGCATAAAAATCTCGGATGGATTCTTGGTGCGCTGGTATTTGGTTTAGCAATCGGTATTCCAGCTGCACGTAAGGTGCAGATGACCAATATGCCTCAGCTCGTCGCTCTCTTTAACGGTGTGGGTGGTGGCGCTGCAGCCCTTGTTGCAATTGTTGAATATCTTAACCTCGGCGCAAAGGCGACAACTGCAGAAGTGATTTTTACAGTATTCACAGTTGTTGTCGGTTGCGTTTCATTTAGCGGATCCATCATTACATTTCTCAAGTTGCAAGAGCTCATGACCACCCGCCCCGTTGTATTTCCTGGCGGTCGATTTGTGATCGCCGCGAATTTAGCAGCGGTCTTAGGTGTTTCTGTCTGGGTAGTACAGGCGCTCGGCACCAATCCGCTCCTTATTCTGGCTGGACTATCGCTCCTCTTTGGTGTGCTCTTCGTCCTCCCAGTCGGTGGCGCAGATGTTCCTATCGTTATCTCACTTCTCAACGCCTTCACCGGCCTCACAGTTGCAGCCAGCGGTTATGTACTTGATTCAACGCTTCTCATCATCGCTGGAACTTTGGTCGGTGCATCAGGAACCATTTTGACCCGCTTGATGGCTGAGGCGATGGGACGTTCGCTCTTTGGAACTCTCTTCGGTGCCTTCACCGCAAAACCACAGGCACATGCTGCCGCAGGTGAAGAACGCCCAGTGAAATCAGGATCACCAGAAGATGTTGCAATCTTGCTTAACTATGCTCGTCGCGTTGTGATTGTTCCTGGTTTTGGTTTAGCAGTTGCACAAGCTCAGCACACTGTGCGTGAAATGGCAGATCTCTTAATTTCAAAGGGAATCGATGTTGCCTACGGAATCCACCCAGTTGCAGGTCGCATGCCAGGACATATGAATGTTCTTCTGGCAGAGGCGAATGTCCCTTACGAACAACTTGCTGAGATGGAAGATGTAAACCCAACCTTTGCACAGACAGATGTTGCAATTGTTATTGGTGCAAACGATGTTGTAAATCCTGCAGCAGAGAACACACCTGGTTGCCCAATCTACGGAATGCCTATCCTTAAAGTCTCAGATGCTGCAAATATTATTTTCCTGAAGCGCTCAATGCGTCCAGGATTTGCCGGTATCGAAAATGAACTTCTCTATGATCCAAAGACAACTCTTCTCTTTGGTGATGCGAAAGCGTCACTAACTAAGGTCGTCAGTGCGCTTAAGGGTTTATAAGGCTTAACGAAGCCCGGTTCTCTTTACTACCCAAGCCACCAAGCTTGAAGAATTGGATGTAGTAAAAGTTACAGAGGTCGGATAGAAGGTAGCTGTTAAAGTTTGTCGTCCGGAAACTGTTGGCTTCCAATTACAAGTCGCTGAATACGTTGAACCAGATCCGGTCGCGCTAACCAAAAGGCAGTTAGCAATTCGCTTTCCACCTACAAAGAATCGCACCTTGCCAGCGGCGTTGACATTCACAGAGACTGCGATTGATTGGCCTTTAGCGGGAGTTCCAGTTATTGCAGGCGTGGAGATGGTTCCACTCTCATTGAGATTGGTTACTGTGATGGTGACTGTTTGCGAGTCGCTGAGAGCGCCATCTGAAACCCAGGCAATCACAATGTAAATATTGTCTTGATTACTATCTGCTGGAGCTTCGAAATCTGGTGCAGGGTTAAAAGTTAAGGCCCCGCTTGCACTTATTAGGAAATCATTGGAATCAGTTCCAGTTACCGAGTAAGTCAAAGTAGTACCAGCATCAACATCAGTCGCATTGAGGTTATAAACAGAGGCTGTATTTTCGGCAATACTTGTAGTTGCCGTGTCACCACCACTAAATCCAGTGATAACTGGAGCCTCGTTCACATTGGTAATCGAAACTGAAACTGTTTGGGTCGTGGCATTGGTTGAGACGTCAGTTGCAGTAATAACAACTACATAAGTATTCGAGCTCAAAGTACTTTGCGGGGTTTCAAAGTCGCGCGCAGAGATTGTAAGAACTGCGCCGGTGAGCGTAAATCGGGAAGAGTCTGCCCCTGATTTACTCCATGTCACAGATTCATTAGCGGTAAAGGTAAAGACAGTTGTTGAATTCTCAGGAATCGAAATAGAGCTGGTAGCACCAGTAGAACTTCCAGGACCAGTAATCACTGGTGCAGTCACATCAGGTGTGTATCGGAAAATCGCAACGCCGCTTCCGCCGAAACCACCGCGGTTTCTCTCACCGTCATAAGTTGTATTTGTTGTACCTGTGCAGCCATCGCCGAATGCGCTACCTCCACCACCTCCACCACCCCAGCCAGCGGCTCCATCAAAACCTGTCGTGGTTCCGACGTAGCTTCCAGAAGCGCAATATGCGGTCAAAGTCTGCGATGATCCATCAATGCCAGAGTAAGAAACAGTTACATTTGTATTTCTTGCGCGTTGTGCAGCACCGCCACCACCTCCACCACTGCCACCGGAGGCACTTCCGAGGTCTCCATTACCTGAACCGTTGGAGTGAGAACCGATTCCTCCGCCTCCGCCTCCGCCGTAGTAATAAGTAGTTCCGGTGATATCTGAAGTGAATCCGGCTGCGCCACCACTTGCAGCCGGCTGACCGCTAGATGCACTTGTAGGTCCTGAGCCACCGTTGCCGCCAGTAAGTACTGTGGCTGAGCCTTGTGCTGAGGCAGAACCACCAGATCCACCCACGCGGCTGGTCCAACCGCCACCTACAGATCCACCATTAGCTATCCAGTCAAAGGTACCGTCATTATTCGTATCAAATTTTGATTGATTTCCACCAGAAATTGAGTCGCCATTTCCTCCACTACCTACAACAACGTTGGTTGTCGCACCTGCAGTGACAGATAAACCAGAGAGCGTAAGTCCACCGCCACCGCCACCGCCACCGCCACCATCGATATATCCAGCTGCACCGCCGCCAACGAGAAGAAAACGAACCGAAGTCACACCGGAAGGAATAGTCCAAGTTGAGGATCCGGTGAACTTAATTACACAATCATTTCCGGTAACCGAAATAGTGACGTTGCCTGGAGTTCCAAATGTGTCGCGGCAGGCCGCAGTTGTAATCGCAGCGCTCGCAATTTGCGGGGCGATTGATTGGATGCCTATTGATAGCAGCGCAAAGGTGAGAACTAGCGAAAATCGCTGACTCAAGCTGCACATGACCTAATTATAGGCTAGCCCCCGAGGTGAACGGAATTTCTAGTCTCTGGAATCCGTGATGCGACCAGCACAATGGCTGCCATCAGCATCGTTGCCACGATAAATGCTGGTCTAAAGCCACCGGCATCGGAGATTGCCCCCAGCACGATAGGCGCAATCATCGCTGCAAAATCGCCAGACATCTGCATCACGGCAATGACCTGTCCACCCTTACCTTTCAAAACATCGCCGACCAAGCTTCCTGGAACTGTCGATAGATAGGCACCAGCAATGCCAGAGAAGATCATCGCCGGGAAGAAAATCCACGCCTGCACGGTAAATACAAGCAGCGCAGTTGAGATAAAGAGCGATGTCGAACCGATCACGGCAACAAAACGTCGGCCCTTCTCATCAGATAAGCGACCTGCGCGAAGCAAGAGCAATCCATTAGCAATCGATGCCATGGTAAAGCCAACGCCCATGTAAGTCGTAGAAACTTTCATCTCTTCCACCATAAAGAGCGGAACAATTGATCGCCCCATTCCAAAGAGAATAAATCCAGTGCTAAATGAGATTGCAAGAGCGATGCGATAAGGCTTGAGCGCAAAGGCTTCCCGAAGCGAAGTCTTCTCTGATTTGCCTTCCGGCTTTGCCGCAAGATGAGATCCACGAAGTAGCAAACCGGCCGAGATGCTAGAGATTGCTAGAAGTACTGCATAAATTGCAAGTGGTGCACGAAGTGAGAATGCAGAGAGAGCGCCACCGACGACTGGACCTCCAACCATTCCAATCAGGAATGAACCGTTATAAAGTGATTGCGCACGGCCTCGCTGGTGATCACTTGTTACACGCAAAAGTAAAGAACCAGCGGCAACAGAGAACATCGATGAGCCAAAACCACCAACCGCGCGGAAAATCAGGAGTTGGTTGTAGGACTGCGCCATCGCCGCAGCTGCTGATGAAACCGCAACAAATCCGATTCCAAATGTGTAGACAATTCGCTCGCCAAATAAATCAACAAACTTTCCTGAAATTAATCCGGTAGCAAATCGAGCAAATGCGAAAGCCGAGAGGATCGCACCTACTTGCGCATTATTGACACCAAAAGATCGAGCAAAGAGTGGCAAAGTCGGCGCAATGATTCCAAAGCCAACTGCCACAAAGAAAGAGGCAAAGACAAGAACCCCAACTTCACGAGGAAATTCGCAAAGGGGGTTCTTGTCTTTAAGTGAGGTAAGAATTACTCGCTAGCCATTCAACTTGGAATCGCTGCGCTTATCCAAGTGACTCTCCAGCAGACTCGTTACGAGCTGCTGCGTAATCCTCTGATGTGCGAAGTGGTGTCTCGCGCAAGAAGAGCGCCACAAAGAATCCCACTGCAACAACTGGCGCTGCAACGATGAAGACGATGTGGAATGAATGAACAAATGCATCAAGCACTGCTGTCTGAACTTGTGCCGGAAGCGTTTTAATCAGTGATGTGTTGTTCTGAATTGCTTCTAGCTTTGCAGGATCTACCGCCGCCACCGCAGCTGGGTTCTTTGACGCCAACTCTGCAAAGTTACCTGCGAGGTAATGTCCTAAACGGTTTGTCAGGATTGCTCCAAAGAGTGCCGTGCCGAAGACAGAACCAAGTGAACGAAAGAATGTATTTGAGCTTGTCGCAACGCCCATATCCTTAAATTCTACGGAGTTCTGGAGTGCGATAACAATTGTCTGCATTGAAAGACCAAGTCCAGCACCAACCATGATTGCAAAGATAGATAGTTGCCAATAAGGAGTATCAATCTGCAAGCTATACATTGCGAGGATTCCAACGGTCATCAGAGCGGTTCCCATAATCGGGTAGCGCTTGTAGTGACCGTGCTTGGAAATCAACTTGCCACTGATGATTGATGTCGAAACAATACCGAGCATCAGCGGAATCAACTTAAGTCCGGCAGAAGTTGCTGAGTAACCCTTTACAACCTGCATGTAGAGCGGCAACATAACAATTGCACCGAACATGCCTGCACCAATAATTGCACCGAGAATTGATGTCAATGTAAATGTATGGTTCTTGAAAAGACGCAGCGGAATGATTGGTTCGGTAGCCCTTCCTTCCCAGTAGATAAATCCAACTGCAAGCAGAAGACCTGCAACAAGATAGATAACTGTTCTTGAATCTGTCCAACCTTCCTGTGGTCCATAGACCGAGACAGAGAGAAGTGTGAGAGTTACCGATACAACAAGAAGGAGCGCACCGAGATAATCGATGCTGTGCTCGCGCTTTACCTTTGGGATATGAAGTACTGCAGAAGTAATGGCAAGTGCTGCAATACCAAATGGAAGATTGATTACGAAGATCCAACGCCATCCGGTAATACCGAGGATATGAGTGTGGTCTGAGAAGAATCCACCAAGCAATGGACCAGCTACTGATGAGAGCCCCCAGACTGCTCCGAAGTAACCTTGATAGCGACCGCGCTCACGTGGAGGGACGATGTCACCGATGATTACGAATGTCAGCGCCATCAAGCCACCTGCACCGAGTCCCTGAAGGGCACGTGTTGCAATGAGCTGGCTCATGTTCTGTGAGGCGGCTGCGAGGAGAGAGCCAATTAAGAATGTGACAATCGCAAATTGGAAGACGACTCGACGACCGTAGAGGTCGGAGATTTTTCCGTAGAGCGGGGTAGATGCAGTTGAAGTCAATAGATAGGCGGTAACAACCCAGGTGTAATGGTCGAGGCCATTAAAGTCTTCAACGATGCTCTTGAGAGCAGTTGAGACGATGGTTTGATCAAGGGCTGCAAGGAGCATTCCCGTCATCAATCCACCGAGAATAATCATAATCTCGCGGTGCGAGTGTTCTTTGGCAGGTGCATTTGTATTCATAGGTCGCTAAGTTTACCTTGTGAAATCAATAATCGCCGAAGAACTTGTGAAGACCTATGACAAAGGCAAAGTCCGCGCACTCGATAGCCTCAATCTCGATGTAGAAGAAGGAACAGTGCTGGGAATTCTTGGCCCCAATGGCGCCGGAAAGACCACAACAGTGCGAATTTTGTCGACACTCTTGCGCCCAGATTCTGGTCGCGCCACCGTGGCTGGCATCGATGTCATAAAGTATCCAGAGAAAGTGCGTGAAGTAATTGGCCTATCTGGTCAATATGCAGCAGTCGATGAAATTCTTACCGGCTATGACAATCTCGTGATGTTCGGTGAGCTCTATCATCTTGGTAAGAAGAACGCTGTTGTTCGCGCCAATGAATTACTAGAACGATTTAGTTTATCTGAAGCAGCAAAGCGCCCTATTAAAACTTATTCCGGTGGAATGCGCCGCCGTTTAGATTTGGCAGCATCACTTATTGTGAAACCAAAGATTCTCTTTCTTGATGAGCCAACAACTGGTCTTGATCCTCGCGGTCGACAAGAGATGTGGGGAGTCATTGAAGAGCTCGTCAAAGATGGCGTGACACTTTTGCTCACTACTCAATACCTAGAAGAAGCTGATCAATTGGCTGATGAAATCGCAGTCATTGATACTGGAAAGGTAATCGCTCGCGGCACCTCTGATGTATTAAAGAAGCAGGTAGGTGGCGAGCGGCTAGAAGTTGTGGTTGAAGCTAATAATGTTGCAAAAACAACCGAAATCATTGCCCAGATAACTGGAGTAACGCCGAAGGTGGATGAGGGCCTTCGCCAAATTTCAGCCCCGGTATCAACCGGAGCCACTGCACTTTTTGAAGTTCTTAAATCTCTCGATAGCGCCGGAATCCATCCGCTCGATATCGGGCTCAAGCGACCATCGCTCGATGATGTGTTTCTATCTTTAACTGGCCATGCCGCAGAGGCGAAGGAGGAAGCCAAGTGAGCGCATTCCGTGACACGCTAATTATTACTCAACGACAGTTGCGACTTCTTACTCGCGTACCTGAAGTTTTAATCTTCTCGACCATCCAACCGGTGATGTTTGTACTTCTCTTCCGTTATGTATTTGGCGGTTCGATTAGCACCGGTCAGCCTGGTGGATATGTACAACTTCTGATGCCAGGTATCTTCGTGCAAACTGTTGCATTTACTTTGGCCGGAACCGCATCTGGCCTTGCAGAAGATATGAAGAAAGGTTTGATTGATCGCTTCAGATCACTCCCGATTTCACAATCTGCTCTAGTCATTGGTCGCACCCTCGGTGATTCACTTCTTAATATTGTTGTGCTCGCTGTTATGGGAATGGCCGGATATGCAGTTGGCTGGCGACCAAGTAGCGGCCTTGGAAATGTTGCACTGGGATTCTTATTCTTACTTCTCTTTGGTTATGCACTCTCGTGGGTAGGCGCACTTGTCGGACTCTCTGCCAGCGATGCTCGAGTAGTTCAGAATGTCAGCTTTATCGTCACCTTCCCGCTGACATTCCTCTCGAATGCCTTTGCACCAACGAAAGGAATGCCGCGCGTTCTGCAGTACTTTGCAGAGTGGAATCCGGTCTCAACGATGGTTGCAGCATGCCGCCAGCTCTTTGGGCTTGAGAATCAATTCGGAGCAACTGCAGGTTCGTTTCCAAGCGAGCACCCGCTCACTACATCTTTCTTCTACATCATTTTAATTATGGTGATCTTTGTGCCGCTGAGCCTTCGTCGGTACCGCAACGCATCTAATTAATTGCCTTTAGTAGAGCCTCAAAAGTTCTACTAGGAATTTCCATCATCTGAAAATGAGTTGTTTCGGCAAGGACCTCAAGCGAAATCTCCTTGCCCTGCTTCTTCATCTCCCCAACGTATTTATGTGTGAGATCAAGTGGCACTCGTTCATCTAGCTCGCCATGGATGAATATGGTCTCTGCCGAAATAGGTGGTCGCAACATTGGATCTAATTCTGGATGTTCTTGGGCATCTCGACCGAGCCACTCTATGACTGCGTTGCGACCAAGTTCGAGCTTCTGACTTTCGTGGAGATCTGTTACCGGTGCTAAACCAATTACCTTTTTTACCGCCGGAAATTTATCTGCCAACAAGAGCGCGAGATGTCCTCCACTTGAATACCCAACAAGCGTGAGGCTGAGATCGCTCAGAGTCGATAGAGCAAACGATAAATCTCGTAAAGTCGTATCCGGGCTTCCTGCCACCCGTCGAAACTCTGGCAGTACGACGTTGTAATTAGATTTTGCTAGCGCGACTGCGAGCGGGCGCATATGTTCGCGATCAAATAAATTGCGCCAATATCCACCGTGAATCAGAATGAGAGTTGATTTATCGGGGGAGTTTTCACCATAAAACTCAAGTACTTGATCTTCATCATCCCCATATTTAATGAGCGAGACCGGCACCTCCAGCTGCGCATCTGCCAAAGAATACGGAGGAAAGGTTGGGTGGCTCTGAGTCATTACAACTTACGCGAACTTACGAGAAGAACTCAGCTGCTTTGATTTCAACTTTAATCTCGCGGCCGTTTGGGGCGGTGTAAGAAACCGTTGCCCCAATCTCTGCACCGAGAACAGCAGAACCAAGGGGAGACTTTTCCGAGTAAACATCGAGATCGCCAGATGCAATTTCTCGAGATCCAAGCAAGAACTTGCTTTCATCACCAGCGATGATTGCTGTGACAACCATGCCTGCACCAACTTTTCCATCAGCGCTTGCCGGAGGAGTTCCAATGTGAGCGTTTTCCAGCATCTGCTTTAACTGGCGGATGCGCGCCTCCATCTTGCCTTGCTCATCGCGGGCAGCGTGGTATCCGCCATTCTCTTTCAAGTCACCTTCCGCACGTGCAGCTTCAATCTTGGCTGTGATCTCCTTGCGACCTTCACCCTCAAGGTGTGCCAATTCAGCAGCGAGGCGATCTGCCGCCTCCTGCGTAAGCCATGTCTGTTGTGCGCTCATAACGGAGAAGAGTAGTGGAAAGGGTTGGGTGTGAGAACTAATTGAGGTGGCAGGAGTTCACACCTGCATTGACCGCATCGCCTCGTGATGGAATGGTCGCCGTACGCTCAATTGCACCTTGGCTTGCTGGTATCTCATCAAATATCTGACCAACGATGACCTTATTAATATCGCGCGCAGAAATAATGCAGGTTGCGGTGCGTGATGGATCTCGACGCGTGACGATGTACCTAATCTCTATCTTGCGCGGATCTTGATTATTGAAAGCGATGAGATCTGCGCTGATTGCAGGTTCTGCGTGATGAAGACCGGCCCAAATAATCCAGGCAGAACCAATAACAAGGAAGGAGAGCGCATAAGGAATCCATGCTCTTTGCGGACGAATCCCATATCGATCGTTGTAGTCGAATTGAGATTGTGAGCCGTCTAAAGACATGCCACTATTGTGGCATGAATAAAGATGTCGATATGGGTGTAGCTGGCTCCGTGACAATGATTCTCCTCGTCCTAGCGACAGCAATTCTCCTTCGCAGTTTCTATAAGCGATACACAAGGCTCCAAAATCGTGAAGAGAACGGGAAAAATTAAGAGATTAACTCAAGCAGTAGCCGTTCTTGCGCTTGCTGCAATCTGTGTCGGCTTAGGCTTTTGGCAACTTGCTCGCGCTCGCGATTTATCGGCGATGCAGAAGAGCCCGATTGTTCACGATCAACAAATCTATTCTCTCGCAGAGCTGACATCACCTGAAGGCTCGTTACCAGTTGCAGCATATGGAAAGACCGTAGAAGCAACTGGTCACTACATCGCTAATTTTAAAGCCCCAAATCAGATTGCCGCCGATGGCAGTATCGCGGATTGGGAAATTGCTCTGATGCAGGTCGATACCGCATCTGCCATCTTGGTAGTTCGTGGTCTTTGGAAAGATCGATTCGTATCACCTGAGATTGTGATGGCTACCAATGTTGGGATTACCGGCGCTATCCACCCAAGCCAGTTCGAAGATCGAGCAGCAAATACTCCATCACAACTTTCACGTTTAGATAGCAGCTTGCTTACATCAATTACAGGATTTCAACTCTACGACGGTTTTATCGCCGAAAATTCTGAATCAACTCGCAATGGTGAGATCAAGCGAACTCGCGTTGAAGTCGCGATGCCAAAGAGCGGCATTCCCGGGTATTACTGGCAACACATCTCATATGTGGTCGTATGGTGGTTTATGGCCGCCCTTGTGATTTGGGCGCCTTTCTATAAACGTCGCGAAGACGGTGACGAGCACCAACAAGCAAGTTAGAGTTAGACCTATGAAGACTCCGTTACAACGCTTCCGATCCATGGCAATTATCTGTGGCATCAACCTCCTCTTGTTAGTGATTTACATGGTGGCAAAGCACGTCTTTCACCTGCTTGATGGCAAGACTGCATTCGTCGTTATTCCAATTGCCCATGGCTACTTCTATATCGTCTACATACTTACCGTTCTGCAGCTCGGAGTGCAGAAGCGCATGCCGTTGGCGACCATGATTGCTTTGGTTGCTGCCGGAACTATTCCATTCGCCTCATTCATTGCCGAGCGGAAAATTGTTCAACAGTATTCGTAGGCAAGTTAAATCGCTGCTCTATCCCTTGTATGAGTGGCGAATTGTTAGCAATTTAGATTTCTCTAAGACGCCTCGCCATGTTGGTGTCACACTCGATGGCAATCGGCGCTGGGCTAAGCAAAATCCTGATCCGACCGACCCTTACGGGCATAAGCGAGGGGCGCAGAAAATTGCCGATCTCCTCGGATGGTGCGAAGAAATGAAAGTTGAAGTTGTGACTCTCTGGATGCTCTCGACCGATAATTTCAAACGAACCCCAGAAGAGATTGAGACACTGATCGAGGTAATCAGCGGCATCGTCGATGACTTATCTGCTCGCCAGCGCTGGAGCATTAAGGCTGTGGGAGCCCTCGATGTATTGCCGGCCCCGCTGGCAGAAAAATTGGCATCACTTCCTGGCTGCCCAGATTCTCATTTACAGGTCAATGTTGCAATTGGATATGGCGGACGACGCGAGATTGTCGATGCCGCCAAAGGCTTTCTCACCGAGGCAGCAGCTGCCGGCAGATCTTTGGCCGAAGCCACTGCCGAGCTTGATGCTGATGCAATTGCGCGACATCTCTATACCGCTGGCCAGCCAGATCCTGACTTATTGATTAGAACCTCTGGCGAGCAACGACTCGGTGGTTTCTTGCTCTGGCAATCTGCGCTCTCCGAGTTCTATTTCTGTGAGGCATATTGGCCAGATTTTCGTCGAGTCGATTTCTTACGTGCCCTCCGCGATTACTCCTTAAGAAACCGCCGGCTAGGGAAGTAGTTTGGGTAAGTAAACAGCAGATTACGTTTCAGATTTCTATCGCGTGTCGCTTCGGCTTTAGTGGAGAAGAGTTTTACAGTTTAGTTTCATAACTGAATAACCCTCCGACTTCAGACTGGTTGCCGAATTGACTCCAAAGGAAAAAACTTCGCCGTCAAAGAAGAGCATTAAAAGCCCTGCAAATAAAGGCGCAAAGAGTAAGACTCCCTCTGTGGTACAGGAAGGTAAGAGCAAAAAGAAGGTTGGGCGAAAGACCTAGGTCCTCGACACCTCAGTATTGCTCGCAGACCCTGGTGCGATCTTTAGATTTGAAGAGCATGAAGTTGTCATCCCAATCGTTGTGATTGGTGAATTAGAAGGAAAGCGAAACCATCCCGAACTCGGCTTCTTTGCACGTTCTGCCCTTCGCAGCCTCGATGATTTACGAATTCAGCATGGCCGCCTCGATGCTCCCCTGCCGATTACTCCAGAGGGTGGCGAACTCTTTGTAGAGCTCAATCACAGCGATCACTCTTCGCTACCCGCCTCATTTATTCGCGAAGCATCCAATGACACTCGTATCTTGGCAGTGGCCAAGAACTTGATGGCAGATGGAAAAGAGGTTGTTCTTGTCACTAAAGATCTGCCACTTCGAGTCAAAGCCTCATCTGTTGGTGTTGAAGCGCAGGAGTATCTTGCAGAGTTAGTCTCGGCGAGCGGTTGGACTGGCATTGAGGAGATCGATGTTGGACACAGCACCATCGATGAGCTCTATTCATCTGGCTACTCAGAACATGAAGATGCCCACACCCTGCCAGTACATACTGGAATCGTCCTCCACTCTGAAAAGGGAAGTTCGCTTGCTCGTGTAACTCCCGATAAACGGTTACAACTCGTACGGGGAGATCGATCCGCTTTTGGATTGCATGGTCGTTCGGCCGAGCAAAGAATTGCCCTCGACCTCTTATTGGATGAATCAATTGGAATCATCTCACTCGGTGGCCGAGCTGGAACTGGAAAATCTGCCCTCGCCCTCTGCGCTGGTCTGGAAGCTGTGATGGAGAAGCGCCTTCATAAGAAGGTCGTGATTTTCCGCCCGCTCTATCCTGTTGGTGGACAAGAGCTCGGATACCTTCCAGGAAGCGAAGGGGAGAAGATGTCCCCTTGGGCACAGGCGGTCTTCGATACCTTGGGCGCTCTCGTCAGCCAAGATGTAATTGATGAAATTCTTGACCGCGGTCTCGTTGAAGTTTTACCGCTGACCCATATTCGAGGTCGCTCCCTCCACGACTCATTTGTCATCGTTGATGAGGCGCAGTCGCTCGAGCGAGGCGTCTTGCTGACCGTCCTTTCGAGAATCGGCCAGAACTCCCGAGTGATCCTGACCCACGATGTTGCCCAACGCGATAACTTGCGGGTCGGCCGCCATGATGGGGTCTTTGCAGTGGTCGAAACTTTGAAGGGCCACCCGCTCTTCGCCCACATCACCTTGACCCGAAGCGAGCGCTCGCCGATTGCCGCCCTCGTCACCGAACTCCTTGAAGGAGTCGGCGGCGATTATGGCCAATAAAGGCCCTCTTTAAATCTCACAGTCACATATCGGACATTTAGGACTTTGCCCTATCTGACCTGCGCTTTTACTTTTCCCCAATTGCCAGAGTTCCTGAGAATTTACGACTCACGCAGGGGAAAATTTGCGACATCCCCTTGAGATTGCAACTCTATAGCCCGTCACGAGGAGCAAATCCTCGGTCGAGAGGGTAAAGGAGGTGAGTTACAACGATGGTATTTAAAGAGATTGCTTCAAAGAAGCGCAAGGTCTGGTTCCTCGTTGGAGCGACCATCATTCTCACCGCCGCCCAGCCAACCGCTAATGGCCTCGACTTCCCAACGACGACTCGCCTCAACCTCCCAGATCGTCCGGCCGTTAGCCTGACCATCAGCCGTGATGTGGATTTCTATCAGAACAGCGCCCTGCCGATTTCAGAGATGGTCCGAGTAGCTCAGATTGCTCGCCAAGTTGAACTTGCCCGTGGCATGACCGGCGCCAAGTATGTCGCCCGAACCATTATGGCTTCGGATTATGCATGGGGCGAGAAGCAGTACACCTGCCTCAATCGTCTCTGGACTCGAGAGAGCCACTGGAATTACAAGGCCCATAACAATCGCTCTGGCGCTCACGGTATTGCTCAGGCGTTACCTGCCTCAAAGATGGAGATCATTTCATCGGATTGGCGCACCAACCCTGTTACTCAGATTCGTTGGGGGCTGCATTACATCGACCTTCGCTACAACACCCCATGTGCGGCGCTCGCAAAGTTCAAGCGCTCGCATTACTACTAAGCCTTTTCGCTTTAGAGCGGCTTAGCTGAAATCTGAAGCGGGCGCATAGTCTCGGCAAAAAAGTCATTGCCCTTGTCATCGACAACTATAAATGCCGGAAAATCGACCACATCAATCTTCCAGACGGCTTCCATTCCTAGATCTTCAAAATCTAAGACTTCAACTTTCTTAATGCAATCTTGTGCAAGTCGCGCTGCAGGTCCACCGATTGATCCAAGATAGAAACCACCGTGCTTTGCACATGCATCAGTAACCGCTTTTGATCTATTTCCCTTTGCCAGCATGACCAATGAACCTCCATGCGATTGGAAGTAGTCGACGTAAGAATCCATCCGGCCTGCTGTTGTTGGGCCAAATGAACCAGATGCATATCCGATCGGAGTCTTTGCAGGTCCTGCGTAATAAACGGCATACTTTTTTAAATATTCTGGCAGCGGCTTGCCTGCATCCAGCATCTCTTTAATGCGGGCATGAGCGATATCGCGCGCGACAACAATTGTGCCGGAAAGTGAGACGCGGGTCTTAACTGGATATTTTGAAAGCTCAGCTCGAACCACATCCATCGGCTGGTTGAGGTCAATTTTTACGACATTGTCATCTAGGTGAACATCGGTTGTCTCTGGCATAAAGTGAACGGGATCAGTCTCGAGCTGCTCAAGGAAGATACCGTCTTTAGTGATCTTTGCCTTTGCTTGGCGGTCGGCAGAGCAAGAGACCGCGATAGCAATTGGAAGCGATGCGCCATGGCGAGGAAGGCGAACAACGCGTACATCGTGGCAGAAGTACTTGCCTCCGAATTGTGCACCAATTCCCAATGTGCGAGTGAGTTCTAGGACCTTTTGCTCAAGTTCGAGATCACGGAATCCGTGGCCGGTTGCGGCATCGCCGGAAGTCGGCAAGTTATCAAGGTAATGAGTAGAGGCAAGTTTGGAAGTCTTTACTGTGTGCTCTGCGCTCGTTCCACCAATCACAATTGCTAAGTGATAAGGAGGGCAGGCTGCAGTTCCAAGCGAACGTAACTTCTCATCTAACCAATTCATAAATGAAGTTGGATTAAGAACTGCTTTTGTCTCTTGATAGAGGAAAGATTTATTTGCGCTTCCTCCACCTTTTGCAATAAATAGGAAGTTGTACTCATCCTGGTGGTCGCTATCGGCGTAAATTTCAATTTGTGCCGGCAAGTTATTGCCAGTGTTCTTCTCTTCCCAAGTAGTGACAGGCGCCATTTGTGAGTAACGAAGATTTAATTTTGTATATGCATCATAAACACCTTGCGCAATCGCAACTTCATCCTTGGCTGGCGTCAATACATATTGACCCTTCTTGCCCATCACAATTGCGGTGCCGGTATCCTGACACATAGGCAGAACTCCACCGGCTGAGATATTGGCATTCTTAAGAAAGTCGAGTGCCACAAATCGATCGTTTGCTGATGCCTCAGGATCTTTAAGAATATTGGCGAGCTGCTGCAAATGTTCTGGACGAAGATAATGCGAAATATCGTGCATCGCTGTCTCAGTGAGTTTTGCAATCGCCTCGGGTGATATCTGTAAGAAATCTTTATCGCCATGTTTTACAACAGATACGCCTTCATTTCCAAGGAAGCGATATTGGGTCGTATCTTCACCAAGCGGCAGTAGATCAGAGTAAGAAAATGTGGGAGACATTTACTGTGTCTCCTTCTTTGCAGTTGCCAACTTTGCTTTGGCGCCATCGAGCCACTCTTGGCAAATCTTTGCCAGCTCTTCGCCGCGCTCCCATAACTTGAGCGATTCCTCTAATGAGGCGCTGCCATCTTCTAGCGATTCCACAATTTCAGCGAGTTCATCACGCGCTGCTTCATATGAGAGCTTCTTCTCGACCATGAGATAAATCTACTCCTTGCTTAGAGGGGGCTTAAGAGGTCGCAAGCTAGTTAACTGTGGCGCTGGTCTCGCCTTTAGCAACCTTGATTGTCAGCAAATCGCCTGAACTGAGGAGCGAAGAGTCACGGATGACATCGCCTGTGGCGTTACGAACTACCGAATAGCCCCGGTCAAGAGTCGACTGCGGGGATAGTGATCGCAAATGTGCAGTGATTGCCTTGAGCTCTTTTCGTTCTGCATCGACACTCGTCGCAAAACTGCGCAACGAGCGTTGCCGGAGATCGTTTAACTCGTCGCTCAAAATGGTCAGGAATGCGCCGGGATCTTTCATCACCGGGCGGGATCTCAACTGTGCGATGAAGTTACTTTCATAATCAACACGTGCGAAGAGCGCTCGGTATGCGCGGTCACGTAATTTTTCAATATTGCTTATCTCTTCTGCGATATCTGGCACAACTCGTTTAGCTGCATCAGTTGGCGTAGACGCCCGGTAATCAGCAACCAAGTCCAAGAGTGGAGAATCCTTTTCATGTCCGATTGCGCTGACAATTGGGGTGGTGCACTCGGCAGCTAGTCGAATCAGAGTCTCATCGCTAAATGGCAGTAGATCTTCAAAGGATCCACCACCACGTGTAATGATGATGACATCTACTTCCGAATCTGCTTCAAGTTCGCGAAGCGCGGCAGAGACTTCGACTACAGCTGCAGCACCTTGGACCGTCACCTCACGGATTTCAAATTCGACTGCCGGCCAACGACGACGGGCATTTTCGACAACGTCTTTCTCTGCATCGGTATTTCGACCGCAGATGAGTCCAACTTTTCGTGGCAATAACGGAAGTGGGACTTTTCGATCCGCCGAGAAGAGTCCTTCTGCTGCTAATAGCGATTTCAACGCTTCTAACCGTGCCAATAATTCACCAACACCTACTTGGCGAATTTCTTTCGCAGCCATTGATAGCGTTCCAGATTTTGTATACCAAGATGGTTTGGCGTAGATAACAACGCGGGCATTTGCCGCGAGCGGTTTTACTGCAGCGATTACGCTCTTATGGCACATCACTGAAATGCTCATATCTGCGCTGGTATCGCGCAATCGCATAAAGGCCATCATGCCGCTGCGTTCGTTCAGCTCTGCGATTTCGCCCTCAATCCAAATCGGACCGAGGCGGTCTACATACTCTTTTATCGCTTCCGTGACGACGCGTACTGGCGCGGGAGAGTCACTTGAAGTTTCGAACATGAGGCAAGGCTAATAGACTGCACCCATGACCAAGAGAGTTTTGATCGCTGCGCCGCGTGGATATTGTGCCGGTGTAGACCGCGCCATCATCACCGTTGAGAAGTCACTCGAACTTTACGGCGCACCTCTCTATGTCCGAAAAGAGATTGTCCATAACAAGCATGTAGTAGCAACTCTCGAGGCACGCGGGGTCATCTTCGTCAACGAGACAGATGAAGTGCCAGAAGGAAAGACTGTCGTCTTCTCTGCTCACGGAGTGTCTCCGGCAGTGCATGCTGAAGCTGCTGCAAGAAATTTAAAAACAATCGACGCCACTTGTCCATTGGTGACAAAGGTCCACCATGAAGTTAAAAGATTTGCAGATGACGATACTGAGATTTTGCTGATCGGCCACGAGGGCCATGAGGAAGTTGAAGGAACAGCCGGTGAGGCACCTGGCAAGGTAAGAGTTATCGACGGCCTCGACGGCGCGCGCAATGTGCAGCCAACGCCTGGAAAGAATTTGATCTGGTTAAGTCAAACAACGTTGAGCGTTGATGAGACGCTCGAATCTGTCGCAATTTTGAAGGAGCGGTTCCCTGAAATTGCATCACCGCCATCAGATGATATTTGTTACGCAACACAGAATCGCCAAGAGGCTATTCGCGGAATTGCCGCACAATCTGATCTCGTACTCGTTGTTGGTTCAACAAATTCTTCTAACTCAGTTCGCCTCGTGGAAGTTGCACTCGAATATGGCGCAAAGGCTGCCTATCTTGTCGATTACGCCGCTGAGGCAAAAGAGGAATGGCTAGTAGGCGTTGAGACTGTTGGCGTAACCAGCGGCGCATCAGTTCCAGAGATATTGGTACAAGATTTACTGAAATGGCTTGATCAGCATGGCTATCACAGCCAAGAAGAAGTTGAAGCGAAGAAAGAATCCCTCACCTTTGCACTTCCACAGAATCTTCGCGCTGAAATGAAAGCTTCAGGTAAGTAATGCCAGAGTTAGTTGAGCTTGCACAAGGCCAGCTAGCAATAAATATCTTTGAGCCTTCTCAATATAAAGGCGATGCAATTTTGATACATGGATTTACTGGCAGCAAAGAAGATTTCGACTATATCGGCCCACTACTTGCCGAACGCGGATACCGAACTTACGTACCCGATATGCGCGGCATACATCAATCACCATGGTCAAGCGATGAATCAACTTATTCAATGGCTGCATATGCGCGTGATGTCATTGATATTGCTCGCCACTTCAATCTTCAATCACCACATCTTTTCGGCCACTCATATGGCGGCGCAGTTGCACAGCGGGCGGTGGTCGCAGAGCCAAATCGTTTTAAATCACTTACGCTCTTCTGCTCTGGTCCTCATGCACGTAAAAATCCTGGATTTTCAGAGATTGTTCTGGAGAAATTATCGGGAAAGAGCATGCAAGAAGGTTGGGATCAATTTGCCGCCGAAATGTATGTAGGTCATAAACGTGAAGAATTAATGGGCAAGCGATGGCTGGCAAATGATGTTCGATCAATCCTGCGGCAGGCTCGCGAACTCGGTTCCTTTACCTCCGTAATCCCAGAAGTTGCAGCAACGAAAATTTCGACGCACATTATTTATGGTGAAAATGACGATGCTTGGCCGCTAGCAATGCAGGATCAGATGGCGGCAGATTTATCGGCACCTGTGGCAGTCATCAAGGATGCTGGCCACTGCCCCAATGAAGATCAGCCAGAATCAAGCGTAAAAGCGATTGCTAACTTCTGGGATTCTCTCGTCTAAAAAAGTCATCAATCTTTTGTAAACTCATCCCATGAAACGCGTGGGGATACTTCTGCTGGCGCTCGCCGCATTGACTCCATCGTTTCTCTCCCTCTATCACGCCAATGCCGCCACACTTTTAATTACTGTCGACCCAAATACATATTCTGGATCTGGAAATGTTATCGACTCAACTTCTGGACTATCTGGCACGCCCAGCAATGTCACTTACTCTGCGAGCACAAACTGTGGAGTTTTCTCATTTGCTGCCAACGGTCAAATTGCATTTCCTCAAACCAACTTTGGTTCTCAATTTTCAATCTCTGCTTGGGTAAAACCAAATGCAAGCGGTTCAAGTATTCAGACGTTAATTTCGAATGCGGGAGCAAACCTGAATACCAATGGGTTTAAAGCTTATTGGAACTCCTGGCAAACCACAGACCGGAAGATGATTGTCGAAAACGGAAATGGTTCAGCGGGATCAGCAACAGTCTCAACTTCTGCTGTTGTCACTAATAGCGAGTGGCAGCACCTGGTATATACCTTCAATACATCTACCCGCGCGATAACAATGTATCGAAATGGAACAGCCGTCACTACAGATAGCACCTTGCTTGTTTCAAATCCAAATACTAATCAAGCATGGTGGCTGGGAGCCTTAGGTGGGAATTCCTATTACATGTATGCGCAACTTGGAATTGTGAAGATCTATTCAACCGTGCTTACCTCTGCTGAAGTTACTTCAGATTACAACTCAACATCTGCACGCTATGCAGCAACTCCTACCTGCCCAACGCCTGCTGCTCCATCAAACTCAGTAGCCCCTTCAATCTCAGGTACAACAAGTTATGGTTCAATTTTAACTGCAGCTAACGGAACATGGAGTGGCTCTCCAACGGGATATACATATCAATGGGCTCGTGCCTCGACATCGTCTGGAACTTATTCAGATATCTCCGGTGCAACATCCCAGACTTACACACTTACCGCGGCAGATATTGGAAACTATCTCAAGGTAAATGTAACTGCAACAAATGCGGGAGGCAGTACTGCAGCTCTTTCATCGGCAACAGCGCAAATTTCTAAAGCAACCCAAGCAACGCTCTCAGCATCTCTATCAGTAAGTAGTAAGACCTATCCTTATTCGCAGGCGCTTACAATCACACCATCAGGTGGTTCCGGAACTGGCGCCACCACTTACGCAGTTGTTGCAGGAGGAAGTGCAAGCGGGTGCTCGCTCTCTGATGCATCCGCAACCCCGACCTTAACTTCGACCAGCAATGGAACCTGTTTCATCCAAGCAACCAAAGCTGCAGATTCTAATTATTTAGAGGCCACGAGCGCTTCTGCGACGTTCACTTTCAATCGCGCGACGCCGACATCATTATCAATCACCTCGACCTCGGGTATGTACACCCAGAACCTCTCACTCACAACCACTGGAGGACAGAGCAGTGCTAGCGACACATTCTCGGTGACTTCCGGCCCATGTACAGTTTCAGGTTCTCTCTTAACTCCGACTGCAAATGGCACCTGCTATGTAACCGCTTTTCGTGCAGCTGATAGCAATTTCAGCGCAACGAATTCGCCATCTACCGCGATCTTTATTGCGAAGGCAGTTCCAAATCTCTCTTACTCATTGTCATCATCTCCGGTTTATCGTCAAACGACAACAATCTCTCTCACGGTCTCCACTGCTGGGAGTATCAAATTCTTACTTAATGATAAAGCGATCCCTGGATGCCAATCCAAGGTGGCAAATGCCGGAAATGGGTATATCGCAACGTGTAGTTGGAAGCCCGCAGCCCGCAGTTATGTAACACTGGCTATGCAGTTCACTCCTACAAATACAAGCTACTTCTCGGGTCGAATTAATGGACCAACGTATCTTGTTGCCGCTCGGGTAGGCACAAGATAAAAATTAAGTAGTGGCTCTCTTACCTTTTGAGGGACGGTTCTTCGCCTTCTCATTGAGAAATTGGTACCAGCCGTAGAGCGCTGCGATTATTAAAAATGGAGCCACGCTTGCAAGTGAGGCCACAAAATCAACTCCGACTCGCGAAATTTTGATGCCATCGGTCATCAAGGTATAGAAAAGAACTACTACAGCCAATGCAATTGGGGGAGTTACCGCTGTTGCATAACGAGTACCAGTGCGGCCATATGCGACGCCCCCGTAAGTAGCAACGATCAGAACAAGGCCGGTGAGAATTCCTGTCCCACCGCGCACGAATAGCTCTGCCAAAGTGAAGAAAGCAATTGCGATAAATTGAAAGAAGATGACTCCTTCATTTTTTAGCCCAGGACCGGGAATGGTCGGTTTCTTTAAGACTGTGCTCTTATCAGCCATTGCTTACTCCTCGACTATCTCTACATCAATAAAATCTTCGGCTTCTACGAGCTCTGGATTGTTGAGTTCGCGAACATCTGCAGGTGCCTCAGGATATGGGATTGCCAGCTTTTCTTTATCGCCTGCAACACCTAGGGCGCTAATTTTTTTAGCTGGACTAAGAACGGTCTTCTCTGCAGTTGGGATCAAGTCTTCATAAGCCTTTGAAGTGTTGTTAATCGCCTTACCGACAGCCACGATTTTGCCATGTAGAAGGGTAATGTTCTTTAAAAAGGTAGATGCAACCTTTGTAATATCGTCAGCATTTTCTGCCAATTTATTACGTGTAAAGATATGGCCAACAGTGCGCAAGAGCGCCATCATTGATGTTGGAGTTGCAATTGTGACACCGAGTTTAAATGACTTCTCTAGCAACATCGGGTCGAGGCGAAGCGCCTCTGCCAAGAGAGTTTCGAATGGCAAGAAGAGGACAACTACATCAGGTGAACCAGCGGATTTGTGATATCCGCGCTTTGAAAGCGCATCGACATGCTTGAGTAAGTCCTTAGTGTGCGAAATTAAGAAATCATCGCGAAGATCTTGATCTTCTGTGGCAAATGCCTCAAGAAAACGATCAAAGGGAAACTTTGAGTCGATAAAGAGTCGTGAGCCACCGGGCATCTTTACCGTGATATCTGGAATTCCAGAAGAGTCAGCATCAGTTGTTGAACGTTGAGCATCAAATTCAATTCCTTCCCGAAGGCCAGCTTGTTCGAGCAGGAGTTCGAGTTGAGCTTCACCAAATTTTCCGCGCGATTGTGAGCTGGAAAGTGCCCCTGCAATTTTGCGGGTCTCATCAAAGAGTGAGGTAGATGCGCTTCGCATCTCATTGATTGTTGATTTCAGTTCGACCTCTGATGCAACGCGCTTCTCGGCTGCATCCTGTGCCTGCACTCGCATCCGCTCGACCGTTGTCTTCATCTCCTCCATCTGCGTTGCAATCTTCGCTTGGTTCTCATTCTTGCCTTCGGCATCTTTTAATCGCTCTTCACTCTTTTCAAGGAGCGCTTTAAGAGTGGTGAGATCGGAGGATGAAGTCGAACTTTGCGAACGTGCGAGGCGACTACCGAAGAAGAAGCCAATTGCGAGGCCGATGAGTAGAACTACAGTTGTGATGAGTGCGTTAGACATAGGGATATCGTTGCAGGATGCGGCGACAAATGCGCCAATTTCACGTAACAACCCTGCAGACCGTAGGCTCAACCACTATGAGCCTCTCCATCGGAATCGTCGGCCTTCCCAACGTCGGAAAATCGACCCTTTTCAACGCCTTGACCAAGAACAATGTGCTTGCGGCCAACTATCCCTTCGCAACCATTGAGCCAAATGTCGGCGTCGTCGGTGTACCGGATGAGCGCCTAGCAAAGCTTGCAACAATCTTTGGTTCAGAGAAGCTACTCCCGGCTGCGCTCTCTTTCGTAGATATCGCTGGAATTGTGAAGGGCGCATCAGAGGGCGCAGGACTTGGTAATAAGTTTCTTGCCAATATCCGCGAGACTGATGCAATCTGCCAGGTTATTCGCGTCTTTACCGATGGCGACGTTGTTCACGTTGATGGTCGAGTAGATCCTTCAAGTGATATCGAGACCATCAATACCGAACTTGCGCTCGCTGACTTGCAGACAATTGAAAAGGCAATCCCGCGACTTGAAAAAGAAGCTCGTACCGATAAGACAAAGACATCGGTTCTGGAAGCAGTCAAAGAGGCGGAGGCACATCTTCAATCCGGTAAGCCGCTCTCTACTTCAAAGGTTGACCTTGCTTTAATTTACGAACTCCACCTTCTTACTGCAAAGCCATTCTTATATGTATTCAACGTTGACGCTGCAGAACTTGGCGATAAGGATCTTCGTGCAAAGTTATCAGCGCTCGTTGCTCCAGCTGAGGCAATCTTCCTTGATGCAAAGACAGAGGCAGAGCTTGCTGAACTTCCGGATGAAGATGCACTTGAACTTCTTGAGGCAGTTGGAATGACAGAGCCAGGCCTTGCAACGCTTGCCCGCGTTGGCTTTGACACCCTTGGCCTTCAAACTTATTTAACTGCAGGTCCTAAAGAGGCTCGTGCGTGGACCATCCATAAGGGCGACACCGCACCAATGGCTGCTGGCGTGATTCACACGGATTTCCAAAAAGGCTTTATCAAAGCAGAAATCGTTTCATTTGATGACTTAATAGCAGCAGGATCTATGGCTGATGCAAAATCTGCTGGCAAGGTGCGAATGGAAGGCAAGGATTACGTCATGCACGATGGCGACGTAGTCGAATTCCGCTTTAACGTTTAATTGCTGAGCTGAATTACATTTCCTTCGGGATCCACACAATCTAGGTATTGAATTCCTTCATACTCTGAAATATCCGACGGAAATATTGCGCCAAGATTCTTTACGCGATTACGGGCCTCTTCGATATTTACCACTGAGAAAATTGGCTTGATTGCGGCTTCTTCACGGACTACAACAGATCCTGAGCCACTTGGGAGTTCTCGAAATTGAATTGGGAGAAGATGTAAGAAAACTTCATTCACGTCACTTTTGACGACGTGAAAATCTCCATTTGCTTCTGCTGCCTTTACCCCAAAAAGGGCAGAGTAAAAATGGTTGGCTTCATCGAGATCGGAGACCCATAGGACGATTTTGCTCATGCAGAAAATCCTAATTTAAAGTCATCTGCATCCCAAAGAAGAGGTCACAATTCACGCTCAAGTGCTTTCGACTTAAGCCCGCGTTCGTTAAGTAGTCAGAATTCACTCACCTGTTGTTCACTTAACGGCTCTACTGTGGAGGGGTGAAGTCCGATAAGAATTCTTATATCGACCGCGAACTCAGCTGGTTGGATTTCAATACCCGCGTTCTTGAATTGGCCGAGAATCACGATCTGCCCTTGCTCGAGCGGGTTAAGTTCTTAGCTATTTTCTCTTCCAACTTAGATGAATTCTTTATGGTCCGAGTGGCTAGCCTTAAGCGCAGAATTGAACTCGGAAATCATGATCGACTGATTTCTGGAATGACTCCAAACGAACTCCTCAGTGAAATAAATGAACGAGTGCGCACTTTGCAAGAGAGAATTGGTTTCTTGCTCAACAAGGATCTTAAGCCAGAATTAATTCAGCATGGAATTAAGCGAGTACGTTGGGATTCTCTTTCAGAATCTGAACAGGCTCCCCTCACCGAGAAATTTATTAACGAAGTTTTTCCAATCCTGACTCCTCTCGCAAGCGATCCGGCCCATCCATTTCCTCATATCTCTGGACTCTCACTCAACTTAGGAATTATCGGAAAGAACACCCACACCGGGGAAGAACAATTTGTTCGCGTCAAGGTTCCTTCCAATATTCCACGTATGGTTCGCGTGAGCGAGACAGATTTCTCTTACATTCTTCTGGAAGACCTGATTGCCGAACATCTTCACCTGCTCCTTCCGGGTGCTGCATTTGAAGAGATCTATTTCTTTCGCGTAACTCGAAATCAAGATCTTGATATCGATGAAGATGAAACCGAAGATTTGCTTTCTTCATTGAAGGAAGAACTCTTGCGCAGAAAGTTCGGCGCAGCAGTCCGAATGGAGATTGAGGAAGGCGTCTCAGAGAGTCTGCTTAACCGCTTGATGCAAGAGCTCGAGATTTCACCATCTGAAGTATTCACTCTTACTCCACCACTTGACCTCACCTATCTATTTGAGATGTACGGGCTTCCACTGCCAGAACTTAAGGACGAGCCTTTTGATTCTATGAAGCCTGGACTGCTCAATACGATTGACCGCCATGATGCTGACGCATTCTTTGCCGCAATTCGCGATGGCGAAATTTTGCTTCACCACCCGTATCAAACCTTTACTTCGACCGTGACTCGCTTTATCGAACTCGCTGTGCAAGATCCAAAGGTTTTGGCGATTAAGCAGACGCTCTACCGAACCTCCGGAGACTCTCCCATCATGCAGGCGTTGATTGAGGCGGCAAAGAGCGGAAAACAAGTACTTGCAGTGATTGAACTCCGCGCTCGATTTGATGAGCAGGCAAATGTTCGGTGGGCGCAGAAGCTCGAAGATGCCGGAGCTCATGTGGTCTACGGAATGTTGGGTTTGAAAACTCACGCAAAGACCAGCGTCGTGGTGCGTCGTGACGAAAATGCGCTCAATGTTTATTCACATGTGGGAACTGGAAATTACAACCCAAAGACAGCGAAGTTGTATGACGATTTAGGAATTCTCAGCGCAGATCCTGTGCTGGGTCAAGATCTACTGAAATTATTTAATCAACTCAGTGGAGTGGCATCTGGAATGGAGTATGCACGTCTCCTGGTAGCGCCAGTGACAATTCGTACATCGCTAGTCGCCAAGATTCAGCGCGAACGTGAAAATCACCGCAATGGCATTCCAGCTGGTATTCGATGGAAAGTGAATTCGCTAGTAGATAACGGAATTATCAATGAACTCTATGCAGCAGCGAAAGATGGAGTTCCAATTGAAATTATCGTTCGTGGTGCCTGTGCATTACGTATGAGCAAGGTGGCAGAGTTTAAGAATGTTCGAGTGATTTCAATCCTTGGCCGTTTTCTCGAGCACTCACGAATTTACTCGTTCCATAATGGCGGAGCACCAGAGTTCTTTATCGGTAGCGCAGATATCATGGAGCGAAATCTTGATCGTCGCGTAGAAGCTCTTGTTCGTGTCGATTTCCCAAGTCATAAGGAAGAACTCACTGAGATCCTTGATTTATCCGGCTCGTCACGTTTCCGTAAGTGGGAGATGGGTGAAGATGATGCGTGGCATTACTTTAAACAAGATTTAGAAGGAAATGCACTGGAAGATTTCCAAGAGCACTTCATTGAAAGGTATAAGGAATGATTAAAGCTGCCGGAGCCGTCGTTTGGCGTGAAGAGACCCCATTCGAGTTGGAAATCTTGCTTGTGCATCGCCCTAAATACGATGATTGGAGCTTTCCGAAAGGCAAGATTGATGAGAAGGAAGCATCAATTGCAGCTGCTTTCCGGGAAGTAAAAGAAGAGACCGGTGTTACAGCAATATTTGGACAGTATCTAGGTTCAACTTCTTACAAGCTTGAGGATGAGAAGAAAAAAGTGAAGTACTGGATGGCACAAGCTCGTCCTACTTCAGATGCATTTTCTGCTAATGAGGAAGTAGATAAAATCGAGTGGGTATCAATCAAGGAAGCCCGTCACTTCCTTACCTACGATGAAGATCGCGATATTCTCGATGAGTTCATTAACCGCGAGCGTTATTCGAGCGCAACTATTCTCTTGCGCCACGCAAAAGCGCTCAAGCGCAGTGATTGGAATGATTACGATCTCGATCGCCCACTTACCAACGATGGAATCGAGCAGAGCAAGCGACTTATCAGCCAACTCGAGCCCTTCGGTATTGAAGGAATCTTTTCATCTGATGCAACACGCTGCTTTGCAACGGTAGAACCAACGTCACTTGCATTTGATATCAAGGTAAGTGTTTCACCGGATATCAATGAAGAGGTCTATGAAAAGAGCCCAAAGGTAGCTCTCGAATACGTTCGCCACTTGATGCGCTATCCAGGAAACCATCTCGTCTCAAGTCACAATCCGATAATTCCAGAGATTCTTACCAAGATTGCGCGAGTTGAATACTCAGCTGAGGATCTTGATCCAGCTGATGCTTGGGTGATTCACCACCACGGCAACAAGGTGCTCTCAGTTGAGTTCCTGCGCCATCCTAAGATCTAATTAACGCTAAGACTTAAGCCAGTCCAGTCGTTGTAGAACGATTCCCTCACGCAGTGCCCACGGGCATTGCGTGAGTTTTTCTATACCCAGCAATGTGACTGCTTCTTCAGCAACGATGGCACCAGCAACTATTTGTGTTGCGCGACTCGCAGAGACACCCGGTAGTTCAGCTCTCTGGTTATATGTCATCTTCGCCAACTTTGGCACGATTGCCTTAAGTCCCGTGCGTGTAAGTGAATTGCCAAGCTCAGGAAGATAATTCTGTTGGATCCGCCGCAAGGTTCTAAATGTCTTACTAGTCCCGACTGCGGTTCGGTTGCTGTTATCGCCAATTTTATCCTTGAGTGGAGTGAGCGTTTCACGAACATGTTCGCGTAATTTATTAATTGATTTTTCGGTGAAAGGATCACCGGTTAGAAACTGCCGAGTCATACGGTTGGCGCCGAGCATTACCGAATGTGAAAATTCTGGATTCTCTAATTCTCCAGTTGCAATTTCTAATGAGCCACCGCCGATATCGAGCATAACTACATCGCCGGCAGACCAACCAACCCAACGCCGTACTGCTAAGAATGTAAACCGGGCTTCATCTGCTCCGCTGAGAACTTGTAAATCAATTCCAGTTTCTGCCCTGACTGCAGCCAACACTTCTTCTGAGTTGGTCGCCTCTCGAATCGCAGATGTTGCAAAAGCCAACATGTCATCGAGTTGAATATCTTTTGCAGCATTCTTCAATCGATTGAGAGTCTTTAGAAGTGTGTCTCGACCAACGATTGAAAGCTCACCATTAACGGTAAGAAACTCAGCGAGGCGAATTTCTTCCTTAAAGCTTTGAAATGCAAGTGGGGCAGATCCATGATGGGCGTCCATTACTTGTAGATGAACGGTATTTGAACCGACATCGAGGACTCCCAGGCGCATAGGTGCAGTCTATTGGGGGGTAAGATAAGAGCCTGCACTTCGCACGCAAGTGCCCTTATTTCTGGAGTTTCATCCCAATGGCAAAGACCCAAGCACACCTTAAAGACCTGCCTGTAAGAACACGCGACAGCATTCGCAACGTCGCAATCATTGCGCACGTGGACCATGGAAAGACAACACTGGTTGATGCGATGCTCTGGCAGTCAGGTGCCTTTGCTGCTCACAAGAAGCAGGATGAGGGTCAAGACCGCATGATGGACTCGATGGACCTCGAGCGCGAAAAGGGAATTACGATTCTTGCAAAGAACACTGCGGTTCGTCGCGGTGATTCTGTTATCAACATTATTGATACTCCAGGCCACGCAGACTTCGGTGGCGAGGTCGAGCGCGGTCTCGAAATGGTTGACGGCGTTATCTTGCTCGTCGATGCATCCGAAGGCCCACTTCCACAAACTCGCTTCGTCTTGCGCAAGGCGCTTCAAAAGAACCTTCCAGTTATCTTGCTCATTAATAAGGTCGACCGTCCCGATGCGCGAATCGCAGAGGTTGTCGATGAGGCATACGAGTTGTTCCTCGATCTTGATGCAAATGAAGAGCAGATTGATTTCCCAGTTGTCTATGCATCTGCAAAGAACGGACGCGCTTCAATGACACGTCCAGCAGATGGCGGATTGCCAGAAGAAGAGAATCTCGATGTACTCTTCCAAGTTATTCAGGACACTGTTCCAGCTCCTGTTTACCATGAGGGCGCACCACTTCAGGCGCACGTTACAAACCTTGACTCTTCACCATTCCTTGGTCGCCTTGCATTGATGCGTATCCACGAAGGAACCCTTAAGAAGGGTCAGTCAGTAATGTGGATCAAGACTGATGGAACGCAAGAACGTGTAAAGATTTCAGAACTTCTTATTACCGAAGCGCTCGAGCGCGTACCAGGACTTGAAGCAGGACCAGGTGACATCGTTGCGATTGCAGGTATTGAAACAATTACATTGGGCGAGACTCTTGCAGATCTAGATGATCCACATGCTCTGCCATTGATTAAGGTTGATGAGCCATCAATCTCTATGACAATTGGTATTAACACCTCTCCTCTCGCAGGAAAGTCAGGAAAGTTGCTTACAGCTCGTCAGGTGAAGGATCGCCTTGATAAGGAGCTCATCGGTAACGTTTCACTTCGTATTCTCAATACCGAACGCCCAGATGCATGGGAAGTTCAGGGACGTGGTGAGCTTCAGCTCGCTGTTCTCGTTGAAATCATGAAGCGCGAAGGCTTCGAGCTCACAGTCGGTAAGCCACAGGTTGTTACAAAGACAATCGATGGCAAGCTTCATGAGCCAATGGAGCGTTTAACTATTGATGCACCAGAAGATTACCTCGGCGTTCTTACACAGTTGATGGCGCTACGTAAGGGCCGCATGGAACAGATGGTTAACCATGGCACTGGTTGGATTCGCCTTGAGTACAAGGTTCCATCACGTGGTCTGATTGGTTTCCGTACCGAGTTCCTCACTGAAACTCGCGGAACAGGTTTGCTCCACCACGTATTTGATTCATACGAGCCATGGTTCGGTGAACTTCGCACACGCGGAACAGGATCACTTGTTTCAGACCGTATGGGTGCAGTTACTTCTTATGCACTTCAAGGTGTGCAAGAGCGCGGAACTATCTTCGTCGAGCCTGGCGATGAGGTTTACGAGGGCATGGTTATCGGCGAGAACTCACGCGCTGACGATATGGATGTTAACTGTGTTCGCGAAAAGAAGCTCACCAATATGCGTGCTTCAGGTACCGATGATTCTGAAAAGTTAATTCCACCTAAGAAGCTCAACATGGAAGGCGCGCTCGAATTCTGTCGGGAAGATGAATGCGTTGAAGTAACTCCAGCTGTTGTTCGTATTCGTAAGGTTGTGCTTGATGGTGCAGAGCGTGCTCGCGCGACATCTCGCGCCAAGAAGAGCAATAACTCTTAATCCAACCAGTATGAAGAGAATTCTGGTTCTTGTAGCAGCGATTTTGTTGGTGCCGGTCTATGCGAATGCCCATGCGGGTTTGGTGAGTTCAAACCCGGCGGCGAATACCGAGATAACAGCGATGCCAAGTCAAATCTCGCTGACGTTCACTGAAGATTTGATGATCCTTGGCGAGAAAGATGTAAGCTCGATTTCTCTTCACTTGATGGATGGTCCAGAGGTAACGCTCACAGATGTAAAAGTTAATGGCGCAACTCTTTCTGCCAATTTGCCGGAAGCCGAATATCAATCCGGAGTCTATGAAGTGGACTACAAAATCGTCTCAGCCGATGGCCATAAAGTCAGCGACTCATTTACATTCTCACTCAACGCACCAACCTTATTAATTGCTCCCGCTCCAGATAAAGATGGCGCCGGAGTGTTCCCATTACCGATAGTGGGCGCAATTTCCATTGTTATTGGAGTTGGCGGCTTCTTTGCCCTTCGTGCCCGCAAGAGATAGCGCAGAATTGTCACCCGCTTAGGGTTGAATTCGTTCTATGAGTAAAGCGACTGGTGGTTCAGGGTTACGCCTAGTCGCCAACCCGATTACTCGCCCTCTCTACACCTTCGATGATCAGCAAAAATCTGCCGTCGCTCATCGCGGTTCGCCTCTCATTATTGGTGGCGCAACCGGTACAGGTAAGACCACAACTCTGATCGAATGCGCAATCGACCGCATTCGAAATGGTGCACCTGCCGATTCAATACTTATCCTTGCATTTGGACGCGAGCGAGCATCAGAGATTCGTGATGCAATCGTTGTCGCATCTGGCGGCACCATTCAAGAACCAGTTGCACGAACTTTTCACGCATTGGCGTATTCGATTCTTTCCATGACATCAGGTGAAACTTTCCGCGAAACAGTTTTGATATCAGGCGCCGAGCAAGAGGCTTTTATCAAATCACTCCTTGAGGGAAATATCGCTGACAAAGTTGATTGGTGGCCGGCAGATCTTCGAATGGATTCAAATGCCACTGAAGAGATTGTGATGGGTGAACCACTTCTTACCCAAGGATTTATCCGCGAGCTCCGCGATTTGATGATGCGTGCAACCGAGCGCGGACTATCTCCAATCGAACTTCGCGAAAAGGGCAAGCGACTGCAAGAACGATTCTGGGAACCGGCGGCACGTTTCTGGCAGCAATACCTTGAGGTATCGGCAAATATGGATACCGGTGCAGGCGATGCCAAGATGCGTATCGATCCATCAGAGATCATTAATGCCGCAATTGCACATTTAAAGAGCAACCCTGAACTTCTTGAAAATCTACGCAAGCGTTTTACAACAATCATGGTGGATGAATTTCACGAGACCGACCCTGCTCAGCGGCGCCTACTCGAATTATTGGCAGGGCAAGACTTTGTGGCAGTGGTAGATCCGCAATCTGCAGTTGGTCGCTTCCGAGGTTCTGACCCTGATGGCGTCAATCAATACCTCGAGCAGAAATTTGGTAACGCAACAACAATTACTCTGATCAACTGCCATCGGGGTGCTCCGCAAAAGTTTGCTATCGAGCTTCGCTCTGAGGCAGAAGAGGCGCAATACATCGCCTACAACATTAAGCGCGCACATCTGATTGAAGGCATTGCATACTCAGATATTGCAATTATCGTCCGTGCGCACAACACCACCGCAACAGCTATTCGCAGAGCCCTTGGTCAATCCGCAATTCCAGTCGCTGGGGACCGCGAGGCAATTGCCACTAATGCAGCGATTGCGCCTTTCCTTCTCCTCGCCCGTCTCGCCACCGGGGTAGAGAAGCTCACCCTCGAAAATTGCGAACGCCTCTTGTTATCTGAGTTTGGTGGAGCAACATCTATCTCGCTCCGTCGTATCCGTACATCGCTATTAAAAACCCGAGATGATGCCACCGATACTCGAACCGGGACCGAAATGATTATCGATGCGCTCGAAAAGGGCGATATTCCAATCGAAGAGAGTGCAGAGCTTCGACGTGTTCACGATCTCTTAGCTGCTGCACGAAAGTCACTTCGTAAGAAGAACGCATCTATCCACGATCTACTCTGGGCTATCTGGTCAACTGCTACCAATAGCGAAAATCAATTGATAGCAGAGGCCTGGCAACGCGCAGCTCTTCGCGGGGGCTCACGCGGAGCCGCAGCAGATCGCGACCTTGATGCGATGGTGCAACTCTTTGACTCTGCGGCACGACATATTGATCGCATGCCTGGTGCACATCCCACATTATTTCTAGAAGAGATTGCCCACGAAAATATTGTCTCTGACCTCATCACCACCAAAGGTGTTCGCCCCGATGTCGTCGAACTTCTCACAGTCCACTCTGCAAAGGGCTTGCAATTTAAGCGAGTCTTTGTGGCAGGCATCCAAGAAGGTATTTGGCCAAATCTCAAACAACGTAGCACCTTACTTGGCGCCGAGCGCCTGGTCGAGCGCGAACGCCATGGTGAAGAACTTGCACAAGTTGCACTCGACCTCATCACCGCGCAATCGCTTGCAGAAGATGAGAAGCGCTTATTTCATGTGGGAACAACGCGCGCCAGCGAACAACTTCATATCACCGCAATTACTCGCGAAGAAGATTCGCCATCAGCCTTTTTTCAAGAAGCGGCTGAATCCGAGAGCTTTACTTCCCTAGTATTTAACGATGCCCGTCCCTTGACTGCAAATGCGCTCGTTGCATCGCTCCGTAAATCACTCACAACAGATAAAGCGGATGTAGCGGCTTCACTACTTGCTACTCTCGCTGCATCCGAAATTACAGTTGCAGATCCTGATAGCTGGCTTGGTGCCCACCACATATCTTCGACCGCGCCCCTCTTTGCCGAAAATGAACTCGTTCCAATCTCTCCTAGTGCTGCCGAATCCTTTGAAACCTGCGGACTCAAGTGGTTGCTCGAGCGCAACGGTGGCTCGGATGGAGACTCTACGGCGCAGCTTTTAGGCTCTGTCATCCACGAATACGCGCGCATCAAGGTCGAAGATCCAACAATTTCCGATGAGCAGCTCTATCAATCACTCGATCAAGCATGGCCGCTGATTACAGAATCTTCTGGATGGATTAGCAAACTTCAACTTCAGCGCGCACAGAAGATGCTCGAACGTTTTGCGCAGTACCACCGCACATCAACTCGCGAAGTTGAAGGTGTCGAACTCACCTTTGAATTCGAACTCGGTCACGCCAAGGTGAGAGGCTCCGTTGATCGACTTGAAGTTGATGGCGATGGAAGGCTATTCGTCGTTGATTTCAAGACCGGTAAAGCAATCGGAAAGAAAGAAGCGGCAGAGAATCTGCAATTAGCCTGCTATCAATTAGCGGTCGTACTCAATGGTTTTAAGAATAAATTTGAATCCCCAGAAGTATCAGGCTCACATCTGGTATTTCTTGGCCACGATACAAAGGAAGTTGCCACCCGCGATCGTCCACCGATTATTGTCGAGGATGTAACTACGCAGATTGAAAAGATTGCAACTGCGATGGCAGCTCCAACATTTATCGCAAAGAAGAATGACTTCTGTACTTACTGTCCTGTTAAGAGCTCATGCCCAGTCCACCTTCAGGGAAGGTCGGTGATTGGATGAGCGCGGCAATGAATGAGAAGTTCACACCACTTCAGGTAGCGCAATTTATTCAATTGATTGACTCTGATTTTCCATCTCCCAGTGAAGAACAATCATTGATCATCTCTATCAAGAGCAATCCACTCGAACCCGCAGTTGTCATTGCAGGTGCCGGCTCTGGTAAAACTGAGACGATGGCATCTCGCGTCGTCTACTTAGTTGCCAATGGGTTCGTTAGACCAGATCAGATTCTCGGCCTTACCTTCACTCGCAAGGCGGCCGGCGAACTCAACCTTCGTATCCGAAAGCGTTTAGCCCAATTGGCTAAAGGCATGGAAAAAAGCGGTATAGAACGCCCATTTGCCAGCCTCGATACATCGGTCACGACCTATCACTCATATGCCGGTCGAATACTCTCTGAACACTCCATCCGCCTCGGAATCGATGCCGATTCACAACCACTCGGCGAGGCAGCGCTATGGATGATGGCCAATCGCATCGTTCGCAATTGGGATGAAGATGGATATACCAATGAAAGTTCCATCACGACAGTTGTTGAAGATCTCCTTGGCTTAACTTCGCAAGCACTCGAACACCAAGTAACCGGTGATCAGATAATCGATGAAGATACTCGACTGCTCGCAGAGCTCGCTCGCATGGATGGACAGAAGAATGAAGGTGTCCGCAAAGCCGCTCTTACGTCACAGCAACGTATGGGCCTTGTTGCCATGATGGATAAATTCCTCGAGCAACGCCGCACCAGTGGACAACTTTCATTCGATGATCAGATTGCTCTCTCGGCGCGTATAGCTCAGAACTTTCCAGATGTAGGTTCGCTCGAACGAGCGAAATACCCCGTCGTGCTGCTTGATGAATATCAAGATACTTCGCACTCACAGGTGCGTTTACTCTCTACTCTCTTTGGCGGAGGCCATCCAGTTACAGCTGTTGGTGATCCTTGCCAGAGCATCTACACCTGGCGTGGAGCAGCTGCCGGAACAATCGGCGCCTTCAATAACTACTTTCCAAAGCCGGCATCACATAGTGGTGCACTTCAGTACAACCTTTCAACCACCTATCGCAATGATCAGAGCATTCTCGATGTTGCAAATATCATCTCCGAGGGAGTGCGCAATAACGATGGCGTAAAGGTTGAACCACTCCGAGCTCGAACAACGGCTGGTCCCGGCGACCTCACATGTGGCATCTTCGAAAACCTCGATGCCGAGGCACAAGCCATTGCTGAATATTTCACGCCGCTCTGGGTTGCAAACTCTGCCCGAGAAAAACCACTTACCTTTGCGGTCTTGGTGCGCAAAAAATCACAGATTCCATATATCCAGAGTGCTCTTACCGCTGCAGATATTCGATCAGAGGTCTTAGGCCTTGGTGGGCTTATCCATGTCGCCGAGGTCGCAGATATTGTTGCGCTCTTAAAGGTAATTAACTCACCTGATGCTGGCGGTGCGCTCATGCGCCATCTCACAGGTCCGCGCATTAACTTAGGTGCACGTGATATCGCAGCGCTCGGCCGTTTCTCTCGCAGTCGCGCAAAGAGCGAGGGATCAGATAATCGCACCCTGGTGCAGAATATTATTGCCGGTAATCAACTTCTCTCTGATAGCGATGACCAGATTCTTGGCTCGCTCATTGATGCGCTTGATGAGATTGGGTCAGCTGATGCGCGAGATTTCTCTGCGCCAGGTTTTGCACGGCTTATTCAATTCTCTGCCGATCTACGTAGATTGCGCTCTCGAGCTTCAGGTTCTATTACTGACTTAATCCTTGAAATCGAGCGCTATCTCAACTTAGAGGTAGAAGTTGCGCTCCGCGAAGAAGGAATTCATGGTCGTCGCCATCTCGATCGGTTCCTAGATGAGGCAAGTAAGTTCGCGCGCTCTGGTGGATCACTCAATGGATTTATCCAATGGCTTGATGTTGCGAGCGAAGAAGAAGGCGGCCTCAAGGCAGGTGCGCCAGAAGTTGATTCATCAGTGGTTCAAATTCTCACTATCCATATGTCAAAGGGCGCCGAGTGGGATGTCGTTGCAATCCCTGGTTTGACCGAAGGTACATTTCCTTCAAAGAGCTCTAGAAGCCCTGAAAACTGGGTATTTAACGAGCGTTTTATCCCCTTCGCACTTCGCAGCGATGCACATGTGGTTCCACAACTTAATCTTTCGCAGATCACAACGAATTCAGAAGCCAACAAGGCGCTCGATAAATACAAAGAAGATTGTTCTAGCTATCGTTATAGCGAAGAGATTCGATTGGGGTATGTCGCAGTAACTCGCGCAAAGTCTCATCTCTTCTGTTCTGCCTCTTACTGGGGCGAAGGCGTCAAACCGCTTGCGCCATCTGTGCTCTATCGCAACGTTGAAGAGATTGCCCGTACCTCTGGCACGGTAATTGATGAACTCCAACCACCGGCTAGCGATGCCCGCAATCCACAGGAAGATATAGAAGTCACTGCACTCTGGCCCCGCGATCCGCTCGGTGCCCGTCGCGCTGCCTTTGAAGGTGCAATTGAAATAGTTCGCTCCGCAAAGGTTATTGATCTTGAAAGTCTTGCTGGAGATGAACGCGTGCAGTCTTGGGTTGAAGATGCGCAAGCAATCATCCGAGAAAACTCTGAATTCCGCGGAACTGGGCTAGAAATTCCACGTCCGATTCGTATGTCACCGTCATCAATCATCGCAATGAAAAAGAACCCTGAGGAATTTGCACGAAACGTACGACGCCCAATGCCACGCGCACGGGACGAATACTCATCACGCGGAACCGCCTTCCACCTATGGATTGAGAAGCATCTTCGAGGTAATTCAATTTTTGATGATGAAGACTTTGATCTACTCTCACCGATTGAAGATGACCGCACCTTAGAAGAGCTGAAGGCAAAGTGGCTCGCATCTGATTGGGGATCTCGCACCGCATTTGATGTGGAAGTTCCATTTGAGACTGTCATCGCCGGCACTCTTGTTCGCGGCCGAATCGATGCAATTTATAAGACAGAGCAAGGCTTTGAGGTCGTTGACTGGAAGACCGGCTCGACGGTGCTTGATGATGACTCAGCAATTCAATTAGCAATCTATCGCCTAGCGTGGGCGACGCTCTCAGAGACACCAATCGAAAATGTAAGCGCTTCCTTCCATTATGTGCCAACCGGAGTCACAGATCGACGCACCAACTTAATGAGCCTTGAAGAGCTGACTCAACTCTTAAGTTAGATATCGATTGAGATTGGACGATGATCGCTAATCGTCATCTCTGGCGCCGTGACCTCTACCGATTTCAACTCTTTGCCTTTACGCAAGAGGATGTAATCAAATGAGATTGCAGGTTTCCATGAAGGATAGGTCAGCGCAACAGTTGCTCGCCTCCAACGCGTTACCTTGGTTGGAATTCCCCACGGTAGATTGAAATCTCCAACCAGCGCAACCTTCGTTGAATAATCTCGCTCCAACTTCTTTGCCCACCGCGTCACCTTAAAGAGTTGGAAGAGATTGACGAATGGAACAAATGAGAGATGGAGATTGATGACAGTCCATCCATTTTCCAAAACTGCTGCTATGGCAACTCGTGGTTCATCCTTCACATAGAAAGGTGCAACTTTGCCCTTCTCGTTTGCGATAAGAAGCGGCAAGCCTATCCATGCTTTACCAAGTTCTAATCTGAGCCAATGGTGGACTGGAATCTTTGTTGCAATTGCAATTCCATAATGTCCGGCAAGCGGAGCATCTTTTGAAGTATGGACTCTGCGATTCTCCTTTGATGGCGCCTTCCAGGAAAATCCAGGTGTTCCATGAACAGTCGGCGCAAAGCCCCAATCGATTGCGCCCATCGCATCTGAAATTTCGGCAGGTTGATTGATATTTCCAGATCGATCAAAGATTGAATCAATCTCTTGCAGCGCCACGACATCGCTACCGAGCTGCCCAAAAGCCGAAGTAAAATCGCCCTTTTCGGCAGGGTTGAGGCTCTGGCCATGCAAGAAATTCCACGAGGTGAGGCGCATGGGGTAAGGCTAGTAACCTCCACCCATGAGCGCGATTCGGCAGAGACCTTCCCTGATTGACCGTGCCGGTGAAGTTCGCGCCAATCCTGCTCGTCTAGAAGAACTCTGGCATAAAGCTCAGATTATTGAAGTGGGTAAGGGGCGCATCCGTAGCTCGATTGAGGGCCTTACCTTTATTCCACCAGCGCAGGCAATCGGTGGGGAGCGCTACTTCCTAGGTATAGAACTAGAAACGAATATTCCATTTTTTGCATGGGCATCTGGCGCAGTCGAATCTGATGTTGAAGATTATTTAACTCTGCGAGAACTCTCCGGTGGGCTATCGCCTTTGCAGCTTGAGATCGCAATGCATGCAATTGCTCTATCAAATTGGCACGGTGCACATCCCCATTGTGCAAAATGTGGCGCTGCAACGCGCGCCGATCTTGGTGGCGCAGTTCGAGTATGTGATGTCGATGAAAGTCAGCATCACCCACGAACTGATCCCGCCGTCATTGTTTTGATCAAAGATCGTGCTGACCGCATCTTGCTCGGCCACCAACCTGTTTGGCCAGAGGGAAGATTCTCAACCTTTGCCGGCTTTCTCGAACCAGGTGAAACTTTCGAACAATGTGTTACTCGTGAAGCCTTTGAAGAATCAGGTGTGCGACTTACCGAAATCAAATATCTCGGCTCACAACCGTGGCCATTTCCGGCCAGCATCATGATTGCCTTTGAAGCAATCACAGATGCGCCAGATGATGCTCGACCAGATGGTGAAGAGATCACTGAGGTGAAGTGGTTCTCGCGCGCGCAACTTAAGAGCTCCGCGGAAGATGGTTCATTACTTCTTCCACCAAAGGTAAGCGTTGCGCGACAAATGATTGAAGGATGGCTCGGTGCCACAGAACTCGACGCTTCAAAATTGGCCGGTGAAACATGGCGATAGATGGATTCGCCACACACTCACTCGATGCAGTTGCGATTCTTGAAGCGCTCGATGATGATCAAAGAGCAGTAGCGCTTGCCTCTCGTGGACCCGTCTGCGTAATAGCAGGAGCTGGCACTGGAAAGACTCGAGCAATCACGCATCGCATTGCCTACGCCGCAGCAATAGGCACGATGGATCCACAGAAGATTCTCGCTCTTACATTTACCGCACGTGCAGCAGGCGAAATGCGTGCCCGCCTACGAACTTTAGGCGTACCAACTGTTGCTGCTCGAACAATTCACTCCGCTGCGCTCAAACAGTTGCTCTATTTTTGGCCAACTGTTTTCGGTGGACGAACACCTGACCTGATTACCTCAAAGGGAAGTTTTATCTCAGAAGCAGTTCGCCGCGCAGGTCTTACCGCGCAGGTCTCGACAAATAACCGAGAACTCATGCGCGATATTGCAACAGAGATTGAATGGGCGAAGGTCTCACAAGTTGCACCGGAAGATTTCCTTGATGAGATGTCAAAGCGATTAATCAAACCGCGAGTAAATCCAGAACAGTTGGTGCAGCTCTATACCGCTTACGAATCTATTAAGAAGCAAGAACTTGCGATTGACTTTGAAGATGTACTTTTACTGACCGCTGCGATGTTAGAAGAAGAGCGCGATGTTCGCGAACGTGTGCAAGATCAATATCGGTATTTCACCATTGATGAGTATCAAGATATTTCGCCGGTGCAACAACGACTCATCAATGCCTGGCTCGGTACTCGCACAGATATTTGTGTAGTCGGCGATCCGGCGCAGACTATTTACTCATTCGCCGGTGCAACGCCTGTCTTTCTCAATACCTTTACTCAGCGCTTCTCTGAAGCTCAGGTTATTCGCCTCAGTACTGGTTATCGCTCAACTCCAGAGATTACCTTTGCTGCAAATTCAATTTTGCGCGTTGGCTCTATGGGACAAGAGTTAGTTGCCTTCAATGAACACGGCAGTAAACCCACTGTTCAGGGCTTTAAAGATGAGCAATCAGAAATCGCCGGAGTACTCAGCGATATCGCCACCCTCTTAACTGAAGGAACTGCGCCGCAAGAGATTGCAGTTTTAGCGAGAACTAATGCTCAACTATCTGCCGTTGAACGGGCGATGAATAAAGAAGGCATTCCTTACCAAGTTCGCAATACTGAGCGATTCTTCGACCGAACAGATGTGCGCGAATTCTTAAAGCAGGTGCGCCAAGCATCCGTTATTCCAACTGAAGGAAGTCAATGGATTGATGAGCTTCGGAGTATCGCGCAGCCATTCTTAACTGGAGAGTCCATTGATGGAATTGCAGCGCTACTTCACTTGGGTCGCGAACTCGATGAAAATCCAAACTTTGCACCAAAGACCTTACGCGGATATTTGCGCGAAGTAGAAGATCGAGTTCAGCAGAACAACCCACCAACTATGCCGGTAATTACCTTGGCAACGCTGCATGCAGCGAAAGGCCTGGAGTGGGAGCGAGTCTTTTTGATTGGTGCTTCGGAAGGGATTTTGCCGCTGACAAGTCAGGGCAATTCGGTCGCCCTCACCGATGCAGTCATTGCAGAAGAGCGCCGCCTCTTCTATGTGGGCATGACTCGCGCCAAGGCCGATCTACACATCACTTTCCGCGCACAGCCATCGCGATTTTTGGCCGAATCTACGCTCATTTAATTACCTTGCGAGTAACTACCTCCATCGTTTACCCTTAAGCCTCTTCGCCACCAGGTGAAGGAATCAAGTGAAAGGGTCAACGTAATGTCACAGAACATCATCGTTGCATCAGCAGGCGTTTCACGCGCTGCTTCTCTTTCACATGCTCACACAACCTCAGCCAACTTTGCGCGCACTCATAAGCGCAATTGGCCCACAGCTACGAAGTCAGCGTTCTACGCCAACTTTTATGCAGTGGTCGAGGCCACCGGAGCAGATATCGGCTAACCGATAACAGCGCCACAAGGCCTCTTAAATCCACTAAGGATTTAAAGGGGCCTTTTTTATTGGAAAAAAATAAAGAAAATCAAAATAGAAAACTAAACGGAAGAAGAGAGGCAGGTGGAGACGATGACCGTTCTCTACAGCGAATTACAGGTAGCAGGTTGGGCAGATCAATACATTGGGCTAGACGATGTCACATATACATCAGATAACTCCAAGGCCTTTACCTTGCCCTGCCATAACGCTGACCCAGAGCTCTTCTTTGCTGACTCCGACCTTGAGATCAACCTTGCTAAGTCACTCTGCGGCAGTTGTCCGATGAAGAGCGCATGTCTGGAAGGTGCACTCGATCGCGGTGAGCCACTCGGCGTCTGGGGCGGGCAGTTGATTGAAGATGGCGTCATTATTGAACGTAAACGTCGTCCAGGTCGTCCATCACGTCAGGTTGTAGCTGCGTAGTCCAGAGTTAATCACCGATCGTGATGGATACTTCAGGTATGCATTTACTTCGAAGAATTCCGCAGGTCATTTTGGGAACGGCGCTGCTCTTTACCGGTACAAGCCATCTGACAACAGGGCGTGCTGAGTTTCAAGCTCAGGTTCCCACGCTCCTAAAAGATTATGCAGATTTTGTTGTCTTGGCCTCCGGCGTTGCAGAACTATTGCTTGGTGCTGGCTTAGTTCTCCTCTGGAAATTTCGAGTCCAGGTGGGAGCACTAACAGCGCTCTTCTTCATTGCGCTCTTCTGGGGAAATATATCTCAATACATTAACCATGTTGATGCATTCGGTCTCAATAGCGATAGATCTCGATTTATTAGATTGCTCTTCCAGCCGTTATTGGTGGTGTGGGCACTGGCAAGTACTGGGGCATGGCGCTTCTTAAAAAACTATCGCTCTAAGAATTAATAAGAGTTAACGATCACAACCGCAGAGTGGATGGCGAGGAATCGCCACCACCTGCGGCTCTGTTAATCGCTGAAAGTTAATATATGTAATCTCCCCGACCCCTGTATTTCGCGAGATTCTTGAGGCATCGGGCGAATTGTGCTGATCAATAAAGTGCAGAATCTGAGCTGCCAATATCGCCGCTACATAATGCGCGGTAACAGCAGGAAGTTCTTCGACCGCAGTGAGTGGAATCCGCTCTAGCTGCGTAAAACCGAAGTTGTCGATTTCATAGAGAGATAGGCATCGATTACAAGGAGATTTACCTGGCAGAACAAGTGGTCCAATCACAATCTCATCTCCCATAGGTGAATGAATAACAGAGTGCGCAATTCCGTTCTGCGCCCACTCCACCAACTGTTCTGGATCACAATCGCCATAATGAATTGCCATCAAGGGCTTTGAAATATCGAGATCATCGCGAGCAAAACGATCAATGGGAAAGAGCGATAACTCGCGACGGCGCGATTGGCTTACTTCATAATAATTTCCACCGAGGTCACTAGTTAAAATTGTGCCGAACGATATATCTAGATTTGTAATGGCCGGCCGGAAATATCTATCAGCGAATCTCACTCGACTGACACCACTTGCAAGTAGCAACGAGAAGAGAATAGTGATGACACGTGACCTTCCGGAAAGTTCTATCGGATGAAGTGCACGTGCTGCCACAATCGAAGTTCCACCATCGCCACTTCCATCTATCCACTCAGATTGAGCCAGCTCAGGAGCAGACCGTTCCCGCATTTGATTGATAGCGATATCGGACTCTGAAATATCTGCAAGGGATCTAAGGGGAGTGCTTAATTGCCGACTATTCTGATTGAGTAAACCTTTTTCTCTGAGCGCTTCTATAAAGTGAGTCAGGCTTGCTCGCACTGGTTCATCTACCTGGGTAAGTGGATCTGCGCCAATCGCTAGTTGAGCGAGCGCCGTACGTTGATATGCAGAGGTGATGCTCATAGAGCGCGTGAATGTGCCGAGACGATATCCGCCATTGTGTGATTGAAAGAGTGAGCATCCGCGAATTAATGAGTATTGGGCTTTCATGGGCAGATGATGACGAGCTGATCCAAGATGCGAATCATCTGCAATGAGCAGTTGTGGAGCGCAAGGTACTTTCTCGACCGAGCGTGAAGGGTGCGAGAACAGAACAGCCCCCCGCTAAAGAATCTCTCTATGAGAATCCTTCGCGAGGGGCCGAACTACATCTGTGACGTGCAACTGCACGTGATGCTTAAAGAAGAATTACTGAGCCTTACCGAGGATACGGTTGACCTTAGTTCCGCAGACTGGGCAGATGCCCTGTGCCATGCGGCGACCTGAGTCAGAGACCTTTACAGTTCCCTCGAAGTCACGCTTCTCTTTGCACTTAACGCAGTAAGCGTCACCTTTATATGTCTCTACCTCTGTCATGATTGCCTCCAATCGGCGTATCCGTGTTTGGCGGCTACGCGTATTGGTTAAAACATACTCCGCCACACGCTCAAATGGCGGTAAGCAAGCGTGAATTTATCGCCCTATTTGGGGAGCTTTTTTAACTCCACAGGATCAAGCATCGCCCGTTCGGCAGCCTCCCAGCCATCGAGATAGGCGCTAGCCAGTTCAGAATCCTCGAAACGGGAGAGAACTTCGGTGAATTCAGCCCCATGATCGCCCCATTCGAGGTGGATTGCCTCATGGAAGAGGACGTAATCGAGGGCATACTCCGGGGCGAGCTTGAGGCGGTCAGAGATACGGATTGTGCGGTCCAGACTGGTACAGGAGCCCCAGCGCTCGCGCATAGGGCGCCAGCTCACGCTGACGGGGCGGGCAGTTATCTCAGGGGCCAATTCATTGAGCAGTTGGTCGATTCGGTTGGAGAGCGCCTCTTCGGTCGGCGTTTTCGATGCCTCTCGTCCTCGGATGATGGCAATCAATTCAGGAACTACCTGCGCCTCTTCCGCCTTACTCATCCGAGCAGGAAGTGAAATGACGATTCTTCCTCCTTGGCGATAGGCAGAGGCAGATTTCTTTCGACGAGTAGATCTAATGACGAGAATCTCGCCCTCTGATATTCCAGGCAGAGTGGGCGCATCTTCTTCCATTGAGCGACCTTACATCTCTCGACCTTAGATTGAGGAATTGTAGGTGCGAATCGCACATTTTCTATTTGCACACTCAGTAATTTCTGCGTACTTTGCGCATACGAAGTCCTCGGATAACCGTTCGATATCTGCAAGGGGAAGGCAGATATCGGAATGTGGCCCCGGGGACTTCGCTTTTGCCTAAGGGATTTTTAAATCAATCCTGAGAGGTCATCAGGAATTTCTGTAGAGGCAAGAAAGAGATCCGGCGCCAATAATTCGGTAGCGCTTGGCAAGATTCCACTCCAAATTTGGTCGCGAGCAGAAGCTCCCTTTAATTCGCGTACTCGACTCCAGAAGGCGCTCGCTTCCCGCGCAAGTTTTGGTGAGACTTCAAGGCCCAACATAGTTTTAAAGAGTTGTTGTGAAGGTGCAGCGGTTGCACGATTTCGTCGATGAATTTCACGAAGTGCGGTAATTGATGGAATGCGATCGCCAGCTGCAACTGTTGCGACTTCATCAGACCATCCATCGACAAGTGCAAGAACAGTCTCTAACTTTGAAAGCGCTTCTCGTTGAGCTGGAGTTTCTTCAGGTGTAAAGATTCCAGAATCAAGTGCAATCGTGAAGGATTGTTCATTAATATCTGACATTCCTTGCATTCCCTGCATCGCCTCTTCTGCCTGACGTTGAATTGCTTCAAGATCAATTCGGATACCGGCGCCATATGCCACGATTGAACTGCGAATGTAAGAAACAATCCATGGATTATGTTCGAAGAGTCGAGCGATAGCGCCTTCGCGAAGTGCATGGAATAAATAAATTTCAGTTTTAGGAATTTCAGTGTCAGCGCCCCATAATTCAATGTTTTCTGGGATCAAGAGCGGGCGCGCTGGTTCAAGAATAGGTAGACCGACATCGTGGGCTCCGGTGGCAGAGGTGGCAATCGCACCGATTGCTTGACCAAGTTGAGTCGCAATCATTGAGCCGATAAAGGTCCGTAATAAGCCAGCAATCGCGCCAATGGGTGCTGCACCCATCGCTTCTTCATACTCACTTCCAGCTGAGTTCATCGCCTCTTCGAGCAGGGTAGAGATGGCAGCGCTTAAACCAGTGGCAAGTGGCTCCATTGTTGCCTGCCATCCGGGAAGAGTCTCATCAACCCAATCGAGGCGACTGATTGATTTTGCCGATGCAGATGAAGATGCAGGAAAGTCGGTGGCTTCATTGAGCCAAATATCTGCAATCTCGCAGGCGTTGTTGATTGCAGTCACATCATTTGTCCCCAAAGGTTGAGAACCGTTGGACATTACAAATTTCTTTGCGGTATCGCGTACCGGTGCCAGCGGTAGAGCCTCTTGGCTTCCGGCACCGAAGGCTGCAAATGGATTGGCCAATCCGCCATTAATTCCAAGTTGCTCAAATTGTTGTTGGATCTGCTCTTGCATTTGGCGCATCATCGCCTCGAGATTTTCTTGATTCTCTTTATTTGATGCATCGTCACCATCGTCTGGTGTAAATCCAAATGGGACCATGATGCAACCTCGTTCCGGCTCGCGACTGTGACCAATCAATTATTGTGATTCTAGGAGGTAGAACACCATTAAGGGGCGCTTTCTTCCCACGGGGACTACTCTATTTCCATGTACGCAGCATCCTCCGCCTTTACCGCCTTGATTTGGTGGCTTGTTCCACTAGCTGGGGTAATAGGCGCACTTGGATATGTCATCTGGATTTCTCAATTTAAAAGAAAGTTCGAGAAGGGCACTTCGCGCTCGGTAAATCAATTTGAGCGCTTCCAAAACTCGTTCCGCAATGATGAGCCTGAAAAGTAAGAATCTCCGTTTTTCTCGCACTCCACTTCTGATAAAGATCTTTGTGGTCTTGGTGCCTGTAATTGCGCTCTTGGCGCCAATGAACTTTGTCTTACTCACACCAGGACCTGTAACTAATCTTTTTCCCAAAGTTCTTACTATTTCAAAAGCAAGTGGCGTGAAGACCTATCCAGTAAATGGAAACCTTTACCTCTTAACGGTTTATGTCACCAATCCAGAGACGATGGTCTTTGGAGCAGAGGTTGCAGCATGTTGGGCGCATGGTGATTGTGTTGCTAAACCGCGATCTGCTTTCTATGAGAAAAATACAACCAATACCGAAGAGAAAAAAGCTGGCAAGAAAGATATGGTCGAATCTCAGAATATTGCGCTCACGGCAGCAACTGCAGCTATCCATCGTAAATTTCCAAATATTAATCTTGGCCAGTTAAAAGAATCTTCGGTTAAGGTCTCTTTGGAAGATACCGGCGGACCAAGTGGTGGTCTGGTCTTTACCTTGGGATTGATAGATCTTCTGACACCGGTCGATATTTTGCAGGGTAGAAAAATTGCCGGAACAGGAACAATTTCAGCCGATGGCCACATCGGCGCAATCGGTGGGGTAACCGAGAAAATTATCGGGGCCCGCAAAGCCGGCGCAAATATCCTCTTCGTCTCGACTGAAAACTGTTCCGAACTCCCCGCAAAGGTTGAGGGGATTTCGGTAGTGGCTATCGAGAAGATTGACCAGGCAATTGACTACCTTCTAGCGGCAAAGCCCAGCGTAAATTCTGCAGGAATTCATGGGTGCGCTAGCGTAGGAGCATGAATAGAAATCGCACGCCGCTAGCAATTACGGTCGGAATTCTCGTAGCCCTCGGAGCAGTTCTTATCTCCTTGAGTGGCTTCTATATCGATTGGCTCTGGTTTAAATCAGTTCAATTCTCAAGCGTCTGGACAAGGGTTCTTACAACGAAGGTCGAGCTATTCCTTCTGATGGGACTCATCACCTCCATCATTATTACGCTCAATATTTATCTCGCATACAAGCGCCGCCCGTTCTATGTTCCAACCGCAATCGAACTCAATGGCGTCGAACGTGTTCGTGCACAAATCGAACCAATTCTCCGTTGGGTATTTCTTGGTCTCTTCGCCGCAATTACTTACTTTGCCGGATCATCCGGAACTCTCTATTGGAAAGAGTGGTTACTCTTTAAGAACTCCACACCATTCGGTGTAAAGGATCCGCAATTTAATCTCGATATCTCATTCTTTACCTTTAAGTTGCCTTTCTACCAAGCTCTCATTTCATGGGCAATCTCAGTTCTCGTATTAACAACTCTTGCAACAATATTTGTCCACTACATGTATGGCGGAATCCGTACGCAAGGACAGGGAGACCGCACAACTGTTGCTGCTCGTGTTCAACTTTCAATTCTCTTTGGTTTGATTGTATTAATGAAGGCAGTTGCATATTGGTTTGATCGATTTGGACTTGCACTTAAGCAGAACAAATTGATTACCGGTGCTACTTACACCGATGTCAATGCCACATTGCCAGCAAAGGCGATTCTCGCGGGTATCGCTGTTATTTGTGCGCTTCTCTTCTTTGCAAATATTGTTCGTCGCTCTTGGCTCTTGCCAGCAGCAGGCACAGCGTTGATGGTGGTATCTGCAGTTCTGATCGCCGGAATCTATCCAGGTGCCGTTCAGCAGTTCCAAGTAAAGCCATCAGAATCTTCGAAAGAAGCGCCATATATTCAGCGTAATATCGATGCAACACGGACTGCTTATGGCTTAGATAATGTTGATGTTAAGGATTACAACGCAACGTTGACAACAAGTTCTGGCCAGCTCACAACAGATGCTGCAACCATTAGCAACATCCGACTTATGGATCCAAATGTTCTATCTGCAACTTTCCGCCAACTTCAGCAGATTAAGCCGTATTACGGATTCGCAGATTCCCTCGATATTGATCGTTACACAGTAAACGGAACAACTCGCGATGCAGTCGTCGCGGTGCGAGAGTTAAATATCGATGGAAATCCAAGCCGTAACTGGATTAACGACCACTTGGTCTACACCCATGGATTTGGTTTTGTCGCAGCGTATGGAAATACAGTTGACGCTGATGGCAAGCCAAGTTTCCTTGTAGGAGATCTCCCTCCAACAAAGGGTCTCGGAGCTTTCGAACCTCGCATTTACTTTGGTGAGAATTCACCTGAGTATTCAATTATTGGTGGAACTTCAACGACTTCAAAGGCAGCTCCGGTTGAATTCGATTACCCAGACGATACCTCGACCTCTGGTCAGAAGAACGTGACCTACACCGGCACTGGTGGCGTACCCGTAGGCGGCGCAATCAACAAGATTCTCTTTGCTATTAAATATGGAGAGCAGAGAATTCTTCTCTCCAACCTCATCAATAAAGATTCAAAGATTCTCTACAACCGTAATCCACGCGATCGTGTAGCGAAAGTTGCACCTTGGCTGACTCTTGATGGAGATCCGTACCCAGCAATTGTGGGCGGCAAAATCCTTTGGATCGTAGACGGATATACAACAAGTGCTGGTTATCCATATTCTGAAGGAACGTCACTTGCTACAGCAACAAGTGATGCACTGACAAAGAAGTCAACCTCTGTTACAGCGCAGGGCAACCAGCGTGTTAACTACATCCGCAACTCAGTAAAAGCGACTGTTGACGCCTATAACGGCACCGTCACTCTCTACCAGTGGGATGAAAAGGATCCAGTACTCAAGAGCTGGATGAAGGCCTTCCCAAATACTGTCTCAGCTAAGAGCAAAATCTCAGAAGAGCTCATGAGCCATATTCGTTATCCAGAAGATCTCTTCCGTGTGCAGCGCGACATTCTCGCTTCGTATCACGTGAAGAGTGCGGCTGCTTTCTACGGCGGTCAAGATTTCTGGCGCGTACCTAGTGACCCATCAACATTTGGTTCAAATGCAGGCGCGCAACCTCCTTACTACCTCACTCTGAAGTTGCCAGGTGCTAAAACTCCTGCATTCTCATTGACAACTCCATTTGTTCCAAAGGGAACACGTGAGAACCTGACTGCATTTGCAGTGGTCAACTCAAAGCCAGGTCCGGACTATGGAAAGATCACAGTGCTTCAACTTCCTCGTAGCACCAACATCTCGGGTCCATCTCAAATCGCATCAAACTTCGAGGCAAAACCTGATGTAGCTAATGCGCTCTCACTCTTGCGCCAAGGTGGTTCTGATGTTGTTCTTGGAAATCTCCTTACACTTCCAGTCGGCGGAGGACTTCTCTACGTCCAGCCGGTCTATGTAACAGCGACTGCGAATAACTCTGCATATCCATTACTGCAGAAGGTGCTCGTCTCATTTGGTGATGTGATTGGATTTGATAGTTCACTGAAGGGTGCACTTGATCAAGTCTTCGGTGGAAACTCCGGAACAACTTCATCAACATCTTCAACACCAACAACTACAAGTAGCTCTGCTGATTTAGCATCAGCACTTGCATCTGCAAAACAAGCAATCGCAGATGGACAGAGTGCACTTGCAAAGGGCGATTTCGCTGCATACGGTCGAGCACAAGATCGTTTGAAGGCGGCAATCGCTGTAGCGATAGCTGCACAAGCACGCGCGAAGTAATCGAAGATTCACCCGATTTGGTGATGTAAGCGCAGTTCACATAGAATTGCGCTTACCGACGCGGGGTGGAGCAGCTCGGTAGCTCGCTGGGCTCATAACCCAGAGGTCGTAGGTTCAAATCCTGCCCCCGCTACCAAAGTAAGAAAGTCAGA
>CANGJV010000002.1 GCA_947454425.1 Candidatus Nanopelagicaceae bacterium
CTATCTTTTTTAACAATTGAATAATGGCTCGGTAGCTCAGTTGGTACGAGCGCGCGACTGAAAATCGTGAGGTCGACAGTTCGATCCTGTCCCGAGCCACTTAGAAAGATTGACTATAAAAGTCTTGGAGTCTCTCCCATTAGCTCTTCCAGCCTTGTTTGTAGAGTTTTTACATCTCCACTGACTAAGAGTCTTTTATCGCGACCAAGTTCACCAAAGACAATTGTGAAATCACGCGCGCGAATATTAAATGCTGCGGCGAGCTCTTTGATAACTGCGTTATTGGCTTTGCCATCTACAGCCGGTGCTTGAACCGCCACAACTAAACGAGGTGGTTCACCGACACTTCCACCGACTTTATTACGTGAGGAATTAGGTCTTACTTGAATTTCAAGCAGAAAAGACACAAGCTAATAAAAATTAGCCAGCTGATCCAGAACCTGAAGGTCCTGCCTTGCGCTGGACTGCAGGAGCGCCTCCAGATCGTTGCCCGCCCTTAATCTTTGAACCGCCCTCTGCGTGATTCTGAGTGCCAGGTGCGCCCTTCTTATTCTTCTTTGCTTCAAGGGCAGCTAGCATCTTTGCTTTTACATCATCTGCAGGTGTGTTGGACATGAAAGTAGTTTACCCCTCAGATGGAATACGCAGGAAACCAATAAGCATTAAAACCCAAGTAATTGTGGCGACAAAGATGATTGGAGTGCCGATCGAATCGGGCCAGGTGTAGAGCGCTAGTGCAAGCGCTCCATAAAGAGCAGCTAGCGCCCACAAAGTTATTGCGGTCCATTTACGAGTAAACCCAATTCGCATCAATCGATGCGAGAGGTGATCGCGCCCGCCCTGAAAAGGAGATATGCCACGATAAATGCGTGATGTGACCGCCACTGTTGTGTCCAAGATTGGCGTTGCCATTAGTAGAACGGGAATAGTAAGAGATTTATAGGAAGGGATGACTCCTGGGCTTAAACGAATCGTCAATACCGAGATGATGATGCCAAGGAAAAGTGAGCCAGCATCTCCCATATAAATCTTCGCTGGGTGTCGATTCCAAATCAAGAATCCCGCGGTAGCGCCGGCGGTAACAACTGCAAGAGCGCTCACCAGAACTTGCTGGCGATCGTAGGCGATAAAGAATGTAAAGAAGGTGATAACCGCAACGGTACCCGCTGCTCCCCCATCGTGATTGTCAAAGAAATTGATGGAGTTACAGACTCCTACAATCCAGAGAGTGGTGATTGCGTAATTGAGAAATGTATTTCCGAAGGCTATTCCACTTGTATTTGTAGCAATCAAAATAAATGAGACACCGATTCCAGTAAATGTCTGTGCGATCAGGCGGGGCCATGGACTTAATCCGCGCAAGTCATCCCAGAGCCCCATTGCACTTATTGCCACTGCTGGAAGTAAAACGGTGCTCGCCAATCGAATTGTCTGCCAAGAGAAATCAACGGCCAACATTGAGCCATATGAGGCAGCCAAAACTCCGATTGCAATCGCCACTCCACCTAAATAAGGCACGGGTTCTTTCTGAACCTTGCGCTCGAGACTTGGAGCATCTACTGCGTTAAAGTGAACTGCAATGCGGCGTATCTGCGGAGTGATTGCTCCGACGAGAGCAAAGGTGAGAAAGCCAAGTAAGGCAAATTGTGCAATGGAATAATTCATAGATAAAAGATTTAGCTCTGACTCTTAAAGTAACCGGCACGAAGTTCATCAACTTCAGATTTGCGATATCGACGATGGCCACCGAGTGTGCGAATAGAAGTAAGTTTTCCAGCCTTAGCCCAACGGGTGACAGTCTTAGGATCAACGCCGAAGAGATCTGCGACTTCGCGAGGGGTGAGAAGGACTTCAGCTTCAGGAATGCGATTCACAGTATTACTCACCTCATCTGAATTGAATGTCCGAATTGCTCCGTTATGTCGGGAAGTATCGGGTAGAAAGGGGTCAATTGGCAAGATGGGTAGTGTAGAAATACCGAACTCTTTCAGCGTTACATCGCTGATTCAAGCGCCTGAACTGGGCGCCAGCGACTGACTAAGCGTTCATACCCCTCACCAGCAATGGCGCCATCTCCGGAAGCAAGTCCGGCAAGACTAAAAATGACATCTTCAATCGATCCATCATCTTCAATTCCAGCAAGACCATCCGATTTCAAAGTGCCATCGAGGTAATGTGCAAGTCCTCCGTAATCGAGTTCAACCATCGATAAGGGATGAAAGAGTTCGAGCCACTCAATTAGTTCTTCAATCTCTTGTTCGACAACGCCTTCGCCAAATGATTGCAGGACGACTTCATGTGAATGATTTGCGCGCTCGATTGCCTTTGCCACAGTTGTGCGAGCGATTGAATATGCAATCTCTTGTCGATAACCACGTTCTCGCTCTTGCGGCTGAAAGAGTGCGAGCCAACGTGGCGGAACCATCCACGTCTCAGTCAGAATATGTGGCACGCGATCTTCAATATTTTCCATTCCAGATGTGATTACTTCTTCGAGCGCAGGTGGAATAAAGAATGGTGTCACCGTTGAAGGAAGTGATTCTTTAAAGTCATCTAAAGCGCTCCAGCATCTCGTCGCTGTCGACCAAGGAGATATATATCTGATTCCATCAAGTTCCAGCAGATGGACTCCATCCGGGCGAAGGGCTGGCGACTCAGGGGAAATCAATCTTCTCAGAGCGAGCGCTTGTTCGTCTTCGCGAGTATCACTTTCAATCGAGAGATTTTCCCAGCGCAAACGGTCCGCTGCCGGAAAGGCAGTGATTGGCTCGTAGATGCGAAGAGATGCAACGTATGGAGTTGAACTCATGATTTTTTTATACTGAACACGCTACAGATATTTTTTATGCGCGTGGGATGTAATTTCCTTCAGCAAAGGGATCATCATCATCACGCTCTGGCTGAAGTGGGGCATCGCTATGAAGCTCCTTAGCGAGACGTTCGATATCCATCTCTTGGGAGTTGTACTTCAAATCACGAGCAACTTTTGTCTGCTTTGCTTTTGCACGGCCGCGACCCATGGGCGAGACCTCCTCATCGGAAATATTTTGTGTGTTCCAAGGGGGGTAGATTATCGCGTCCAGGCCCTGCCTACCAAAGCCAAGCTTTATGGCTGAACTTCGACCTTAAATGAGCCTGTTTTTGCTCTCTGGCGCAGTGCAAAGTAGCCCAAAACCTGTAAAACCAGGGCGAGGGACATCGTCGGCAAACGGAAGCGATGGTCGCCAATTGTGCCCATTGCCACCAGCCAGGAGATGACTACCGGCGTGAAGGTTAACCAGGCGAGTGTGCGGTAAATACCCTTATATGAGCGAAGCCAGAAGAAACCGATAAAGAAGAGGCTCATTGTGGCAAGCACCCAGAGCCACGAGATGAGCTTTCCAATAATTCCATAAACAAGGTCATGTCCCTGCTGACTTCCGCGTTCGATATTGATGACTGGATCAATCTTGAGCCAAGGGTTGCGCGCCATAGTGCCATTCATCCTCGGTCCATACCATGGGGACCAGAAGTAGAGACTCTTATTGATAAAAAGTCTCACCGCTTTAACTGGGTGGCCTGCATACCATTTGAAAACACACTTCACCATTTGGTTATCGGTAGTTGTTGTTGCAGGTGCAATTGGCTTGCATGGAACATCTGGGCCAGAATGCATATAGCTGCCAGAAGTTGTATCACCTGCTCCGATTCTCATCGTCGTGCCAAGATTTGTTGAGACTACAGAGCCATTTCCCGCCTTGTGATTTCGCACGATCAACGCTACTGGTGCAATTGCCATCACTGCCATCACAATTGCGAGGATAAGTGCTTGCTGCTTTAGGTTCTTATATGTAATGGCCCAGATTGCAGCTATAACAATTGTTGTCAGAATCCAACGGGGCTGCATAAAAGAGGCAAGTGCAAAAAATCCACCGACGGCAACAACTCTGAGCCAGAATCGATTATCTTCTGGGTTCAGTTTGGATTTAATTATTAGGCCAACCACCATCAACATGCAGGAGGCAATCGGGCTTTCGTATCCGATAGCAAGGGAGCTCAGTGAGAGCGTTGGGTTGGCGGCAAGTATTAATGCGAAGGTAAAGAGATAGCGCTGTAACTTTGTATTTCGAAGTTGTTTTACAAAGTAATAACTGGCATAACCATAAAAAGCACTTTGAGAGATAGATACTAGCGAGAGAATGTGAGTGAGGGATATTTTTGAGATCAGCCACAGTAAGAATGGGTATCCAGCTGGCCAATACTCTAATAAATGATCCTTGGAGTAGAGGCCATCCTTGAGAAATCCATATAGGGCGTTGAGATAATTCTCGCCGTCTGCGCCAAGCCAAGCACCGCCATAGCGAGATCCATTGAAATTAATGACTGGTTCGATATTTCGAATAATTATTAATTTTATGAAAAATGCAAGGATTGGAATTGCAATTAAAAAGAATTGAAGTGTGAATTTTGCTTTAAATTGTTGGATCCTCGCCTCAAATGGCTCATATTCCACTAGCTCTTCACTCATTTATTTTCCAAAACTCCAAAGGCTCTCATTAAAGATATTCAGAGACTAAGTATGAGCGAGGAGCGCCCAGTTCTGCTGCTTTTTCGACCTTTCCCGCAATCCATGCCTTCATGCCTCGTGCTGAAAGCGAGCGAATAATTAACTCTGCAACTGTTGGATCCACAATTGCGCTCATTCCGATTCCGACATTCCATGTTCGCTCGAGATCTGATTGTGGAACGCCAGCGATATCTGAAAGGAACTTCATCTCGAGCGGAAGTGACCAGGTTGAGCGATCATAAATTGCCGTCAAACCATCTGGAATAACGCGCGCAGTATTTTCAGCAACGCCGCCGCCAGTGATATGGCTAAAGGTACGAATATTTGCCTGTTGTGCTCGGATAAGTGCAAGGCAGTCAAGTGTGTAAATCTCTGTCGGAGTTAAGAGGACTTCACCCAGCGACTTATCAAAATCATAATTGCGAGTCAGATCTAATTCTTGGGTGGCAAGAATATGGCGAACTAATGAGAAACCATTTGCATGAATGCCGCTAGATGGCATTGCAATGATGAGATCTCCTGCTTTGACGCGATGAGCGCCGAGTTGTAGCTCTGCATCTACGACGCCTGTTGCTGCTCCTGCTATATCGAATTCATCTTCTTGAAGTAGACCTGGATGTTCTGCTGTCTCACCCCCAACCAGGGCGGTACCAGCCTTTACACATCCACGGGCAATGCCAGCAACAATTGCGGCAATGCGTTCCGGAATAACTTTTCCTACAGCAATGTAGTCGGTCATAAATAGTGGCTCTGCGCCGCAGACAACAAGATCATCGACAACCATCGCAACTAAATCTTCACCGATGGTGTCGTAGATTCCCATCTGGCGAGCAATTTCAGTCTTGGTTCCGACTCCATCCGTAGATGTTGCAAGAAGGGGTTGTTTCATATTTTTTATTGCAGATGCATCAAATAACCCAGCGAATCCACCGATTCCGCCAACAACTTCGGGACGTGAAGCGCGAGCGATAGAAGCTTTCATTAATTCAACGGCGCGATCTCCAGCATCAATATCGACGCCAGAATCTTTATATGTAGCCATCGCTATACCTCACTGATTTCTAGTCGAGTCTTGCCTTCAGATAAATCGGCTGGGATAGCAATTGGATATTTACCCGAGAAACAGGCGGTGCAGAGTTTATCTTCCGCCACCTTTGTAGCTTCAATCAGGCCGGCCTCTGAAACAAATGCAAGTGAGTCCGCACCGATAGATTGACAAATTTCTTCAACGCTCATTTCAGCGCCAATAAGTTCTGCCCGAGTTGCAAAATCGATTCCGTAGAAACATGGCCATTTAACGGGAGGTGATGAGATTCTTACATGTATCTCCAGCGCTCCAGCCTCACGAAGCATCTTCACAATTGCGCGCTGCGTATTTCCGCGAACAATTGAGTCATCGACAACAACGATACGGCGGCCCTCAATGATTTCCTTAAGCGGGTTGAGTTTAAGGCGAATTCCTAATTGGCGAATCGTCTGTGACGGTTGAATAAAAGTTCGTCCTACATATGAGTTCTTGACGAGTCCTAAACCAAAAGGAATTCCAGATTCTTTTGCAAAGCCAATTGCAGCTGGCGTTCCAGATTCTGGAACTGGAATTACTAAATCGGCATTGACTGGCGCTTCTACCGCTAGGCGTCGTCCGATCGCACCACGCACCGCATGGATTCCTTGACCTGCAATTGTTGTATCTGGTCGTGCTAGATAAACGTATTCAAAGATGCAACCCTTTGGATTCGGAGTACCCCACATCTGAGAGCGAACCCCATCGCTATCAATTGCGATAAATTCACCTGGCTCAATTTCGCGGATGAAATCTGCTCCGACAATGTCGAGTGCGGCAGTCTCTGATGCAACCACCCAGCCACTTTCAAGTTTTCCAAGAACTAATGGGCGTACGCCGTTGAGATCTCTGGCCGCATATAAAGTTGTTTCATCCATTATTACTAGTGAAAAGGCACCTTGCAACAATGGAAGCACGGCAACAATATTTTCTTCAATAGTTTCGTGATCTTGCAGGCCAATCAGTGCGGTCATGATCTCTGTATCTGTAGTCGCCCCGCGTCCTAACTTTGGAACTTCAGTCTCTAGATTTCTTACCAAATCAAAGAGTTCTCCGGTATTTGTGAGATTTCCATTATGGCCTAAAGCGATTGTGCCGTACTTAGTTGGACGTAGAGTTGGCTGAGCATTGACCCAGGTGCTTGAACCGGTGGTGCTATATCTGCAGTGTCCAATAGCGATATCGCCCTTCAAGGATGCGAGGTCGCTTTCGGTAAATACTTGTGAAACTAGCCCCATATCTTTAAAGATAACGATTCGTTCGCCATCCGAAGCTGCAATTCCTGCAGATTCTTGACCGCGATGTTGAAGGGCATAGAGGCCATAGAAAGTTAACTTAGCGACTTCTTCTTGCGGAGCATAAACTCCAAATACTCCGCAGGCATCTTGCGGTCCTTTATCTTCATCGAGCAGGTTATGGTTGAGATTTCCATCAGCTCTACGGTTCATGAGAGATCCTTCATAGGTAGTAGGTGACTTAAATCTGCACGGACACCTGATGCACTAATCAGTCCATCGCTGTACGCGTCCGCCCAAGAACGAGCGCCGCTAAATAATTGCAACCAAGTCTGGGCATCCATCTCAATTACATTTGGCGGAGTTCCACGTGTGTGCTTTGGACCATCGCCACATTGAATAGCGGCATACGGAGGAACGCGGACTTCAATTGCTTTGCCAGGATAGCGTTCGGCCAAAATTGCAAGCGTCTCCTTCACTTCAGCTAGAATTTTGGGATCGCGCATTTTTCCTTTATCCAAATAACTTCTTGAAGGTTTCAGTATGAGCCGTACGTAACTCAGTGAGCGAAATTGTTGCATCGTTAATTACTAGTGCATCCCCTCCAGTAGTACCTAAGTTTTGTAGTGGAATACTTTTCACTCGAGCAAGATTCTGAAACGCACTAACCTTCGTTGGTTCTACCGCAACAATCACTCGGCCAGGTGTTTCGCTTAAGAGAGATATCCCTACATTCTCTAACGAAACCGATGCACCGATGTTGTGGCGAAGTACCATTTCGATAAGTGAAATCGCTAAACCGCCTTGGCTCAAATCATGGGCGGCAGCAAAGAGAGATTCCTTGTTCGCTGTGAGAAGTAGGTCTATCAAGCGCATCTCGCATTGAAGGTCAGCAGTAGGTGCAATACCTCCGCGCATTCCATGCAGGTAAGCCCATTCGCTTCCGGAGAGATTTTCATCGGTTGCCCCTAAGAGATAGAGCTCTAAACCAGCGTCAGTAAAGGACATTGGGGTACGAGCGCGGACATCTTCAATCACGCCAAGCACGCCAATCACCGGAGTTGGAAGAATTGCGACGCTTCCAGTTTGATTGTAGAAAGAAACGTTTCCACCAGTAACAGGTAGGCCCATCTCCAGGCAACCATCGGCAAGCCCACGAACGGTTTCCGCAAATTGCCACATGACTCCTGGATCTTCTGGCGATCCAAAGTTAAGACAGTTGGTAACCGCAAGTGGTTTTGCTCCGGCAGTTGCAATATTGCGTGCAGCTTCGGCAAGAGCCAATTTCGCACCTTCATAAGGATTGAGATAGGACCAATTGGCATTTGCATCTGTCGCTATTGCAACTCCAAGATGAGTTATCTCATCAATACGAACCATGCCTGAATCATCTGGCTGAGATTGAATTGTATTTCCTTGAACATATCGGTCGTATTGATCTGTGACCCAAGACTTATCTGCAAGGTTTGGAGTTGCGGCCACTTTAAGTATTGCCTCTTTAATTTCGGCAGCATTTGTTGGAAGTGGTGGATTGATAACATCTTTTGCAACTTCATCAACATAGTCAGGCTTTGCTAATGGTCTGTTATAGACGGGGCCATCGTGCGCCACAGTACGTGGAGGTACATCAACAATTAACTCACCATTAAAGGTAATCTCTAGATGACTGCCATCCGTGACTTCTCCAATTACCGTTGAAGTCACATCCCACTTCTTGCAAATTTCTAGGAAGCGCTCAATTTTTGATGGCTCAACGATTGCGCACATACGTTCTTGCGACTCAGACATGAGAATTTCTTCAGGCGAGAGCGAAGGATCGCGCAATGGAACTTTATCCAGCTGCACCTTCATGCCACCTGAACCACCGGAAGCAAGTTCTGAAGTTGCGCACGAAAGACCTGCACCGCCAAGATCTTGAATTCCAACAACAAGATCTTCTGCAAAAATTTCGAGCGAACATTCGATGAGAACTTTCTCTACGAAGGGATCTCCCACTTGAACGGCGGGACGCTTAGCTGGACCTTTCGACTCGAATGTCTCAGATGCCAATACTGAGACGCCACCGATGCCATCGCCACCAGTCTTTGCGCCATATAAAACGACGAGATTTCCTGCTCCGGCCGCCTTTGCAAGCTTGATATCACTATGTTTCATAACGCCGACACAGAGTGCGTTGACCAAAGGATTACCGAGATAAGTTTCGTCGAAGACAACTTCGCCACCAATATTTGGAAGGCCGAGACAATTTCCGTAACCACCAACACCAGCGATGATGCCTGGCAAGACTCGACGCGTATCAGCTGCATCGGCCGGACCGAATCGGAGTGGATCCATGACAGCTATTGGTCGCGCGCCCATCGTAAGAATGTCACGGACGATTCCACCGACGCCGGTGGCAGCGCCTTGATATGGCTCAATAAATGATGGGTGATTATGTGATTCGATTTTGAAAGTTACTGCATATCCCTGCCCGACATCGACAACTCCCGCATTTTCTCCGATACCAACAAGAAGTGCATCTGTCTTAACTGCCTTCTCGCCAAATTGCTTGAGGTGCACTTTGGAAGATTTGTAAGAACAATGCTCAGACCACATCACTGAGTACATAGCGAGCTCTGAAGAAGTTGGGCGACGTCCAAGAATCTCTTTGATACTTGCATACTCATCTGGCTTAAGACCGAGTTCTGCATACGGTTGTTTTAAATCTGGATTGGCGATTGCGGCAGCAACAGTATCGAGTGACATTTATTTAGCCCCTCCTGCTACTAAGGTCTTTAGAACTGAGGTGAAAAATCCAAGTCCATCGGCAGATGGACCAGTCAATGGATTGATAGCATGCTCGGGATGAGGCATCAACCCAACAATGTTGCCTCTCTCATTTGTTATACCTGCGATGAGATTGCGAGACCCATTTGGGTTTTCTCCGACGTAACGCGCAATAATTCTGCCTTCGCCTTCAAGCATCTTAAGAGTTTCGTCATCACATTGGTAAGAACCTTCACCATTTTTTAATGGAATGACAATTTCTTGATTTTCACGAAAAGAATTAGTCCACGCAGTTTCTGTATTTTCGATTCGGATCGTCTGATCGGTACAGAGAAAGTGAAGATGTTGGTTTCTGGTAAGCGCCCCAGGAATTAAATGTGCTTCAGCTAAAACTTGAAAGCCATTGCAGATTCCAAGTAGCGGCATTCCACCCTGAGCTGCCGCAATAAGTGGCTCCATCACTGGGGAGAAACGCGAAATTGCGCCACAACGGAGGTAATCACCGTAAGAGAATCCGCCAGGCAGGATGACTGCATCGACTCCTTTTAGTTCAGCATCATCGTGCCAGAGCTCGATTGCCTCGCCGCCGGCGGCGCGAACGGCACGGGCGGCATCTCGATCATCAAGGGTTCCCGGGAAAGTAACAACTCCGATTTTCATGGCGGTTACTTCTCCACTCGAACTGTGAAGTTTTCGATGACTGGATTAGAGAGTAACTTTTCTGCGGCATCGCGAACCTCAGCTAGTTGTGCTTCAGTTGGATCGCCCTCAACGGTAATTTCAAAGCGCTTACCTTGACGAACATCGGTAGCAAATGCGAAACCAAGTCGTGGCAATGCCGCAGCAACAGCCTTACCTTGCGGATCTAAGATTTCTGGCTTCAACATTACATCCACCACGATTGTTGCCATTGCTATCTCCCTTAAGTTGGTCGGTATTTCAAAACTTTTAAACTTAAAATTTACTTCCTGTAATTCGTTCATATGCCTCTTCATAGCGAAGAGCTGTCTTTTCGATGATCTCATCCGGAAGTTCGGGCGGTGGAGATTTCTTATCCCATCCGGTTGAAGTTAACCAATCACGAACAAATTGCTTATCGAAAGAGGCCTGCTGAGTTCCTGGAGTCCATGCGTCGAGCTCCCAAAAACGTGAAGAATCAGGAGTGAGGACTTCATCACCCAATGTGATCGCGCCGTCAGCATCAGCCCCAAACTCAAATTTAGTATCAGCGAGAATAATTCCACGGCTTAGCGCGTACTCGGCTGCTGTCTCGTAAAGCTTTAATGAGAGTTGTCGTAACTCTGCTGCTACTTCTTCTCCAACAATTTTGGATGCGGATTCAAAATCAATATTTACATCATGGTCGCCGATATCTGCCTTTGTTGCCGGTGTGAAAATCGGAGTTGGAAGTTTTGATCCATCTAGTAATCCTGCCGGAAGTGGATTTCCGCAAACAGCGCTATTGGTTTCGTACTCTGAAAGTCCACTTCCAGATAAATAGCCGCGCGCTACGCATTCGATTTCATACATCTGAAGTGGCTCAACAATCACGGCACGATCCAGCACTTGGAGAGGAACATCGTCAGAAATAAAGTGATTAGGGACAATGTCTCCTAGTAGTTCGAACCAAAAGAGCGAGAGCTGAGTCAAAATAGCGCCCTTATTAGGTATCTCAGACGGCAATACCCAATCAAATGCAGAGATTCGATCTGATGCAACAAGGAGAATCTCGCCATCTTCATTTCGGTAGAGATCGCGAACCTTGCCCGTGCGCAGATGAGTCCAGCCATCAATTTTCGGCGCAACGGGAGCGCCGTTTTTGCCGAAACCGCTCATCGAATAGAACCCGGCTTATAAGTCGCTCCTGCTGGGTACTTCTTTGAAATTAAATCTACTCTTTTGACCACGCGTTCAACTTGTTGGCGAGCATCACCTGTAAATTCAATTGGATTACCAATCAGGTTTTCGAGTTCGAGTTGATTGAATGGAATTCGATTGTCCGAAGCTAACGCTTCAAGCAAGTTATTTGCTTTGCCTTCGCGCATTCCAAGTGCTGCAGCAACTGCATGCTCCTTGATTGCCTCATGTGCAATTTCGCGACCGATGCCAGCCTTGACTGATGCCATCAATATCTTCGTTGTTGCCAAGAAAGGTAAGTAACGTTCTAGCTCGGCATCCATCACTGCAGGGAATGCTCCGAATTCGTTAAGTACAGTCAACATTGTTTCCAAGAGACCATCGATTGCATAGAAAGCATCTGCAATTGCCACGCGGCGCACGACGCTGCAAGAAACATCGCCTTCGTTCCACTGATTTCCTGCGAGCTCGGAGACCATTGATGCATAGCCACGTAAGATGACTGTCAATCCATTGACGCGTTCGCAAGAACGAGTATTCATCTTATGCGGCATCGCCGAGGAGCCAACTTGTCCGGCTTTAAATCCCTCTGTCACCAACTCTGCGCCAGCCATTAAACGGATAGAGGTTGCAAGCGATGATGGTGATGCAGCGATCTGCACAAGCGTTGTGAGCACTTCATAATCAAGTGAACGAGGGTAAACCTGTCCGGTTGAATCAAGTACGCGTTCAAAGCCAAGCGTTGATGCGATGGCTGCCTCTAACTTCTGGTGGTCTTGTGAGCCGCCCAGTAAATCGATTGAATCTTGTGCAGTGCCCACCGGTCCTTTAATTCCACGCATCGGATAACGATTTTGTAGGCTCTCTAAACGTTCGAATGCATAGAGCAACTCTTCAGCTGCAGAGGCGAATCGCTTTCCAAGTGTTGTGATTTGTGCCGGAACATTATGTGAACGTCCCGCAATCGGACGATCACTGTATAGAGCAGCCTTCGCTGCAAGTTGGGAAAGGAGTGCGACCGTCTTATCTCGTACGATATTGAGACCATTACGTATCTGAAGCGCCTCTATATTTTCAGTGAGATCCCGACTAGTCATCCCGGCATGGATAGCTTCATGTCCAGCCAAAGCGTTAAATTCTTCAATCCGCGCCTTTACATCGTGGCGAGTGATCTTTTCACGAGCATCAATTGAAGCCAGATTTACTGTATTAATAACCTTTTCGTAATCTGCGATAACTTTAGAATCTATTGAGTGTCCCAGTTGTGATTGCGCGCGAGCAACAGCAATCCATAATTGACGCTCTGCAATAATTTTTGCCTCTGGTGCAAAAATCTCTTGCATCTCCTTAGATGCATAACGGTTTGCAAGTACGCTCATCGATTACTTCCCCTTACTAGCAGCTAGCGCGATATCAGTGCGATAAAACGAGTTCTCTAAGGTGATGCCCTTGATTGTGGCGTAAGCCTTCGCTCTTGCCGATGAAAGGTTTTCACCAATTCCAGTAACAGTCAGAACTCGCCCGCCTTTTGAGATCAAGCGGCCTTCAGATTGCGCAGTACCTGAATGATAGATAGTTGCAGCTGATGATGTCGGTAATGAAACTTCATTCCCAAATATTGGTGATTCAGGATAGCCAGCTGATGCAAGAACGACTGTTACTGCACTTTCGGGTGACCAGTTCAGCACTTTGTCATCAAGATTGTCAGTTGCTGCACTGTAGAGAAGAGTTGCCAGGGGCGTCTTAAGACGAGGGATCAAAACTTGAGTCTCTGGGTCACCAAAGCGTGCATTGAACTCAATCACACGAATTCCATTCTTGGTCAACGCTAGCCCTGCATATAACAAGCCTACGAAAGGAGTTCCGCGCGCTGCCATCTCGGCAATCATTGGCGCTAAAACATTTTCATATGTCATCTCGACGATATCTTCTGGTGCCCACGGCAATGGGGAGTAAGCGCCCATTCCACCTGTATTTGTTCCGAGATCTCCATCTAGAGCTCGCTTGAAATCTTGCGCAGGTTCCATCGCCAAAATATTTCGACCATCTGAGATTCCGAATAAAGAAATCTCTGGACCATCTAAATACTCTTCAATAACAACACGGTTGCAAGCAAGTGCATGATTGAGAGCCGCTTCACGATCATCGGTAACAACCACACCTTTGCCGGCGGCAAGTCCATCATCTTTCACAACATATGGTGCACCAAATGTATCGAGCGCTTTCTCAATCTCTGACTGAGATGTGCAGGTAAAACTATGTGCCGTTGGAACGCCCGCATCAAGCATTACGCCCTTTGCAAAATCTTTTGAACCTTCAAGTTGTGCCGCTGCCTTTGATGGACCAAATACTGGAATACCAAGTGCACGAATCGAATCTGCCGCTCCATTGACGAGTGGGATTTCGGGACCAATCACAACAAGATCCACTGATAAAGATTGTGCAAGCGCTGCAATTGCTGAGTTATCTGTAACGTCCAGCGGGTGAAGTGTGGCGATCTCAGCAATGCCTGGATTGCCTGGTGCGACGTGGAGTTCTGTACAAGCTGAATCTGCTCGTAGTCCTAGTGCAAGTGCGTGTTCACGACCGCCACTTCCGACTAGGAGGATTTTCATGGTTTAGATGAAATCCTTCACGACGATTGTTTGGTCGCGACCCGGACCAACGCCGATCGCACTTATCGGAGCGCCCGAAATCTTCTCGAGGAAGGAGATGTAATCCTGCGCATTCTTAGGAAGATCTGCAATTGATCTTGCCGCCGAGATATCTTCTTTCCAGCCAGGAAGATATTCATAAATTGGCTTTGCATGGTGAAAATCGCTCTGTGAAGAAGGAAGTTCTTCCACACGCTTTCCATCAATCTCGTATGCCACACAGACTGGAATCTGCTCCCAGCCAGTAAGAACATCGAGCTTGGTAAGGAAGAAATCTGTAAGTCCATTAACACGCACTGCATAGCGCGCGATAGGTGCGTCATACCAACCGCAACGACGAGCGCGACCAGTTGTTACTCCGACCTCACCACCAATAGTGCGAAGCTTTTCGCCATCTTCATCAAATAATTCAGTTGGGAAAGGGCCAGAACCAACGCGAGTTGTGTAGGCCTTCACGATTCCAATAACAGTTTCAATCTTGGTAGGACCGATACCAGAACCCGTGCATGCACCGCCAGCAGTTGGGTTAGAGGATGTCACGAATGGATATGTTCCATGATCAACGTCGAGCAAAGTTCCTTGTGAGCCTTCCAGAAGAACACGCTTTCCAGCTTTGAGCGCTTGGTCGAGCAGCAAGACTGTATCTGCAACATATGGACGCAAAATTTCGGCATACTCTAGATATTCAGCGAGGACATCATCGACTGACATTTCTTTGCGATTGAATACCTTAATGAGAATTTGATTCTTATCTTTCAATGCACCTTCAAGCTTTTGGCGCAGAATTGATGGATCAAAGAGATCTTGAACGCGAATACCAATACGGTTAATTTTATCTGCATATGCAGGACCGATTCCGCGTCCGGTAGTACCAATCTTTGATTTACCTAAGAAGCGCTCTGAAACCTTATCGATGGTGCGGTGATAAGGAGTAATCAAATGTGCATTAGTTGAAATTACCAATTTGCTGCAATCGATTCCGCGCTCAGTCAATCCCTTAATCTCTTGTAAGAGAACTGCTGGATCGATAACGACACCATTTGCAATTACCGGAACTACATTCGGAGAGAGAATGCCCGATGGCAAAAGGTGAAGTGCGTACTTTTGATCGCCAATAACAACTGTATGACCAGCGTTATTTCCACCTTGATAACGGACTACGTAATCAACGCGATCACCAAGCAAATCGGTAGCTTTACCCTTGCCCTCATCACCCCACTGTGCTCCCAGTAGAACTAATGCTGGCATCGTTAAAGCCCCTTTTACTTGTTGGTGAGAGAATTACTTAAGAAGTGATGTGCCGGTTGAGCGAAGATCTTCGCAAGCAAGTGCCACTCGTGCAGCAATTCCTGCCTCTGCAGCCTTACCCCACGCACGTGGGTCATATGACTTCTTATTTCCGATTTCGCCATCAATCTTGAGAACGCCGTCATAGTTCTTCATCATGTGATCAACAACTGGACGAGTAAATGCATACTGAGTATCGGTATCGATATTCATCTTGATGACACCGTAATCGAGTGAGTCACGAATCTCTGAAAGTAGTGAACCAGAGCCACCGTGGAATACGAGATCCATTGGCTTGCTTCCAGCTGCTTGGCCAAGCTTTGCTGCGACTGCATCTTGAAGATCCTTCAGGATGCCAGGGCTTAGAACAACGTTTCCTGGCTTGTAAACACCGTGAACGTTTCCGAATGTTGCAGCAACCATATAGCGACCATTTGATCCATCGCCAAGAGTTTCAAGTGTAAGGAGCGCATCTTCTGGAGTTGAGTAGAGCTTTGCATCGTGCTTTGCTTCTACGCCATCTTCTTCGCCGCCAACAACTCCAATTTCAATTTCAAGAATTGTGTTTGCAGCAACTGACTTTGCAAGAAGTTCCTTTGCAATAAGCATGTTCTCTTTCATGTCGACAGCTGAGCCATCCCACATGTGAGAGTTAAATAGTGGCGCCTTGCCATCTTTAATGCGCTGCGCACCGAGCTCGAGAAGTGGACGCATAAAGGTATCGAGCTTCTCTTTTGGGCAGTGATCAGTATGGATTGCAATATTTACGTTGTAATTCTTTGCAACAACATGAGCGAATTCAGCGAGCGCTACTGCGCCTGCAACCTGATCCTTAACAGTCGAACCTGATGCGTACTCTGCTCCACCCCATGAGAATTGGATGATTCCATCTGATTGCGCCTCTGCGAAGCCACGGATTGCGCCGATGATTGTCTGAGAAGAAGAGACGTTGATGGCTGGGTATGCGAACTTGCCGGCCTTAGCGCGGTCTAACATCGCTGCATAAACTTCAGGGGTTGCAATTGGCATGATGACTCCAATGGATTAGATCTACATGAATGTAAACCTTGAACCGGAGGCGCCTTTGGCTCTAGTACTGGCTTACGGCTAATCCAACCACTTACCCCCGCCTAAGCGAAAATCGCCACCCGTAATGGCTCGAAATATGGAATTTTCAGCGGAGAAATTTATGAATCGCGGCGATGAGGGCGGTTAAAAGCGCCTGATTTGAAAGGAATTTAAGGAGGTAGCTGAGGAAGGTTATAAGTGTCATGGGCAGATAGTGGGGCAAATGAGTGAGCCAAAACGGAGATTGCAATGTGGCTGTGGAGAGAGTTACCACTCTAGGCAGCAAGAAATGAACCTTGTAGCCTTATGAGTTATGAGCACCGAATCCTTGGAAAACCTCTCAAGCGAGAACCGAACTTTTGCACCTACTCCAGAGTTTGCCGCTCAAGCAAATGCCCAACCAGATCTGTACGCCAGAGCTCAAGCAGATACCTTAAAATTTTGGGAACAACAAGCCGATTCACTTCATTGGGATCGTAAATGGGATACCACCCTTGAGTGGAGACCACCATTTGCAAAGTGGTTTGTCGGAGGCAAGATTAATGCCTCAGTAAATGCACTTGATCGCCACGTCGAAGAAGGACACGGAGGTCGCATTGCCTTTTACTTTGAAGGCGAACCCGGAGATACTCGAACAATCTCCTATGCCCAACTGCTAACTGAGGTAAGTAAGGCCGCTAATGCACTTACCGAATTAGGAATTGTTGCAGGTGACAGAGTCGCAATTTACATGCCACTTATTCCTGAAGCAGCAGTCGCAATGTTGGCATGCGCGCGAATCGGAGCCATCCACTCAGTTGTATTTGGTGGATTCTCAGCAGAGGCTTTGCTCTCACGTATACAAGATGCAGATGCAAAATTAGTAATTACAGCAGATGGCGGATTCCGCAAAGGCGCAGCATTCGCTCTCAAACCTGCAGTTGATGAAGCGCTTCTTGGTGTAACTAATGTGAAAAATGTTTTAGTAGTAAAGCGCACCGGACAAGAAACTCCTTGGAAAGAAGGAAGAGATATCTGGTGGAGTGAACTCGTAGATCGCCAACGTTCTACTCATAACCCTGAGTTCTTTGATAGTGAACATCCGCTCTTCATTCTTTATACATCTGGAACAACAGCTAAACCAAAGGGAATCTTTCACACCACTGGCGGGTATCTGACACAAGTGGCCTACACACATAAAGCTGTCTTTGATATAAAACCAAAAACAGATGTCTACTGGTGCACCGCTGATGTTGGCTGGATAACCGGCCATTCATACATGGTTTATGGGCCGCTGATAAATGGTGCGACACAGGTGATGTATGAAGGCACACCTGATACGCCACATAAGGGTCGTATATTTGAAATTGTGGAGAAGTACGGCGTCACGATTTTATATACAGCTCCAACACTGATTCGAACCTGGATGAAGTGGGGTGATGAATTCCCCAATCAATTTAGCCTTGGAACGCTTCGACTACTTGGATCTGTTGGAGAACCAATTAATCCTGAGGCATGGATTTGGTATCGCCAAGTTATTGGTGGCGGCCGTTGTCCCATTGTTGATACTTGGTGGCAGACCGAAACCGGTGCCATCATGATTTCGCCATTGCCAGGAATTACCGCGACCAAACCTGGTTCTGCAATGAGACCTCTTCCTGGAATTAGTACGAAGGTCGTTGATGACAATGGCGCACCGGTAGGAAATGGCCACGGTGGATATCTCGTTATTGACCAGCCTTGGCCTTCAATGTTGCGAGGAATTTGGGGCGAAGAAGAGAGATATAAAGAAACGTATTGGTCGCGTTGGGATGGCGTTTATTTTGCAGGTGACGGGGCAAAGCTAGATGAGGATGGAGCAATCTGGTTACTTGGTCGTGTAGATGATGTGATGAATGTTTCAGGCCACCGGATTTCGACTACTGAAGTGGAGTCAGCCCTTGTCTCTCATGAGGCAGTAGCAGAAGCTGCTGTTGTAGGTGCCGCTGATGCAATGACGGGACAAGGAATTGTTGCATTTGTAATTCTTCGAGGAGGAGTCGAACATCTTGAAGGTGATCAACTTATAAAAGAGCTCCGGGATCACGTCACCAAAGAAATTGGAGCAATAGCAAAGCCCCGTCAGATCATGGTTGTCAACGAACTTCCAAAGACTCGAAGCGGCAAGATTATGCGACGGTTACTGAAAGATGTCGCGGAAAATCGAGTCGTTGGTGATGCCACCACACTGGCTGATCCCAATGTGATGAAGTTGATCTCTGAAGGGTTAAAAGGGGCTACGGCTGAGGATTAATAAGCTTTTCAACTTCATTTCCAACCGCGTTAAATACGCTTGGCGCATGAGTGTTGAGCTGTAAGTAAAGCTTGCTCTCGGATATATCGTTTTGGCCAGGTGTCCATGGCGCAAATAACAAGATTGTTCCAATGACATAAAAGAGGAATACGTACTTAGTGGCCTCAAATATTGCACCGGCCAGTGAATCTATCCAACGAAGTGGTCCACGAATAAGTGTGAACTTTATAGTCTTTGCAATTTTAGTTCCGACCCAAGCAGCGGTGTAAGCACCGGTAATAATTGCTACGACTAGCCAGCCAGTCTTGTTGTATTGAACAACAAAGTACATCGCAGCGATTGCTCCGATAATAAAAAATGCTGTGCGAATAATGGTTGTGAGCAAGCCATTTTTATAACCGTTAACCAGCGCTCCGATAGCGATGAGGGTGAAGATAATGTCGAAGATCATCCGCTTATTCCGAAATACTTGAACGAAAGGGTGCGAATTTCTTCGGTAGAGTTAAATGGGCCGACTTTCTTGAATAATACTTTTCCATTTTCATCGACAAACCAACTGACAGGAACACCCATGCCAAAGAACATTCGAGTCGATCCATCGCCATCGTAAAGATTTGGCCACATGATTCCGTGGGTTCTGGCGAACATTCGCCCATCTTCAATTTGCTTTTCTTCTACGTCAACTCCGATTAATTGAAGGCGTGGATCCATAGTTTGATAAAACTCATTTAAATATGGGAGTTCTTTCTTGCATGGTTCGCACCACGAGCCCCACACATTAATAATTGCAGGCCCTTTAATTGCCGCAATATTTACACCTTTGCCGCTATCGAGGCATCCTGCTTCAATATCTTGCTTTGGATTTTCGATGAGTGAAATGTGATTACAGGGAAGAACCTGTCCAGTGATGATTGGTTCGGAATTTCCGCACGAGGTAAGAATCAACAAGGCTGTCAGTACAAGAGCGCTCTTACGTCGTAAATTCATCGGAAGTCCTTATCTGTCTTTACTAGTAGCGCAGCTTTTGCTTGATCCATCTCGCCAATCCCGACGGATGGACATATTTTAGCGAGTGGGCAGGCTCCACATGCTGGTTTTCGTGAATGACATATGCGGCGACCGTGCCAAATCATTCGCTGAGAGAGATTTGTCCATTCACGCATCGGAATAAGTTCTCCAACTTCATATTCAACTTTCACCGGATCCATTGATGCAGTCCAGTGAAATCTTCGAGAGAGTCGGCCGAAATGTGTATCGACTGTTATGCCTGGGATATTAAATGCATGGCCGAGAACTACATTTGCCGTCTTACGTCCCACACCGGGCAGGGTGATTAACTCAGATAAAATTGCAGGAACCTCGCCATCAAACTCTTCTACAAGTTTGCTACCCAAGCCCTTGAGGTGGCGCGCCTTGGCGTGATGAAAACCGGCAGAGTAGATAAGTTCTTCGATCTCAGAAAGCGGCGCTTTTGCATAATCTTTTGCACTCTTGTATTTCTTAAAGAGCGCTGGGGTTAGCTGGTTGATTCTCTTATCGGTGCACTGCGCCGAGAGAATTACCGCCACGATAAGTTCCAGTGGATTCTTAAAGTCTAGTTCGCAGTGAATATCTGGATAGGTTTTGGTGAGAATGCGGTAAATAGCCCCGGCCTGCTTCCGATTTTCTTTATCTGCGCTCACGGGTATAAAGTACCGGTGTGCCTCAAGATGATGAAGTTATACGTCGCGCTCCACTCTTTACTGCGCTCGATGATGCATCTGCAACATCGCTTCGCGCTTCAATGGACTCTGTAAAGATTTCAAAAGGTGGAACTCTCTTTAAAGAGGGCGATGAAGGCGAGCATGTCTATGTAATCGTGGATGGCAAGCTCAAGCTTGGTACATCAAGCGGAGATGGTCGTGAAAATCTTTTATCTATCCTTGGACCTGGCGAGATGTTCGGTGAACTCTCCCTCTTTGATCCAGGACCTCGTACCTCTACTGCAACAGCAGTTACTGATGCCAAGCTCCTTTCACTAAGCCATGAGAAATTGATTCCTTGGCTTCGTGAAAACCCAGAGGTTTCTCTTCAATTACTCGCACGTCTGGCACAACGCCTACGTCGCACCAACGAAGCGGTTGGAGATCTTGTCTTCTCTGATGTTCCAGGTCGTGTTGCAAAGGCTCTTATTGATTTAGGTGCCCGTTTTGGTAAGCAGACTGATGAAGGTCTATTTGTTCACCATGATCTGACCCAAGAGGAACTAGCTCAACTCGTTGGAGCATCTCGCGAGACTGTTAATAAGGCTCTCGCTGATTTTGCTGGTCGAAATTGGCTCAAGCTTGATGGACGCGCAGTCTTGATTACAGATCTTGAACGTCTCGAAAAGCGCGGCAAATAACGCAGTAAATATTTACGCGATTTCTACAGTGAGCTCGACCTCAACAGGTGAATTCAACGGTAGCTCTGCAACACCAATCGCGCTTCTCGCTGCGACTCCTGCTTCGCCCCAGATGTGCTTAAACAACTCTGATGCGCCATTCGCAACGGCTGGGTGATTGATAAAGCCGGATGCTCCGTTTACATAACAAACAATTCGAACAACCTGAACAATCGAATCAACCGGTGCAACAAGTTCGACAGCAGCAAGAGCATTGAGAGCGCAGATCTCTGCAAGTTTATTTGCTTCTTCGGGAGTGATATCCGAACCCACTTTTCCAACAGCTGCAATTGCACCATCAACCATCGGAAGCTGTCCTGCGGTAAATACAATTTTGCCAGTGCGAACAGCTGGAACATATGCAGCCAATGGCTTTGAGGCAATTGGAAGAGTCAATCCCTTTTCGGCGAGCTTTGCGCGAACATCAACAGTCATTATTTAATCTCGCGCTTCATGTATGCAACAAGTTGTTCTCCACCTGGTGCTGGAACTACTTGTACAAGTTCCCAGCCATCAGAACCCCATGTGTCGAGTATTTGCTTTGTTGCGTGTGACAAAAGTGGAACGGTTGCATATTCAAATTTCATTAGTTTCCTCCGGCGAGCGTTGATTTAACAAGAGATGAAACAAGTGATCCATCTGCTTTTCCAGCAATAAGTGGCTTGATTGCACCCATGACCTTGCCCATATCGGCAGGACCTGCCGCACCAGTTGAAGCAACAGCATCAACAATGATCTTCTTGATCTCATCTTCTGTTAATTGCGCCGGAAGATACTTAGCGATTACTTCACCCTCTGCTTTTTCTTCGGATGCCTTATCTGCGCGGCCGGCCTTTCCAAATTCTTCTGCTGCTTCGCGGCGCTTCTTAGCTTCACGCGAGAGAACAGTAATAATTTCTTCATCGCTGAGCTTTCGTGCTTCTTTGCCAGCAACTTCTTCATTTGTGATTGCAGTCAGAACCATCCGGATAGTTCCGGATACAAGCTTGTTGCTGCTGCGGATTGCCGCTGTGAGGTCTTCGTGAAGTGTCTCTTTAAGTCCCACGTGTCTGATGCTCCAAATTCTTTGAATAGTTCGGTCTAATCATCTCATGCCCATGTAGCCTCTATTCCATGAGTTACGCGTTACGTGAAGCTGAAATCCCGGTATTGCCCGAGGGTCATGCGCCTATCCGTATCTTGCACTTCTCCGATCTTCACCTTACGCCAAAGCGCAAGACTGAGATTGCTGACATTAAATCGTGGGTGAAATACAAACCCGATTTAGTAATTAGTACAGGTGACTTTTTGGCAGATATGCAGGCGGTCCCCGTTGTACTTGATGCACTCGATGGCTTACTTGATCTCCCTGGGCTTTTTGTATTTGGTTCAAATGATTACTTTGCTCCAAAGCCTAAAAATCCTTTGAAGTACCTACTTCCTAATCATGGAAAACGTGTTCATGGAGAAGATCTTCCATGGCCTGATTTAGATAATGGATTACAAAGCCGTGGCTGGATGAATCTCAACCGCGCTCGATCCACAATAAAGATTAATGACACTGTAATTGAAGCGCGCGGCACAGATGACGCGCATCTTGAGTTTGACGATTACTCACTTGTTGCGGGAGAAGCAGGGCAATGCGATCTGGCTATCGGAGTTACTCATGCGCCATACCTTCGCATACTTGAAGGAATGAGCAAAGATAATCTTGATGTAATTTTTGCTGGGCATACACATGGGGGACAAGTTCGTCTACCTTGGCCTGGCGGCTCGAAGGCGCTAACAACAAATTGCGACTTACCTACGTGGCGCGCACGGGGGCTATCTCGTGAAAAAAATCAACCATTTCTTCATGTTTCTGCAGGTATGGGTACTAGTCCATTTGCGCGTATACGTGTTGCTAGTCCGCCCGAAGTTTCACTTATAACTTTGACTGAACAATAGAGTCTTCGTTAACCAGTTTTCCGCTTTCGTTACTTCATACTAAACCTAGCTGTTCGACAATAGAAAGGTTTTACATGCAAAATATTCAATCACACATGGTTAAGTATCGAGGTTTGGTCGCATCTGTTCTGATCGTTCCTCTATTGAGTCTCTATGGCTTTGGCTTCTCTGGCTATGACTCATCTTGGTACAACCCATCATTCACATCATTTGTAAGCTTTGCATTTATATTGATTTTTGGAAGTTACTTTATTCGTAACGCTACTTACGGAAATGCATTTTTTGCTTCAGGTTTATTCCTAAGTTTATTCCTGACGGCAAATGCAATTGTCTACGCTTCAAGTGAGTATTCAATGCTGGTCAGAACTGCACTTGGAATCAGTACGGTCGGTGTAATTTTCGGCATCGTAACTCTATTCATGGGAGCCAACTCGATAGTTGCACACCTCAGTGAATCTTTCCGAAGAGTCCTTTCTGGAGCGGAGCACAAGGTTGTAAATGCACTTACTCAGATTGTGCTTTTAGGTGTTATCTTGTGGGTTAGCTACGGAATTTACTTGTTCAACCATGATCAAACCGAGACAGATTTCAAGTTCTTTATTACCTTTGCAGTCCGAGTACTTATGGCCTATTTCATCGCCTTTAGTCTCGTTAATGTAATTCATCACTTGATTACTACAAACTGGAGAACTATCTCTAGCGTCTTCTCAAAGTTGGATGACACCAGCATCAATACCTACCTCACTCGCACAATCTCTTCCTGGATTTATGCGGTTGCTCGCTGGGCAACTTTTGTCGGTATGGGTTATGCGGTTGCAGCAAACTTAAATACCTACGAAGGATGGCCACAACTATGGATATTCCCATTAGCGCTGCCATTCATTTTCCTCATCGGTTATTTGATTTTGATGGCTATCAGAATCGTAATTGAGTACTCCAATGCACTTATCCACGTTGCGGAGAACACTGCAAAGTAATTGAATCAATAAAAATCCCCCGTCAGAATTCTGACGGGGGATTTTTTCTTTAATCTTTAACTTTTTTTCGCTAAGGCTTCAATATCGGCATCGACCATAAGTTCTGCAAGTTCTTTCCAGTGAGTCTTTGCCTTCCAGCCAAATGCATTAGCTGCCTTTGATGGATCTCCGATAAGCGCATCGACTTCGGTTGGACGAATGTACTTCTTATCAGTCTCGACGTGATCTTCCCAGTTGAGGCCAGCGTGTGAAAATGATGCTTCTACAAAGTCGCGCACTGTCGCACCGACGCCAGTAGCAACAACATAGTCGGATGGCTTATCTTGCTGGAGCATCAGCCACATTGATTCGACATACTCTTTCGCATAGCCCCAGTCGCGAACTGCATCCAGATTTCCAAGGAACAATTTATCTTGATGGCCCGCTTTGATGGCAGCCACTGCGCGTGTGATTTTACGGGTTACGAAAGTCTCGCCACGACGAGGTGATTCGTGATTAAAGAGAATTCCGTTTGTTGCATGCATTCCGTAGCCATCGCGATAGTTAACTGTGCACCAGTACGCCATCAACTTTGCTGCAGCATAGGGAGATTGTGGGCGGAAAACTGAATTTTCATTCTGTGGTGGTGGAGTAGAGCCGAAGAGTTCAGATGTTGAAGCCTGATAGAAGCGAGTTTCGATATCTGCACTACGGATTGCCTCTAGCAAGCCAACTGCTCCAACCGCATCAACTTGACCGGTGTACTGAGGCATTGTGAATGAAACCTGCACATGCGATTGCGCGCCAAGGTTATAGACCTCAGTTGGCTTAATTTCGCGAATGAGGTTTGTTAGACCGACGCCATCAATTAAATCTCCGTAGTGCAAGAAGAGCTGGGGATTCTTTGCATGAGGATCTTCGTAAATATGATCGATGCGGGATGTATTAAATGTAGAAGAGCGACGAATGAGGCCATGGACTTCATAACCTTTTGCAAGCAAGAACTCTGCAAGGTAAGAACCATCTTGTCCGGTTACACCGGTGATAAGAGCTACTTTTCTACTCATCGTCGTACTTCTCCCTTAGCTGTTGCATCTTTATACCAAGCGACAGTTGATGCAATTCCGTCGCGCAATGAAATCTTTGGTGACCACCCAAGGGCTTTCGCCTTAGATACATCGAGAACCTTACGAGGTGTTCCATCAGGCTTCGATGAATCCCATGCCAATTGACCTGTAAAACCCGAAACTTCAGCGACTAATTCCGCTAATTCTTTAATAGTGAGGTCTTCCCCGGTTCCAATATTGAGATGCTCAGAAGAATCGTAACTCTGACCTAAATGCACAACGGCTGATGCAAGATCATCAACGTGCAAGAACTCGCGCTTTGGTGAACCTGTTCCCCATAGCGTTTCGGTTGCAACGTTGTTCTCTGCTGCTTCTACAAAACGTCGAATAAAGGCAGGCAGAACATGTGAGCCCTGTAGTTCGAAGTTGTCATTAATGCCGTATAAATTGGTCGGCATCAAGGAAATCCATTTGCGGCCGTACTCTTTCCGGAAAGATTTAATAAGTTCGATACCGGCAATTTTTGCCACAGCGTAGGCCGAGTTTGTCTCTTCAAGCGGGCCAGTAAGCAGATACTCCTCTTTTATAGGCTGCGCGCAATCACGTGGGTAGATACAACTTGAACCAAGGAAGATAAATTTTTCAACATCGGCAGCGTGCGCTGCCTCCATCAAGTTGCTTTGGATGCGCACGTTATCTGCCAGGAATTCGACTGGGAATGAGTTATTGGCGCCGATTCCACCAACCTTTGCAGCGGCATCGACAATGAGAGTTGGTCTTACATCTTTGATAAAGGCGAAGGTAGCTTCGCGATCTAAGAGATCGACAATCTTTCGACTAACAGGGATAACTTCTTGGCCTGCAGATTGATAGGCACGGACTATCGCCGAGCCGGCAAGTCCTGTGCCACCGGCTACAACGATTGTCATGTAATTAGTCTACTTGGTGAATTCAGCAGCAACGAGCTCTGCGATTTGAGCCGTGTTGAGTGCAGCTCCCTTCCGCAAATTATCGCCGCATACAAATAAATCAATCGCCTTTGGGTTATCGAGAGACTGACGCACGCGACCAACCCAAGTTGGATCGGTTCCTACAACATCGGCAGGGGTTGGATATTCCTGCTTCTCTGGATTGTCATAGAGAAGAACGCCTTCAGCTTTCTTCAAAGCAGATTGTGCAGCCTTGCGAGATACTTCCTTTGAGAAGACTGCATGCACTGTCAATGAATGAGTTGTAATCACAGGAACACGAACACATGTGACAGAAACTTTAAGCTTTGGCATTCCAAGAATCTTCCGTGATTCATTGCGAACCTTCAGCTCTTCCGATGAGTATCCATCTTCTTTTAATGAACCTGCCCATGGGACAACATTCATTGCAAGTGGTGCTGGGAATGGACCTAAATCTGTAATAACGCCACGGAGATCTTTAGCAACAGAGCCGAGATTCTTACCTGCAACCTTTGAAATCTGATCGTGAAGCGCATCAATTCCTGGCTGACCTGCACCAGATGCTGCTTGGTATGAAGAGACGACAAGTTCCTTCAAGCCAAACTTCTTATTGAGCGCACCCATCGCAACAATCATTGAAAGAGTCGTGCAATTTGGATTAGAGATAATCCCCTTCGGGCGCTTCTTAATATCTTTTGGATTTACCTCAGGAACTACGAGTGGAACCTTCTTATCCATACGGAATGCACCAGAGTTATCGACTACGACTGCGCCACGTGCTGCTGCAATCGGCGCCCATTCGGCGGAAACCTCATCAGGCACATCAAACATCGCAATATCGATGCCATCGAATGCCTCAGGGGAAAGTGCAACAACTGTTAACTCTTCGCCACGGCATACAAGCTTTTTGCCTGCACTTCGCGCGGATGCGATCAGACGGATCTCGCCGTAGACATTCTTTCGCTTACTTAAAATATCGAGCATGACAGTGCCCACTGCGCCAGTTGCACCAACAACAGCTAGTGATGGGAGTTTCTTCTTCTTACTCATCGTCCTGAACCTCCATATACGACAGCTTCATTCTGATCTGAATCAAGGCCAAAAGCAGTGTGGGCAGCCTTTGCTGCACGCTCGAGATCGCTCTCGCGAACGATGATGGAGATGCGGATTTCAGAGGTAGAAATCATTTCGATGTTAACGCCGGCTTCTGACATAGCAGCAAAGAATGTTGCTGTAACACCTGGGTGTGAACGCATACCTGCGCCGACCAATGAAAGTTTTCCGATGGTGTCGTCATATTGAATTGAAGCGAAACCAACTTCACCTTGAATCTTCTTCAAAACAGTTGTTGCTTCGGCGCCATCTGCCTTAGGTAGTGTGAAGGAAATATCGGTAAGGCCAGTAGCAGCTGCAGAGACGTTCTGCACAATCATGTCGATGTTGAGATCGTTATCAGCGAGCGCCTGGAAGATTCGCGCTGCAACACCAGTTCGGTCAGGAACACCGACGATTGTGACCTTCGCTTCAGATTTATCATGTGCGACTCCGGCGATGATTGCTTGCTCCATGGTGCCTCCTTCTGGGTGGTTTTCAACTACCCATGTTCCTTCTAGCGGTGAGAAAGATGAACGGACGTGAATCGGTAAGTTGTAGCGACGTGCATATTCGACACAACGCAAGTGAAGAACCTTTGCTCCAGCGGCAGCGAGTTCTAGCATCTCTTCATATGTGACGGTATTTAATTTTCGAGCCGCAGGTACGGTGCGAGGATCCGCTGAGAAGATTCCATCAACATCTGTATAAATCTCGCAGACATCTGCTTCGAGTGCTGCAGCAAGTGCAACTGCAGTTGTATCTGAACCACCGCGACCTAAAGTTGTGATGTCTTTGGTATCTTGCGAAATTCCTTGGAAGCCGGCAACGATTGCAATGTTTCCGCCATCAATAGCTTCACGAATTCGACCGGGTGTGACATCGATGATGCGCGCCTTGCCGTGGGTTGAATCGGTAATAACGCCTGCTTGTGAACCGGTAAATGATTGTGCTTCAAAACCTAAATTATTAATTGCCATTGCAAGAAGTGCCATGGAGATTCGCTCGCCAGCGGTGAGCAACATATCGAGTTCGCGCCCTGGTGGAATTGGAGAGACTTGATTTGCCAGATCGATGAGTTCATCGGTGGTGTCGCCCATCGCAGAGACCACGACGACGACTTGGTTACCAGCTTTCTTGCTCGCAACGATTCTTGCGGCAACGCGCTTCATCCCCTCAGCATCAGCTACTGAAGATCCGCCGTACTTTTGAACGATGAGCGCCATGAGTTAAGTCTGAAGCCATACGTTAATACCGTCTAGCCGAATTTAGGATTATCTCAATATATGAAACAGGTTTCTATCCAAATAATGAGACATTTACTCTCTAAAGGTTGGTTCGGCCTTCAAAGGCGCGCCCGAGCGTAACTTCATCAGCGTATTCAAGATCTCCACCTACGGGAAGGCCTGAGGCAAGGCGTGAGATTTTAATTCCGGTCGGCTTAATCAGGCGAGCCAGGTACATCGACGTCGCCTCTCCCTCAAGGTTGGGGTCGGTAGCGACAATGACCTCAGTAATCGTCGTATCTGAAAGGCGCTGCATCAACTCGCGAATTCGAAGCTGATCTGGACCAATGCCATCGATCGGACTGATGGCCCCGCCGAGGACGTGATACTTGCCGCGGAATTCGCGAGTACGTTCGACTGCAATCACATCTTTCGACTCTTCGACGACACAGATTTTGGAAGGGTCACGGCGAGGATCGCGACAGATTCGACATTGCGTTTCTTCGGAGACGTTTCCGCACTCGGTGCAGAACTTCACGCGCTCTTTAACAGTGCGCACCGCATCAACAAGTGCATCTGCAAGCTCTGACTCTGATTGCAAGATATGAAATGCAATGCGTTGTGCGCTCTTTGGACCAATTCCAGGCAAGCGACCTAGTGCATCAATGAGATCTTGAATTGCGCCTTCATACATTCCGCTAGACATCAGTCGTGCTTCGTTTCACTGATAATTGTTGCGCCAAGTTCGGCAGCAAGCAGTGCGGCGCCAGATAATTGAGTGGCATCTGTCGGAGCTTCTGTTGTTCTTACTGCGCGCGCCTCTGGTGTGCTTGTGGTGTCAATACTTGGATCGACTGTGACTTCAATCTTGCGATCGAGCCCAACAATTTCGATAAATGCATCGCGCAAAATGGCATCTGACTCGCTGCGCAAGAATGAATCTCGAGCACCGGCATTCACGATGCCAATCGTGATGTTCTTATCGTCTACTCCAAGAATCTGCGCGCTTGCACTTAAGAGTGACCAGGTAAGACGTCTGCGCTTCTTTACATTTTCGATTACCTCAGGCCACATCCGGCGCAGGCCAGAAACATCCATGGCATCAATCTTTGCAGCGGGTTTATTGGGTGCAACTGCATCAACAATTTTCTTCTCTTCCTTAGGAGCCCGAACCGCTTCGGCCGTGGCACGTGATACATAATCTTCCGGATCGGGAGCAGTTTCTTTTGCTGGCTGTACAAGTCGAGGTTCTGTCGGAACGACAGTGCTCGACGGTGCAGCGACCTTTGAAACTGCTTGTGGTGCGGGAGCGATGTTTTCTACGCGTTCCAGGCGTTCGATTCGCGAAAGTAAACCAGCGGCGGAGTTATCGCCAATTGGCAACAAAATTCGTCCGCAAATGAGCTCAAGAATTAAGCGCGGAGCGGTGGCGCCACGCATCTGTGTAAGTCCTTCAGATGCAATATCAGCAGCGCGAGAAAGTGAAGCCTGGCCAATGTTCTGCGCTTGCAAACGCATACGATCAAGTTGATCATCAGGAAGCTCGCGCAAAATGCTATTGGCATTAGTCGCCTGTAGCGCATCAACAATCATGAGGTCGCGTAGCCGCTCGAGTAAATCTTGAGTAAAACGGCGAGGATCGTGTCCGGATTCGATTACACGATCAACAGTTTGAAAGAGAGTTGAACCATCGCGCGCAGCGATTGCATCCATCGCATCATCAAGGAGCGCGCCATCGGTAAAGCCAAGGAGCTGCACCGCAATCTCGTAACTGACTCCATCTTTGCCGGCACCTGCAAGCAACTGCCCAAGAACGGATAGGGCATCGCGAACAGAGCCACCAGATGCGCGCACAACAAGTGGAATAACGCCCTTTGCAACTTTGACGCCTTCTGATGCGCAGACCTTTTCAAGATGCGCAGCCAATGTTCCGGGTGGAACCAAACGGAATGGATAATGGTGTGTACGAGAGCGAATTGTTGAAATCAATTTCTCTGGCTCAGTTGTAGCAAAGATAAAGATGACGTGTGCAGGTGGTTCTTCTACAACTTTGAGAAGTGCATTCGCCGCACCGGTACCTAGTTGGTGCGCCTCATCGATGATGTAAATCTTGTACTTGCTCTGCACTGGTGCAAAGAATGCTTTATCGCGAAGATCACGTGCATCATCTACAAGTCCGTGGGTCGCAGCATCAATTTCGATGACATCGAGTGAACCCGGACCGTTAGCAACTAAGTCTTTACAGGATTGACATTCGCCACATGGATTAGGTGTTGGACCTTTTTCGCAATTGAGCGAGCGCGCCATGATTCGCGCAGAAGATGTTTTACCGCAACCACGTGGGCCGCTAAAGAGATATGCGTGATGGGTCTTACCGGATTCGAGGGCATTAGAAAGTGGAACTGTTACATGTTCTTGTCCGATCACATCTGCAAATACGGATGGACGGTACTTCCGATAGAGAGCAAGGCTCATTTTTTACCCTTCGATAGCTCTGATTCAATTCACTTCTAATTGACCAGAGGATCTAGATTTCAATTACTAATTTATACCTACTTATAGGGACCTCCGGTGCACCCAACAGAGCGCCTCTACCCTTGCTGTATTCCTACCCTGGGGGAGTTCGAAACGGTGCCGTCGCACCGGAGATCTGAGCCAATCTTATGTGTCAGAGCTGACTTCGCACACCGCTACCCTTAGCCAGTCTGGTTGGCGCGTGAGCGTGAATAGGGCGCGGGAGGATTCGCATAGCGGCCGAGTGCGCACGCTTGGAAAGCGTGTATAGGGAAACCTATCGAGGGTTCAAATCCCTCATCCTCCGCAGGCTGTGGATATCTCAATCCTCATTAATTAAGAGATTGAGATTCTCCCCGGATGAAACAAAACTCAAAATATAGATACTTCTTATCTTTCTTGATTCTTACGCTAATGGCCCTGGCGCCTTCAGCTCACGGTGTCTCAACAGTCATAACTCCACCGCTTACCAAGTGCTTTATTGATATTCGAGATGCTCATATCTCAACAACAATTTTTAAGAAGGAGGGGCGACTTGCGGTTAAAGTAAATGCCATCTCGAGTTGTAACACACTTCAAAGGAATGTAGTTCTAACGGTAAAAATTTTCAAAGAGGGTCGGTTTGGTTCACAACTTGTTCAGGAAAGAAGTACAGATGGAAAAAGTCCGAAATCGCAAGGTTTTATCGTTAAGAATCAATTTACCTTTGCTTACTGCAAAAATACGACGAAAACAAGGTACTACGGGATAGCCACAGCACGGGCAATAATTAATGGTAAGTCCTATTTCACTCATCCAGTTCGTTCAGAAAATATTACTCAGCTCGGATGCGGTACTTAAGTTAGGATTTAGGCATGGCTGAGGTTGATCCGCTAGATGACTCAATTGTGAGATACGTAATTCGTCGCCATAGTTACGATCCTGCAACCAGACACTTCAAGTGGTTTGATGAAAGAGCATTTGATAATAAAAAAGAATTTGAAGCGAGCCTTCAAGAGGCTGGCTTCGAATTGGAGAGTCGTCAAGTCAAAGGTCAGGCTCATCATAAAGAGCAAATCATGGGACAGGTATTAGCAATTAATTATCTCGTGGAATCGAAATCGCGCAGGAAAATGCGAAAGGCTGAAGGAGCCTTCGTTCCAGCTACTTTTAAGGCGAGGCTTCTCTTTGCCTTATCGACAAAACGTTTTTTGCTTTCTAACAGAAGGCGTAGAAGGTGGTTTGATGCATAGACTCGTTTCGTGCGCACGCTTGGAAACCGTGTATCAGGCAATCTATCGAGGACTGTAATCAATCGTCCTTCGCCTCAATAAATTCACTTTCAATCTATTTCATTTCGACGCCTTCCCACCTACCTTTGCGGGGTATCGGCAAGGAACGGAGAGATCATGAGCACAGAAGTTATCGATTACACGGGCACAATGACCTGGGAGCATGGCACCACTTGGTATCGCGTAGTCGGCGATCTCAAATCAAAGATGACACCAGCAGTGGTCTTGCACGGTGGCCCAGGTGCGCCCCATAACTATGTCCTCGGAATAGTTCATCTCATTGCGATGACTGGCCGACCAGTAATTGTTTACGATCAAATCGGTTCAGGTCAATCAACACATATAAAAGATAAGCCTAAGGAATTTTGGACCGTTGACCTCTTTAAGCATGAGCTTAATTTAATTCTCAAAGAGCTAAAAGTTTCTAAGAAGTACATCTTGGTTGGTCAATCATGGGGCGGAATTCTCTCCTTTGCGCATGCTGTTGATAAACCAAAAGGTCTTAAGGGATTGATCATCGCTAACTCACTTGCATCTGTTCCTAAGTGGTTACCTGAAATTGAACGACTTGTTTCAGAACTTCCTTCAGTACATCGCAAGGCAGTGGCAAAAGGCTTGAAGGAGAACAACTTCACCGCGCCAGAATTTGCTGCAGCTAATGATTACTTCACATTGCAGCACTTAGCGCGCGTTCCAATGACTCCAGATGTTGTGGCCTCATTCGGACAGCTTGCAGAGAACCCAACTGTGTACGAAGCAATGTGGGGACCCGTTGAATTCGCACCTATCGGTTCACTTCGTACTTGGACCGTTGAAGATCAATTGCATAATATAAAGGTTCCAACACTTTTGATTAATGGTAAGTACGATGAAGTAACACCAAAGACACAGAAGCGACTTGTGAAGAAGATTAAAGGCGCAGAATGGGTTTGTCTTCCTTACTCATCACATCTATCGTGGGTGGAAGAACCAGCCGCGTGGATTGATGCGGTGGGTACCTTCTTGAAGCGTAAAAAGCTTTAACGTATCAAGACGTTTCTAGTTACTGGGGGCTGCCTGATTTATTTGGCTGCATGCATTAACTAGCTTGTCGGGATGCCTATAACCATCCCAAAGCCGACAAATCTCATCCCAAAGCTTGTGAAAGCCAAGGTGCCAGTCTGGCTCGTGGCCGCAATAGTCGCAGCAGACGTTGTGGCTGTTCAACTAGCTCAGCCAAAAGAACCAATTTGCACATTAAAGGTGGACTACCCCCATCATTCGACTTCAGTCAAGAAGTATTCAGGAGTCGACGCCATTAAAGTCAACATTGTTTCTAAGTGCGACGTGGATCAGTCTTACACATTGGTAGACGCGACGATTTTGGAAAAAGTGGGTGGCAAAATTCTTAACCACGATTTTTTACAAGTTAGAGCGAACGCCGATTCAGATCAACGGACAAAGGCGTTCTTTAAGAATCTTTGGAAGACTTGCAAATTCGGAAGTCAAGTCGAGTACGCAGGAAAAGCACGCGGAGAAGTGCATCTAGTAGGTGGAAAGGTTGTTTCTGTTTCAGATGACTCTGGAAAATACTTCCCACAAAAATGCCAAATTACGGCAAAATAGGAGGATGAGCTTGTTTGAGAAGTATCTTGCTCTTGGCCAATGGATTAGCCAAGAGGAACAGCTTGCACTTTATAAGTATTTGAGCAGAACAAAAGCTTCTGCTTATCGTGATGATGCAAAAAGATTATTGGCTGAAGGCGAATTGATAAGACAAATTGCAGATGGTGAAATTTTATATAGGGTTTTGCGAAATAAACTCATATATAGAGCAAAAGAAATGAATCGCGCGGAGTATTCCGAGGTAATCCGTGAAGTAAATCTAAGCAGATTTCATTCAGTAAATATTTCTAAGTTTGTGAAGTTTTTTGCTCAAGCTGAGGTGGATGTCATTTGCAATTACCCTTTGCCTGGAATCGACCAAGAAGCAGGAAGTGGCTTTAATTGGGTCGTATTCCCATGTTACGACTTAAATTATTATTCACGTGGCAAGGGCAAAGTTAAGGGCTTTCTGATGAAGTTACGAGCGAAAGATCATGAACTTCTTCAGAAACTTCTCGCTTCTTAGCTCTGCTCATTTCCCGCAATGAGCAATAGAATCTAGCCATGCGCACACATTGGCTCTGGGTAAAGAACAACTGGAAACGTCTGCCTCATCCCATTCGTTGGATAGTCGCCTCTTCTGTAGGTTTCACGCTCTTCATTCTTGGAATCATCTTTATGTTTCTGCCAGGGCCGGGGATCCCATTGATTATTGGCGGCCTAGCAATCCTTGCAACTGAATTTGCGTGGGCTGAAGTTTTATTAAATCGCACCAAGCATCATGCTGCTAAGGCAGTAACTAAAGTTCGAAAGAAGAAGCCTTAGATCTCAACGCCGATGTACTTGGTCTGCAAGAACTCGTGAATTCCATCGAAGCCACCTTCGCGACCAAGACCTGACTGCTTGACTCCACCGAATGGCGCTGCAGGATCAGAGAGCATGCCGCGGTTGATTCCAACCATTCCAGCTTCTAACCCTTCAGCAAAGCGGATTGCTCGCTTGAGATCTTCAGAGTAAACGTAACTAATAAGACCGTACTCGGTGTCATTTGCTAGCGCGAGAGCTTCTTCATCTGTATCAAAGAGAACAACTGGTGCAACAGGTCCAAAGACTTCGTTTGCGAGAATCTCATCGTTCTTTGGAACTTCGATCACTGTTGGAGGGTAGAAAGCACCTGGGCCATCAGGTGTTGTTCCACCTGTGTGAATTTTTGCTCCGCGAGAAGTTGCGCCATCAACCAGCTCGGCAATTTTATTGCGCTCTTTCATTGAAACAGATGCGCCGAGAGTGATACCAGCATTGCGACCGACTCCCATAGTCATTGCAGCCATTGTCTTTGTGAACTCTGCAATAAATTTATCTCCGATTGATCGTGCAACATAAATCCGGTTAGCAGCTGTACATGCAGCGCCACCATTGCGCATCTTCGCCAACATTAAACCTTTAACTGCTTCTTCAATATTTGCATCTTCCAGTACTACGAATGGCGCGTTTCCACCGAGCTCCATAGAACAACGGATGACTTGATCTGCAGCTTCGCGTAACAAAATCTTTCCAACTGCCGTTGAACCAGTAAACGATAGATTCTTAACTCGTGAGTCGTGAAGCAACTGCGAGACTGCCGGCCCCGTCTGAGCTGGAAGAATTACATTGATAACTCCCTTTGGAAGTCCAGCACGTTCCATAATGTCTGCGATTGCAAGAACAGTAAGTGGAGTCTCGCCAGCAGGTTTCAAAATCATTGTGCATCCGGCCGCAACAGCTGGACCAATCTTGCGAGTTGCCATTCCTGCTGGGAAGTTCCACGGAGTAATAAGGAGTGAGACGCCAATAGGTTGGTGTGTTACCAAGATGCGCTTATCGCCAGATGGTGAAAGTCTGAAGTCTCCTGATGTGCGAACTGCTTCTTCTGAGAACCAACGGAAGAATTCAGCTGCATAAGCAACCTCACCTCTTGCATCAGGCATTGCCTTGCCATTTTCGCGTGAGATTAACTCTGCGATCTGCTCTGCCTCAGCAGTCATGATTTCAAAGGCCTTGCGCAAAATCTCACCACGCACGCGAGGGGCAGTCTTCGCCCAATCGGCTGCGACTCGATCTGCTGCTGCGAGTGCGGCAAAATTCTGTTCGTCACTCGAGGTAGCGACTGAGGCGATAACTGAGCCATCGCTCGGGTCAATTACCTCAAGAGTGCCGCTTCCATCTACCCATTGACCATCGATATATAACTGAGTGCGCATAAGATGAGCCTACCAAAACCGGTAGTTACGAGTCGTTGCAGCTAGTGCACAAAAGGAGTCTTAACGTGGCTAAGTCGTGGACAGATGGCGCACCTCAGCCCGTTGCTCTCCAAGAACATGCGCACCTCAAAGATCCGTTGCGCTACAAGATTAAGCGTGCATTCTTAGGCGCTCCGCATAACCGCCATTCGCTTGGACATCAGCGTCTTGATAAGAAGTACGCCCTTGGAATTCTCTCATCTGACTGCATCTCATCATCTGCATATGGTTCAGAACAGATTTTGATTGCTTTGTTACCTGCATTTGGATTAGCTGCATTTGGAATTTTGATGCCGATGACTGCGGTCGTTCTCGTCATTCTTACTTTATTAACTCTCTCTTATCGAAACGTAATCGATGTCTATACAAAAACTGGCGGCGCATACATTGTTGCGAGAGATAACTTTGGTCCGGTAGTTGCACAGGTTGCTGCTGTTGCTCTCATGCTGGATTACATTGTTACCGTTGCAGTTCAATCTGCTGCTGGTGTAGCTGCAATTATTTCTACATTTCCTTCACTAGGTGAATGGAAAATGGAGATGATCTTTGCCGTCATCGGAATCTTGACTTTTGGAAACTTGCGTGGAGTAAAAGAAGCTGGCAAAGCTTTCGCAATGCCAACGTACTTCTTCGTCGGTTGTATGTTTATCGTCTTCGTGATGGGAACGTGGCGCCTCATTAACGGCACTCTCCCAATGCTCGATCCTCACGCTGCAGGTGCAGTTGAGATTGGACATTCACAAGGGCTATTAACAGCGGCATCAATATTTATTTTGCTTCGCGCATTCGCCAATGGCGGTTCATCTCTTACCGGGCTTGAGGCAATCTCTGATGGAGTCGCTCTCTTTAAGGCTCCAGAACATACAAATGCAAAGCGAACCATGGTGATTATGAGTTCTTTACTCGGTTCGCTTGTTCTTGGCGTCTCATGGTTTGCAGGGCACGTGCACGCTGTCCCTTACACATCGGGTGCACCAACTGTTATTTCACAGATTGCAAAAGCAGCAGTAGGCACAGGCGGATTTGGTTCCACGATGTTCGTATTGGTACAGCTTGCAACAATGCTTATTCTCTTTGCGGGAGCAAATACAACATATAGCGCTTTCCCATTACTCGTAAACTTTGTAGCAACAGATGGCTATCTTCCACGTCAACTTACAAAGCGCGGTCACCGCCTTGCCTTTTCAAATGGAATCTTGCTCCTTTCCGGTGGTGGAATTCTTCTCGTAACTCTGACCTCTGGTTCAGTCGAAAAGCTTGTAGCTTTTTACGCTCTTGGCGTCTTTACTGGCTTCACCTTGGCTGGCGCAGGAATGACGAAACACGCCCTCCGTACTCGTCCTAAGAATTGGCAATGGAAGGTAGCCATCAATTCCATCTCTGCCGCAGTTTCATTCCTCGTAGTGATCATCTTCTCTGTTGTTAAATTTAGCGAGGGCGCTTGGATGGTTCTGGTTGCTGCCCCAATTCTCGTCTTTGTATTCCTGAGATTCCGCAAGCAATATGTACGTGAGCAAGCTGCGCTTAAGGTTCATGACGAGCATGAGCGAGCAACTTCAATTGCACGTCACGATGTAACAATCTTGGTAGATAACGTCGATCTAGCAACAGTTGGTGCAGTTCGTTATGCGCGTAGCTTGAAGCCTCACAAGATTAAGGCAGTTCACTTTGTAATTGATGATATTCATGCAGAGGAAATCAAGAGCGCTTGGGCAGAGTCAGAAGCTCTAGAAGATGTACAACTAGAACTTATTGACTGTCCGGATCGTCGTATTGCTAACTCTGTTGTTGATTATGCAATCCGAAAGACTGAGAAGCCAGATGTCGAACTGACTCTCCTTCTACCACGACGTTCTTATTCACGATTCTTAGGGCGATTACTCCATGATCAAACCGCTGAAGAAATCGCTGCACCAATTTCACAGCTTCAACGTGTAGTTGCAACGATTATTCCGTTCGATGTAAACAATATAACTTCACGTCGTTCAGTCCTCATTCATGAAGAGCATGTTGGCCCTAAGGAAGCAGCACCTGTGGCTTCAACACCAGCTGCTCGTGCTGATATGCCTTTTACTCCAATTAGCCATTACGCCGAACACATCACGCCGATTGGCAAAATCGAATGGCGTAAGCGCGCACATGTGCAGGGTCGTGTCACTTCAGTTACGACTGCTCCTCGTGGAAGCGCGCCATCTCTTCAGGTTGAGGTTTGGGATGAGACAGGTGGAGTCACACTCAACTTCCTTGGTCGCCGCGAAATTGCAGGGCTTGAAGTTGGGATGGAGCTTCGCGCAGAAGGAATGGTTGGTGAAGATGAGGGAACTCTCGTAATCCTCAATCCATCCTACGAGTTAGTTATTTAAGATTTATCTTTAAAGAAATCTGTAAGTAGCGCTGCGCATTCTTTTTCTAACACCCCAGATGTCACATCAATCTTAAAAATTGAACGTGGGTCGCGAAGAATGTCCCAGACCGAGCCAACTGCTCCAGCCTTTTCATCCCATGCACCAAAGATCACTTTATTAATTCGAGATTGGGCGATAGCGCCAGCGCACATGGCACAGGGTTCAAGTGTGACGATTAATGTGCAGTCATCAAGTCTAGATTTTTGCAGGCGGGCTGCGGCGTTACGAATCGCAACCACCTCTGCATGTGCCGTCGGATCATTATTAGCTTCGCGTTCATTGAAGCCTTTTCCGATGACGACTCCATCACTGTTAATCACGATTGCGCCTACGGGAACGTCGCCTCTCTCTGTTGCGGCGTGAGCAACTTCAAGGGCCATGCGCATAAGTTCCTCGCTATTCTGCATAGCCCGACTTTATCGGTAAGGTTGGAACCATGAAAGTACATGTTGCCAATCACCCGCTTATCTCTCACAAGTTAACTGTTCTCCGTGATGAGCGCACTGATTCGCCTACTTTCCGTCGGTTAGTGGAAGAGCTCGTAACACTTCTTGCCTACGAAGCTACTCGAGATGTAAAGACAGTTTCCGTGAAGATAAAGACTCCAGTTACCGAAACAACTGGTCTAAAAATGGCAGAGCCTCGTCCTGTTGTTGTTCCAATTCTCCGAGCCGGGCTCGGAATGCTTGAGGGAATGACGAAATTACTTCCCACTGCTCAAGTTGGTTTCCTCGGCATGGTCCGAGATGAAAAAACTTTGCAAGCAAGTACATATGCAAATCGCCTTCCAGAAGATCTAGCGGGGCGTCAATGCTTTGTTCTAGATCCAATGTTGGCAACTGGCGGAACTCTTGTTGCCGCATTTAATTTCCTTATTGAACGTGGAGCAACTGAGATCACTGCAATCTGTCTCCTTGCAGCCCCAGAGGGAATCAAAATTGTTGAAGATGCTTTTAAAGATTCTGGGGTACCAATTACCTTGGTGACAGGTTCACTCGACGAAAAGCTCAACGAACATGGTTATATCGTTCCTGGTCTTGGGGATGCTGGAGACCGTCTCTACGGTGTCGTGTAAATGGCATCAACATCACCTGGGTATGGGATCACTATTCGTGTCGAAGGTGCGCCTGAACTCCAACCTGTAGCTCTTGTCACTGCAACTGTCACCTCAGCCGGTGCGACTATCACTGCACTTGATGTTGTGGAATCGACTTTAGATAAGGTAGTTGTCGACATCACTTGCGATACGGTCGATAAAGATCATGCGCAGGAAATTAATGCGGCCCTCGCCGCACATGCTGGGCTTACAGTTCGAAAGGTAAGTGACCGTACCTTCTTGCTCCACCTTGGTGGAAAGATTGAGATTAATTCAAAGGTCCCTCTTAAGACTCGTGATGATTTATCACGTGCCTACACTCCAGGGGTTGCGAGAATCTGCGAAGCTATTGTTGAAGATCCATCTGACGTTCGACGTTTAACTATGAAGCGCAATACCGTAGCTGTAGTGACGGATGGCTCTGCAGTACTTGGCCTTGGAAATATTGGTCCAGCGGCAGCCTTGCCAGTAATGGAAGGTAAGGCGGTACTTTTCAAGCGTTTTGCTGATATTGATGCATGGCCAGTCTGTCTTGATACACAAGATGTCGATGAGATTGTTCGCACCGTTCAACTGATCGCCCCTGTTTATGGTGGCATTAACTTGGAGGACATCTCTGCACCTCGCTGTTTTGAGGTTGAAGCGCGTCTACGAGAGCTCTTGGATATCCCGGTCTTTCACGATGATCAACATGGAACCGCAATCGTTGTTTCTGCTGCGCTCCGAAACTCTTTAAAACTCGTAAAGAAGAATCTTGGCGATGTAAAAATCGTCATGAGTGGCGCTGGGGCAGCTGGAACTGCAATTGCACGGCTACTGGTCTTAAGTGGTGCTAAAAATATTATTGCCTACGATAAAGATGGAGTTATCTCTAAATCCTCTGCCGGTGAAGACGATATGCGCCAGTGGTTTAAAGAGAATTCAAACCCGGATAACTTCCTCGGTGATATCCATCAAGCCATGGTTGGCGCAGATGTATTCATCGGTGTGAGCGCGCCAGATGTGCTCGTCGAAGCAGATATTGCAGCTATGGCTAAAGATTCAATTGTCTTCGCACTTGCAAATCCAAATCCAGAGATAGATCCAGCTATTGCTCGCAAGTACGCAACAGTTGTTGCGACTGGACGAAGTGATCAGCCAAATCAAATCAACAATGTTCTGGCCTTTCCAGGAATATTCCGTGGTTTGCTTGATGCTGGAGCTCGAAAGATTTCAGATGACCTCCTTGCGGCGGCGGCCGATGCAATTGCAGATTGTGTGACTGATTCACAACTTAACGCTTCATTTATTGTTCCGAGCGTCTTTGACCCACAGGTTGTGACAAAAGTTGCTGCCGCTGTGAAAAAGATTTCTCAACGGGGCTAAATGAACAGCTTTGCAGCTTCATTTGATAGCCAGTTCTCTTCGCTAGCGCCGTTCTTTCTCTACATTTTTGTGGCGGGAATAGTTTTCATTGAAACCGGTCTCCTCTTTGGATTCTTTCTCCCCGGTGATTCGATTCTCTTTAGCGCTGGATTAGTTGCGGCAGCGCATGGAGATATCAATATTCTCTTGCTCGTTACATTGATTGTTGTAGCTGCATTCTTCGGAGATCAAGTTGGATTCGTTCTCGGTCGAGTGATTGGCCGCCCGTATCTTGAGAAGCGAGAGTCTCCTAGGGTTCAACGGCTGATAGTCAACGCCGAGCGCTTCTATCAACAGACCGGTTGGTGGGCGGTAGTAGCGGCACGTTTCTTTCCATGGGTTCGTACCTTTGTTCCACCGATTGCCGGTGCTTCAAAGATGAATTACTACAAGTTCTTATCCGCCAATTTAGTCGGCGCAATCCTCTGGGGCGCTGGAATTACACTGGCCGGATTCTATGCCGCAACTCTGCCGTGGGTGAAGACTTCTTCCTATGCAATTGCAGGGTTCTTTATTCTTGCTTCTACCGTTTCGGTAATTGTGAATTATTCACGCCGCCCACAATAACTCCGAGGTAGGTCAGCGCGATTCCGGTTACAAGGTACCAACTGACATTTACTCCGTTGGTAGGAGATATCAAATCGATAAGCAGCGATCCAAGAAGGTTTCCGCCAACGCTAAAGAGCGTGAATGTAAGTACCCCAAGGTGTTGCACAATTTTTGATGTAAAAGCAATGTAGATAACTCCAATTACTCCACCTGTATATATCCACCAAGGGCCCGCGGGCAGAGCAGTTACCTTTGCATTCCCAAAAATAATAATGAGAAGCAAGAAGAGTGATAGGAAAGCTGTTCCCATAAAGAAATTAAGTAGTGAAGTTGTGTAACTCTGGTGAGAGAACTCATTGATGCGACCATTAAGTGCACGTTGAACTCCAACAACTGCACCCGCAACTCCCGCCATAAGAACTGCAAGGAGCTCGAGGTTTGCACCTTCAATTCGGTCGTAAACAGAGACTAAGACTGCGAAGATAGTAAAGAGTGCAGCGGCGACGCGACGGATTGTTATTCCTTTCTTACCGCCGCCTGTTAAACCTAAGCGATCCACAAGAAGCGATGCAGCGGTCTGTCCTGCGATTGAGGCAACGGAATAAATGGCAACGCCTATTACAGGCACGGTGTGAGTCTGAATTGCGACAAAGGATCCGCCAAGTGCACCAGCGAATAGTGTCCATCGTGGAATCTCGCGACGAGATACAGCCCCGCTTAAATTGCGAACGCCTAATTTAATTGACGGCGAGAAGAGAGCGATGAAGGCAATTATTACAAGGCCTGATGTGAATGAGATTAAGGCAGCTTCTACTCCATTATTTAAGCGATGAGATAATTCGCCATTTGCTCGGGCTTGTAACGCAATCATTGCTCCGGAAATAGTTGCCAAAATATCTAATCTTTGAGTCGCCTTTGACAACATTTCTATCCCTCAAGTGCCAACGTAATCGATAGCCACTCTTCTTCGCGCGCGGCTAGGTCATTTGAAACTTTCGCAAGTTGATTTGTAAGTTCTGTAAATTGCGCCGGGTCACTTTGGATTTCTAGCTCTGCGCTAATGCGGATTACCTCTGCTTTACCTTTTTCAATCTGGCGCTCAACTCTAGTGAGGTCTTTCTTCAATTGACGCTCTTCTGCAGCGTTTGAAGTCTTCCCCTTATTAGCCAGAGATTGCGTTGGCTGCGTTGATGCATGGCGGAGTTCGAGATATTCATCGACTCCACGAGGTAGATCACGTAATTTCAAATCGCCTAATAAGCCTACAAACCGATCGCAGACACGTTCTAAGAAGTATCTATCGTGGGATACAACGAGCAAAGTTCCACCATAGCTATCGAGCAAATCTTCTAACTCTGTAAGTGTCTCGATATCAAAATCGTTTGTAGGCTCATCTAGCATCAATACATTTGGGGCATCCATCAGTAAGCGCGTCAGTTGCAATCGACGGCGCTCACCTCCAGATAGATCTCCGACCGGAGTCCACTGTCCATCTCGATCAAAGCCAAGGCGTTCGCAGAGTTGTGAAGCTGAAAGAGTTTTGCCTTTTCCAAGTTCGACATATTGCGCAACATTTTCTACCGCTTCTAACACACGCCAGGTTGGATCGAGTTCATCTAAATGTTGGGTAAGGAATGCTATTTTCACTGTTATTCCAGTAGTGAGCTTTCCTGCAGCCGGTGCTAGATGACTCGCAAGCACTCGCATCAAAGTACTTTTCCCGGCGCCGTTAACTCCGATAATTCCAATTCGATCACCGGGACCGATATTCCAAGTTAAGTGCGATAGAAGTTCTTTATCGCCGGCTTTAACCTGCATATCTTTTGTCTCGAGAACTGTTTTACCTAATCGGTTAAGGGCAAATTTTAAGAGTTCGCTACCATCTCGTGGAGCAGGCTCTGCCGAAATCAGTTCGTTTGCGGCATCAATACGAAACTTGGGTTTAGTTGTTCGCGCGGGCGCACCACGGCGTAACCACGCGAGTTCCTTACGAATTAGATTGTTTCGGCGGGCTTCGGTTACCGCAGATTGGCGTGATCGCTCTGCCTTCGCCAAGACGAAAGCAGAATATCCACCGTCGTACTCTTCAACGTTTCCTAGTACAACTTCCCAGGTTCGATCTGTGATTTCATCAAGGAACCAACGATCGTGAGTAACAACGAGCACTGCTAAATCTGTTCTCTTCTTTAAATACTGCGCCAACCATGCCACTCCCTCAACATCGAGATGGTTAGTCGGCTCATCGAGCAGAACAAGTTCGACGTCATCAATTAATAACTTTGCAAGACCGACGCGGCGCTTCTCTCCACCTGATAATTGTCCAAAAGTTCTTTCAAATAGGTGATCATCGAATCCACCGAAGAGACCAGTGAAGATTTCTCTGATGCGAGAATCACCAGCCCACTCATGCTTCTCGCGATCACCCAGCACGACTTCACCAACTGTTAATAAGGGATCTGCTTTATCAATCTGAGCTAAGAAGCCAATATTCGTTGAATTTGATTTTGTCACTCGACCAGCATCTGGAGCTTCTTCGCCAGTGATAATTCGCATCAAAGTGCTCTTGCCAGCGCCATTGCGCCCAACAATTCCGATTCTTTCACCTTCAGAAATGCCTAACGAAACCTTTGTCAGAAGTGGGCGAATATCAAAGGCTTTAGAGACCTCTTCGATGTTTACAAGATTGCGCGCCACGGTAGGAGAGCGTACCTTTCCATCATGAAGGTTACTGACCGCGAATACGCTCTCGAACTCGACCGAATCGATCCGCTCGCACATTTCAAGAGCAGATTTGTGATTACCGACCCGGATCTCTGTTATTTAGATGGAAATTCACTCGGACGTCTCCCCCATGAGACTGTGAAAGCGGTAAATGACTTCCTCACCCACGAATGGGGCCGTGAAGTGGTGACCGGCTGGAGCCACTGGGTGGATGAAGCTCAGCCGGCGGGAGATCTATTGGGACGTTCAGTCCTTGGCGCTGCGCCAGGACAGGTGTTGGTCTGCGATACGACATCTGTAAATTTCTATCAACTCTGTCTCGCTGCTATTAATTCTCGCCCTGGACGCAAGACAATCATTACCGATGCTGCCAACTTTCCAACTGATCGTTACATCCTTGATGGCATCGCAAAGCAACTTGGTCTCAATCTTGTAATCATTGATAACGAAGATAAAACTCTCTCTGATAACGAGCGAATCACAGTCGATATTTTGAAACCTTACATGAGTGAAGATGTTGCACTTGTTACCTTTGAAGTAATTCAATATCGCTCTGGTGCGCGCAATGACATCAAATCAATTACCGATTTGGCTCGCGAATACGGCGCGTTGGTCTTGTGGGATGCTAGCCACGCAGCTGGAGCAATTGAAATGGACTTTGATGCAAATGGTGTCGATCTTGCCGTTGGATGCACATATAAATATGGAAACTCAGGCCCAGGATCTCCAGCTTGGTTATATGTAAATAAGAGAGTGCAAAACGAATTACAAGTTCCTATCCAAGGTTGGTTTGGAAATGAAGATCAATTTGGAATGGGTCCTGAGTTTGTAAAAGCAAAAGGTATTCGCGGTTTCCAAATTGCTAGCCCATCCATCGTTGGGGTACGCGGAGTGCAAACCGCATTTGCCATGATTGAAGAAGCTGGCATTAAGTCAATTTCCGAAAAAGCTGCAACTGGAACTCAGATGATGATTGATCTCTTCGACGCATGGCTTGCTGATCTTGGTTACACGCTGCTTACATCGCGCGATGCGAGCGAACGTGGTGGGCATATTTCAATCGGCCATCCACAAGCTGCACAAATTTGTATTGCCCTGCGACAGTTCGTCAATGTGATCCCTGATTACCGTACCCCAAATACAATTCGGCTTGCCATCGCGCCACTACCAACGTCGTACGTTGAAATTTGGGATGGCTTCCAACGATTGCGCGATTTAACGATCAGTAAGAAATATGAAGAAATCAAGGGTTCGGATTCGAGAGTCACATGAGTGAAGAATACGATTCAGCGTTGACTTATTCCTCATATCTTCAAGTTGATGAATTATTAAAGCTTCAGAAGCCACTTTCAGAAGGCCCCGAGCATGATGAAATGCTTTTTATCATCATTCATCAAACATATGAACTTTGGTTTAAGCAACTCCTTCACGAATTTCAAGAAGCTGCAACTGCTATGGAGTCCGGTAATTCACATTATGCACTCGCCCTATTGGGTCGAATCCGCACCATCATGAAGGTCTGTGTCACACAGGTAGATATTTTGGAGACCATGACTCCACTTCAATTCAACGCCTTTCGTGATTACCTCTCGACATCGAGCGGCTTTCAATCTGCACAGTTCCGCAAGGTAGAGGCAATATTGGGTCGCCGCGACGAACGTATGGCGGGACACTTACCACCTGAGGTGCAGGAAGAAATTAAGTTGATTTGTATTGGTAATTCAACCTGGGATTCATTCTTGATTTACGTTTCTCAACGTGGATTTGAAATCCCAGCGGAAGTGTTAAACCGTTCTAAGAACATTGCCTACGAGAGCAATGTAAAGGTGCAGGATGCACTGCTTGACCTCCATCGAACAGACGCAGAAGCTGCCATGGTTGCCGAACGCTTACTTGATATAGATGAAGGAATCCAAGAATGGCGGTATCGCCATGTAAAGATGGTTGAGCGAACAATTGGTGCAAAGATGGGTTCCGGTGGATCAAGCGGAGTGCAGTATCTGGCGAGCACTCTCTTTAATCCGGTATTTAAGGATCTCTGGGAGATTCGTTCCCGTTTTTAAAAAGGTAAGCCTTTAAGAACAATCTCGTGTAAGGCAAGGCGTTCACGCTTTGCAGTTTCACGTTCTAACAATGGTCCAGATAATTTCTCCGGTGCATCTTGCACGCCCACCGCAATGACAACTACGGCGGTGAGTTCTTCCGGCATTGAAACAGCAACCTTTGCCTTTTCTCGATCAAATCCTGTCATCTGGTGAGCCACAAGGCCGCGATCGTGCGCTTCTATAACCAATTGCGCCACAGAGAGTCCACAATCAAATAGATAGTCGCCGTGAGGAGATCCATCTGCTTTCGCTGTTTTAGATGCCACGAGAATCAGCGCTGAGGCGCTCTTTGACCACATCTGATTGAACTCAACCAATGAAGAGAGGATCTGGTTAAAGACTTCATCGCCGCGCTTGCCAACAAAGAAGCGCCATGGCTGGCCGTTAAAGGCTGATGGTGCCCATCGAGCAGCCTCTAGTATCGCGGTGAGATCCTCGTTTGAAATCTCTGCCACCTCGTTAAAAGAACGTGGACTACGACGTGTGGCAATAATTTCATTTACTGGAATTGATGTTTCAGCTCTCATGGCGCTGACTTTACTAGTCATATATGGTGAGCGCATGTCGATTTCAGAGTGGATACGTCACACTGCTGATTATCTCGTTCTACATAATCTTCATATACCCCTCTTCATCCTCTTACTTTTATTTGCTTTCGCAGAGGCAGCAGCGTTTGTGGGTTTCGTTCTTCCGGGCGAGACAGCTCTCCTAATAGGTGGCGTGCTCGCGCATGAAAAAATTTGGAATGTATGGTTTTTTCTTGGTTGCGCAATAGTGGCAGCAATCGCTGGTGATTCAGTTGGATATGAAGTTGGAAAGCACTTCGGTCCACGAATTAAAGAAAATCGTTTTGGTAAATTAATTGGTGAGAAGCGATGGCGTTTAGCAGAAGCAATTTTTGATCGATATCACGGTGGAGCTATCTTCTTTGGAAGAGCGCAAGCCTTGTTGCGTGCCTTGGTTCCAGCACTTGCTGGGATGCACCGCGTTCCTTACCGAACATTTCTTAAATGGAATGCAGCGGGAGCTATCGTATTTTCAACTGTAGTTGTCCTACTGGGTTACGAATTTGCAAACTCACTTGCTGCCCTTGAAAAATATTTGCGCTACTGGGCAATATTCTTCTTAGGTATTGCAATTACGGTGATTTTTATTCTTAAGCGAAAGCTCGAGAAAATGATTGAAGAGCCAAGGGGAAAGTAGATTACTTACTCTTCTTTGTATTAATCACTTCTGTCTTTTGGCCGTAAGCCTTCTCTGCAATTGCCTTCCGGCGTGCAATGTATTCATCCGATGCACCAGAGATGAGATGTTCAAAACGCATCTCTCCTTTAATAAGTGGGTGAAGTTCAGCGGCGGTCATTTGAGAGCCCCAAATTGGAGGCTCTTGCTTTGTACGACTTACAATGATGTGCGGATTGATTGCTCGATAGACAAGTCCTAGTCGACGAAGTCCCGTGTAGGCAATGTGTCGCTTACCGCGATTGATGTGGTCTTGTAGTCGTAAACGCTTATATGTAATCCACGATGGGCGCTTGGGTTCTTCCTGAGTTGCAAGTTGATAAAGAATCTTTGCAATTTCTGCACCGCCCGAAGTCTTAGGAAGTTCCGTGCACTTTGCAGCAAGCTTTGCGCGAATATCTGGATCCTGCAATTTCTTTACTGCAGCTGTGATGTCGTGCAAATTTGCTTGATTGCCTCGGATTGCATATCCAAAATCATGGCACCACTGTGCGCGCGCTTCTTGATCATCCGTACCACGAATATTTGAGATAAAGACTGTCGGCAGGCAAGCAGGTAGGTTTTCGTGAACGCCGTTATAGCCAGTTGCGGATACACCTGCATCAAAGGCGTGGAGAACTCGTGCCAATGGGAAATGTCGCACGACGCGAATATCGAGACCCTCGGGAGCTAACGATTTTCCATTTTTATCGAGCGGTTGCTTAGTAAGAATTACTTGTAGATCTTTCCAACCAAGTAGACCAGATAAGGCAGCGGTGAGTTTCTCGTTGACATCGCTATCGCCAGTTCCAAGTTGAACCAATACTGCTGGGCGGTTGAGATCTAATCCAAGGACTTTCCGTGCCTCATCTCGAGAAAGTGCACTCTCTTTTTTGTAGAGAGAAACCGGCGAAGTAAGAGTTGCATCATCGCGTTTCGATGTAGGACCGAAGTCATATGCGCGACCGATATCGCCTGGTTCGACAACATAATCCATCATTTTGGATTGCATGCTTAAGACGAAACGTTGTGGCAACTTTTGCCAGAATCCTCGGCGAACCCACACGAGTGCCAATTTGTGGTGAGAGAATTTCGCAGCGATTACGCCTGGATAGGGAACAACGCCATCAAATGTCATGACAGTCGCATCTGTCTCATCGACAAGTGCCATCAATCGGTCGCGAAGGTACTCGTCCCAATTCTCTCGATTCATCCATCCGCGATCGCGACCTGGGATGTATTCCACTCGGATTCCTAGGTATTCAGGAATCTCAGCAATGCCACCAGCCATGGAGACAATAATTGGCTCTGCAAACTCTTTCAGCTCAAGCGCGATTGCACTAGCGCGAGCGAGATGGCCCATTCCTACACCATTACTTGTGGCAAGGATGATTGTCGGCTTTTTCATAATGCGTAAGGCTACCAATACTTCTCATTATTGAGTTTAATAACCCAATGGCAAATGTATCTCACCCTACAAAAGTGCGTCTGATTGAGACGACGGTTGAAATACTGGAGGAAAAATTCTCGAGCGATATTTCGGTAGATGAAATTCTCGAAAAGTCAGGCATTTCAAAAGGCAGCCTCTACCACCATTTTGAGGATCTCTCTGAATTACTTGAATCCGCTCAAGTTGCCAGATACGCAATCTGGGTTGATCGAAGTATCGGATTAATTGTTCCGCTTTTATCTGCGGCAAAGACACGTGATGACATAATTAAAGGACTCCGGACAGCAACGGCCTTTACTCAGTCGAATGAATACCGAGCCACTAGATTTGATC
>CANGJV010000003.1 GCA_947454425.1 Candidatus Nanopelagicaceae bacterium
GAAGTAGGCCTGATCTGATGCAAACTTCTCAGAAATCGCGCGGTAGACCGGGTCCATCTTCATCGCCATATCGGCATCGGTCATCATTGGGTTGTAGCGAATAGAAGGATCTTCCACATCGACCGGCTTATCTTCTTCGCGGATTCCAATCGGCTCCCACTGTGTGGCACCAGCGGGGGATTTAGTAAGTTGCCATTCGTAACCTAGAAGTAATTTGAAATAACCGTTATCCCATTGAGTTGGATGGGTCGTCCAAGCGCCTTCGATTCCTGATGTAACAGTGTCGCGACCGACGCCACGAGTGGTGTGATTGATCCAGCCAAGTCCAGCTTCTTCAATCGGTGCACCTTCTGGTGCTGGACCAAGGTTGGAAGCCTTGCCATTGCCGTGTGCCTTACCAACTGTGTGACCGCCGGCAGCAAGAGCGACAGTCTCTTCATCATTCATCGCCATACGTGCAAAAGTTTCGCGAACTTGAGCCGCTGTCTGCAAAGGATCTGACTTTCCATTAACACCCTCTGGGTTAACGTAAATCAATCCCATTTGGACGGCTGCGAGCGGATTCTCTAATGTTGATGCAGAATCTAGATTTGCATAGCGAGAGTCAGAAGGTGCGAGCCATTCTTTTTCGCTGCCCCAGTAGACATCAATTTCTGGATGCCAGATATCGGCGCGACCAAATGCAAAACCGAAAGTCTTTAGCCCCATAGATTCATATGCAATCGTGCCTGCATATGCGAGCAGATCTGCCCAACTGACTTTGTTGCCGTACTTCTTCTTGATGGGCCATAACAAACGACGCGCTTTATCAAGGTTCGCGTTATCTGGCCAAGAGTTAAGAGGAGCAAAACGCTGATTGCCGGTCCCTGCACCACCACGACCGTCTGCAATGCGATATGAACCAGCAGCATGCCAAGTCAGGCGAATAAATAATCCGCCGTAGTGACCCCAATCTGCGGGCCACCAATCTTGTGATTGCGTCATTAGGTCATGAAGATCTTTCTTAAGCGCCGGAATATCAAGCTTCTTTAACTCTCGGTGATAATCAAAATCTGCACCGAGTGGATTTGTTTTAGTATCGTGTTGATGCAAGATGTCGAGATTCAGAGCGTTAGGCCACCAATATTGATTTGATGAGCCGGTAGTTGTCATTGCACCGTGTGCCACTGGGCACTTGCCTGAATCTTGCATCTGAGAATCCTCCGCGTTTAGTGAAGCTATCTAGTGAGTGTAGCGACGAAAGAGGTCACCTTCTACTGGAAGCAAACGGCTATTTGGTTGAAATTTCAACTAAATTACCCTATTGTTCACCTGTGCCACTTAAGGTGGCCTTATCAGCTTCCAATTCACGCAAACAAAGGAATATCAATGTCAGTTCTCTCAACACTTCCAGCAGGCACATATGCAATCGATGCTTCACATAGCCGCGTGGGCTTTAGCGCCCGTCACGCAATGGTGACAAAGGTTCGTGGATCATTTAACGATTACACCGGATCGGCAGTCGTAGCAGACGGTGCCGCAACAATCTCAATTGAAATCAACGTTGCTTCAATCGATACCCGCAGCGCAGACCGTGACGGACACCTTCAGTCACCTGACTTCTTTGATGTTGCTAACTTCCCAAAGATTACTTTCAAGTCAACTTCAGTCAAGGATTCAGGTTCTGACAAGCTCGTAGTTGAAGGCGACCTGACAATGAAGGATGTAACAAAGCCAATCACAATTGAATTTGAATACACCGGAACAGCTAAGGATCCATTTGGCAACGACCGTTACGGTTTCGAAGGCGAATCAGAGATCAACCGTAAGGACTTCGGACTTACATGGAATGCTGCACTTGAGACAGGTGGGCTTCTCGTATCTGAGAACATCAAGCTTGAGTTCGAAATCTCAACTATTATCGCTAACTAATTAATTAGTAGAAGAAAACCCCCATGGAGATCCGTGGGGGTTTTCTCATTCTTCAATTTTTCTCATGAGTGATGTAGATTTGCTTCCATGGCAGTAAATGATGGAGATCGAGAGAAGTTCTTTCCTTTAATTGAAAAGAAATACGGCGAGAAAATGTCGTATTGGTTCAAGATTATGAAGAGTCTTGAAGGCGAGAAGTACCCAGTTCAAATTGCCCACCTTCGCGAAAATTATGGTTTCTCGCAAGCCCATGCCAATGCTTTGGTGATGTATTCGCGAGGTTCCGAGAGTTCTAAGCGCTTCGATACTCCTGCAGAATATTTTAAGACCGTATCGCCGACACAAGCCAAGACTATGAAGGCAATCTTCAAGGCTCTTACAACCAAATTCCCAGAGCTAGAACTTGTGATTGCCTGGAATCAACCTATGTTGAAGAAGGATAAAAGTTACATTTTCGGAATATCGGCTGCTACCAATCACATCTTGATTGCGCCATGGAACCTAGAAGTTTTGAAGAAATACACCCCTAAGTTCAAGGATTACAAAGTTAATAAAAAGACTATTGCGCTGCCCAATGATTGGGATGTTGACACAAAACTTTTACAGGCGATGATCAAAGATTCGCTCGCTTCGCTTTAAGTCAATTTAATGTGTAGCAAAGGTTTACAAAACGTGAGGATTAATTAAGGATAAATAAGTAATTTCTCCCCTTTAATGCAAATTGCATTAATTAAGGAGAAATTATGGACATCAAAAGTAAATACTTAGCTACAGTGGTTCTGATTGGCGCCGTTAGCGCCGTCAGTATTGGCCCATCTGCTGCTGCTCAAACGCCTGGTACAACATCCCTATTTAATCCGGTAACTCAAGGTCACTCAAAGCTAAACATTTTTGCCGCAGAATCTGGCGGTTCTGATTCTTCTGGCTCCGGGTCAGTGACTGATATTCTGGCTCAAATAGCCGCGGCTGCTCGCGCAGCGGGGGGATGGGCCATTTTGGGAAAATCATGCCAAGTCATTTACTACACAGCAAGAAGCTGTCCGCAATGTTTTCTGGTGTAGGAGATGAAATGAAAAACTTAACGAAAGTTGAACATTGTCACGAAGAAGTAAAGGTGTGGCGTGGGGAGGCTTTTTGGGTTCGAGTAGATAAATTAATGGCGATTTTTGACCATCCCGCGTACTGGTATTTCAGTATTGGGCTGATTTTATTTGGAACAATACTTGGAGTTGTGGCAAATAATTTGAAATAGAATCAAAGACGGTTTAACTTTCAGAGATCTGTTTGAGTCGCTCTTTAATAATTTTCTTGAGAAGCGCCTTCGGAAATGGTTTTTCTAGATCAAAATGGATTGAGCCTTTAGTCTGTTCGTATCCAACCAACTCTTCTTTAAGTCTGGAAGCTAGTGAGCCACTGTAAGGGAAGATGCTGTTGTGCTTTTTAAATCCATCAAAGCCAATGACCCCTTTGCCATCTATGACAAAGGTGGGAATTCCATATTTAATGACTTCTTTAGCCTCAGGTAGCGCCTCAGCGATAATTTCTCGAACCCTTTGCAATGCATCCCGCTGGGGTTTATCGAATTTTTTCAAGTGGGCAGAAACTTCAGCCTTGCTCATTCTCAGCAACCTCTTTCAATCGAACAAGGGACTTTGCCACAACCATCTGAGTCCACGGATAAGCTTTTCGAAATTTAAGCCAAAGCTGGGAAATATATGGAGCATATGATCCGTCAAAAGTTTCCGTTACTTCGGTTGATCCATTACCGAGATCTCGCAATTCGTGGCGCCAGCGCCATCGCCCTAAGTGGCGCCAAGCAATTACTTCGTTTTCTGTATATTCAACGACGTAATTCATGATTTTGTAATTTATTCCTAAGTGCATCGACATTCCAAATTTCGCACCCAGACTCAAGCGATCTGGGCCGCTGAGATTAGATTTAATGGTTTTGCTGCCATCAATCTCATAGTGGCGATGTGGGTTGGCGAGAATGTTGAAAATCGTAGATGGCGCCGCATGGATAACTATGCGCGCTGCATTGGTCTTAGGGTTTCCGGTATCGAAAATTTCTGAATGAATTTTTTCGCCTGTCATGAGTTGATGGTAATCCCAATTTAGGCCCGATTGAAGTACCCTTTTCGCATGACTTTCACTGGACTCAATTTCGTGGGCGTACTAACCGCCTTTGTTGTTTCATTTATTAGCGGTGGCATCTGGTTCGGCCCAAAGACTTTCTATCCAATTTGGATGAAGGCAAAGGGTGTTGCAAATGGCGAGCTCACAACCCAGCAGAACAAGCCCGCACTCCTCTTCGGCGGAACAATTATTGGAGTTATCGCACAGACTTTCACCCTTGCCCTGATTATCAATACTTTGCAGGCGAACAACCTTGATCTTGGCATCCTTGATGGTGCAGGTGTTGGTTTCGCACTTGGTGTGGGAATTGGAATGTTTGCATCTCTTTCCCATCGTCTCTTCGGTGGAGATAGCCTTAAAGTCTGGATCATCGAGACTGCAAATGACGCAATTAACCTCACCATCGCTGGCGCCATCATCGCTTACTTCAACTAAGCTCAACTATGTTTAGTGAGTACGAGCAAGAGGTAGAAGAGCGCTGGGGTGGCACTGAAGCCTTCCAGCAATCTTCAACTCGTACCTCAAAATATACGCAGGCCGATTTTGCCGCTGCCAAGGTCGACCAAGAGGCAGCAACCGAGATGTTCGTCATTGCATATGGAAATAGTTATGAAGTCACTTCTGCACAAGCGCAAGCCGCAGTAGTTGCTCATCGTCAAGCAATTTCGAAATGGTTCTACGAGTGCTCAGTTGAGATGCAGAAGAATCTTGCACTGATGTATATCCAAGACCATCGATTCAAAGCTTATTACGATGGAAGAGTCAGGGGATTGGCGCAATATGTCCACGATGCCATCCTGGCTCAATAAAGTAATTCACGAAGATCCAATCATCCGCAAAGTCTCACTTGCATCATTGATTGATCGTTTCGGCAATGGGTTATTAATTTCAGTCCTCGTCATTTACTTCTCTTTCACGGTGGGGCTTGGTCCACATAAGACTGCTCTGGCACTTTCAATAGGTGCAGCTGCTGGTCTATTGATGACGATTCCCGCCGGCCATCTTGTTGATCGAGTTGGACAACGCATCGTTGTTGTCGTTTCAATGGTTATCAATGGGGTAGCCGTAATGGGACTTGTATTTGTCCACTCATTTATATGGCTGACAATCTGCTTTGCAGCTGATTCCATCGCAAATGTCTTTAGCCGCAATGCTCAGCAAACTTTGATTGCACGCGTGGGGGATTCGAAGACTAACCCAAGAAACCGTGCCTACACACGCTCAATCAACAACCTTGGAATCGGTTTAGGCAGCCTCGGTTCGGGAATTGCACTGGCGATTAATTCGACCTTTGGATATCAACTTGTAATTTTTCTCGATGCTTGCACATTTCTTATTGGAGCCTATATCTACTCATTGGTTCCTCATTTCCCTGCCACATTGCAAGAACGTGAAAAGTTTGACTGGGCGATATTTAAAGATGGGCGATATATCGCTGCTACAGCAATGGCAGCAATTACAAATATCCAATTCGTGGTGCAAAATGTCGGTATTCCTATCTGGATTGTGAAATACAGCAATGCTCCTCGGTGGTGGGTATCGACAATCCTTATTCTCAACACTGCCTCTGTTGTCATCTTTCAGATGCGCATAAGCAAGCGAACAAAGCCGCTAAAAGACTCTGCTAATCAGTACCTCTTTACAGGATTTCTCCTTGCTGCTGCATGCGGAATGTATGCATTTGCGCAAGGTCCTTCTGCCCAGATTGCATCACTGGTATTTCTTGCAGGTATGGCTCTGCACGTTTGTGCCGAATTAATTATTGCGATGATTCATTGGCAGATCTCATTTGATTTAGCAGATTCATCGCGCCAAGGTGCTTATTACGGCATCTGGACCTTAGGAAATGGATTAAGCGAAATCGTCGGTCCGATTATCGTCACTTATGCATTAGTTGTTCTAGGAAAGCCCGGTTGGGGGCTACTTGCCTTAATGTTTATTATCAATACCTTGCTCTATCGCGTTGTTGTCTTACCTCCGAATAAGGCATAAAAATACTCTTTAAACTCTGCCACGAGGTTTTTAGATTCCATTGATTTGGCTTTGTCGACTGTTAAACTTTGGCCATGACAATCGCACTTGATATTTTTGGCGCTCTGCTCGCCTTTGCCGCAATCGGATCAGCAATTTCAAAGCTCAAGAAGGTGCCTGATGTAATGGCAGCTATGGCCAAGGTTGGCGTAAAACCTAACCAGATACCAGTACTTGCAACGCTTGAAATTCTTGGCGGACTTGGCGTCATCCTAGGCATCTGGAGCAAGCCGCTTGGCGTAGTTTCATCTGCGGCGCTCGTGCTCTACTTTGTTGGCGCGCTTTATTCACATTTTTCTCGCAAGCATAAGGTTGCAGATTTCGGTGCAGCGCTTGGAATATTTGTAATCGCAACGATTACAACTCTTCTTCAGCTAAAGCGATAATTACCTCGAAGCTTCTGGAGATCGAAGCGTAGATGATTAAATCCTTACTTTTAAAGGTCAAAGCCCTTCTAGTTGCATCCCATTTTGGTCCTACCTGTTTAGTGGTATCAATGGCCTTCGGGATTTCAATCTCGCAGTTCTCACTTACGCAATCTATTCGAATCGCCATAGCAATCTTTGCTGGGCAATTGGTTGTGGGATGGAGCAATGAGGTAATTGACCTTCCACTTGATAGAGCAGCAAATAGATTGCGGAAACCACTGGTTTCGGGGGATTTATCGCTCTCACTATTGCAACGTTTGATTCCAATCGCGCTCCTGAGTGCCGCAGTGCTCTCGTTCTTGAGTCCATTGGGAGCAATTGGAACCGCTCTGCATCTACTCGGATTATTAAGCGCTGCTTTATATAACTTGAAGCTAAAGCCGACCATCTTTTCGCCGCTTCCGTATCTGATTTCTTTTGGTCTCTTGCCATGGGCAATTTTTTTGGCGGCAGGCAAGTGTCCACCACTCTGGCTCTATGTAGCTTTGGCGCTATTCACTACTGCTTTTCACTTCCTCAATGTGCTCAAGGATTTGCAGTGGGATATAGATCAGGGAGTACTTGGACTACCACAACGCATCGGTAGATCAGGAAGCATTGCAATTTCAGTACTACTTATAATTATTGGGCTCTTATTTCTTTATAAACCCATTTTTGATCAAGTAATCGGCTGATTCTCTTAAAGTGACGTCTACCGGGATAAATGAGATACCCAGGATTCTTGTAGCTTTTGCACCGCTTGTAACCATGGCTTTCCCAAGCATTGGAAGAATCGCCTTGATGTCGCCATCGAAAAGTGAGAGGGCCTTGATTACAAATCCTGGAGCCTGTCCGCTCCTTATCTTGCTCTGCGGATAGATGGTATTGAGGTATTTTGCAATATCTACAAATGACATCGTCCCTGCAGAGGCAAGAATTCGCTCACCCTTGGTTGCATCGTTCTTGATTGCTTGAACGTGCATCTGAGCCACATCGCGAACATCGACGATTGAGAAACGAAGATCAGGCAGCATTGGATCTTTACCTTTGAGGACGCGCTCAATCAGCGAAATAGATGAACCAAAGTTGTTATCAAGTGGAGCGCCTAATACGAGGACCGGATTAATTGTCGTCAAGGCCATCGAAGGTGCTTCGTTCTTAATGAAATCCCAAGCAGCACGTTCTGCCAAAGTCTTTGACTTTGTGTAAGCCTGTTGACCAATTGGGTGAGAGGTATCTGTCCACATCGTTTCATCGAATGCTGTTTTTCCCTCGGGCAACTCAATGCCATACACCGCGGCGACGGAAGAGGTCAGCACTACACGCCTTACACCAGCGCTCTGGGCTGCCTTAAGTGCACGCAAGGTTCCATCAACTGCTGGGCGAATGAGTTCGTTCTCATCCTTTGGTGATGCAATGGGGAATGGCGACGCAGTATGCATAAGAACGTCGATACCGTTGAGCGCATCCGACCAGCCTGAATCTTTTTCGAGATCAAGCTCAACAAAGGTCAGTCTCGAATCGAGATTGGAGTTATCTACCAGGTGAGGGCTAACAGCATCTATTACCTCTGCCGACTTTGAAAGATTGCGCACGGAAGCGCGAACTTCATACCCTTGATTGAGAAGTTGTAGGGTTACATGCTTTCCAATATATCCGCTGGCGCCGGTCAGAAGTACTTTTGTCATGTGCACTAGAATGCCATAATGAAGAAGAAAATCGGGATTATCGGGCAACCTCATCACGATGGTAGTGGGCTTTATGTAAGCAATATCGCGCCAGCCCTTGGTGAAAAAATCGAGCTCAAAGTTCGGGTTCCGCACGCTTATCAATTCGCTCAAGGGTTTGTTCGCGTCTATGAAGATGCAGAACCCCGCGTTTATCCGCTAAAGAAACTCAAAAGCGGAGAAAGCGAAGACTGGTATCACGTAACTCTAAAGGTCTATAACGTCCACACCATTTATAGATTCGTCTTTATCGGCGAAGGAAAGTATGAATGGCTTAATGCACATGGCCTCTTTGATCACGACGTACATAGCAATAGCGATTTTCAAATTGTGGCTACACCTGGAAATCCAGAGTGGATTAATTCATCAGTCTTCTATCAAATCTTCCCGGATCGATTTGCGCGCTCTGGCAAGATCGATATCACGCCAGATTGGGCATATCCAAGAGATTGGAATGAACTACCTCGCGGTCGAAGCAAATACACCGGCCAAGAGTTCTACGGTGGTGACTTGATTGGTGTAGAAGAGAAACTTGATTACATTGAGGGACTAGGCGTAAACGGAATCTATTTCACACCGATTTTTCCATCCCGATCAAATCATCGCTACGACGCTACAAGTTTTGATGAAGTTGATCCAATTTTAGGTGGGGATAAAGCTTTCTTATCTCTCATCAAAAACGCAAAGAAAAGGCAGATTCGCATTCTTGGGGACCTGACGTCAAATCATTGCGGTAAAGGCCATAACTGGTTGACCAAAGCGAAGAAAGACCGAAAGTCACGAGAGCGTTCATTCTTCTACTGGGATAAGAAGATTAAATGGGGTTACGTTGGCTGGTTCGGACTTGAGTCCCTACCAAAATTTAATTACTCATCGCAAAGCTTGCGACAGGTGATGTATGGGGCGAAGAATTCCATCGTCAAGAAATGGATTTCTCCTAAATTTGGGATGGCCGGTTGGCGCATTGATGTAGGAAATATGACCGGCGTCCAAGAAGGCGATAATTTTCATGATGAAGTCATGCAAGGAATCAGAAATGCAATGCATGAAGTCAATCCAGATACCTGGTTGGTTGCAGAAAATGGAGACTTTAAAGCGAGTGATCTCAACGGCCTAGGCTGGCAAGGCGCAATGAATTATCAAGGATTTATGCGGCCACTATGGAATTGGATGAATCGCAATCCAGAAATTACTGGTGGATTTCAGGGGCTTCCATTCTCAATGCCGAAAATTACGGGTGGGCAATTAGTAGCATCGATGAAGGAGTTCAATTCCTCTATTCCTTGGCGCTCACTCACCGGCAGTATGTTGCTGCTCGATTCGCATGACACAGCTCGAATGAGAACCGTTCTCTTGGGGGATAAGCAGGCTCATATTGCTGCCATGACTCTCATGATGACCTATCCCGGAGTCCCATCAATCTTTGCTGGCGACGAGATCGGCCTTGAAGGATCGTGGGGCGAAGATGCCCGCCGAACTATTAATTGGGAAGATACTTCGAAATGGGATCACGATTTCTTCAGTGAGGTTAAAGAGTTGGTCGCAATTCGTAGATCACATGATGCACTCATTAATGGAGGATTACGGTGGGTGGCTGTCGAAGATGATTTCATTGCATTTTTGAGAGAGTCAGAGAAGGAATCAGTCCTCGTTCTGATTTCAAGGGCACCAATATCTGTCTCGCTCGACATTAGCAATCTCGGGTACACCGTAGATAAGACACTTTACGGGCAAGAGGTTAAGGGCGCGAAGATTTCATTTAACTCCCGAAGTGCTACTCAGGGAGTTTGGCTCCTTAAAAAGTAATTTGAATTAAATCTACTTCTTACTTAACCGCAGCCTCGAGCTCGCTGACGATGAGTTTTGACATACCCATCATCGCACTCATAGCAGCTGCAGCTTTTGCGGGATCTGGATTACCTAGGCACTCGCCAAGTTGTTTTGGAATGATTTGCCAAGACAAACCAAACTTATCCTTTAGCCAACCGCAGTTACCTGGCGCTCCTCCATCTGCAGTCAGAGCATCCCAGTACTTATCAACCTCTGCCTGGTCGTTACACCTAACAATTATTGAGAAAGCCTCAGTGAAAGAGAACATGTCGCCACCATTGAGGGCTACATATTTCAAGCCCAATAGCTCAAAGTCGATGGTGAGAACTTCGCCATCTGGCTTCTTAAAAATATTATGAATTGTGGAATTCTCGAAGAGATTTGTGTAGAGATTTACTGCTTCTTCTGCTTGATTATTAAACCAGAGCATGTGGCTTAGAGAGGTCATAGCCGGATATTACGCCAATTTATAATCCTGACTGATCCCAAACGAACCATCTTTCAGAATTGTTGACAGATCGACTCGATTGCAAACCAGTAGGATTTGATGTAGGCGCCATAGATTCAATCGTGAATTTGTTGACCCACTTGCCATCGAGAACTGCAGCATCTGGGGCGACCTGATAATTATTGAAGAGAATGGTCACTGTTGTGTTATTGAAAGATGACCCAGTGACCTCTGTGCGTAAGCGACGCAAATCAATGGAGTTTTGGCCATAGTATTGAATGTAAGTTCCATCTGTTGGAACGCTGGATTCTTGAATGTAGCCGTGAATATTAATTCCGAACCCACAATTGGTCTTAAGCGTATCATCGTAAACGCCAGCAGCTTCTTGAGCGACATCTGAAGTGAAGCAAAGCGCAGAATCAGTATCGGTTCCATTCCGCGTGTGGGATCCAAAGAGCGAGTCTTCTGTAAACGCCCTGATCACTAAAGTTTTATCCGCACAAGTATTTACCCAAGTTGACCCGTTGAAATATTGACCGGGGTGTAGATACACGGCATCCCATTTATCTGTATTGGAATCCGGCACGCCATCAAATTCACGAGCCAAATTTGAACCAGACCAGTTATTCCATTCGTATGGGTATCCTCCGGTTACATCCGTAACTCCAGAACCTGTTGCATCCCAGCCTGTACCTTCGGGAGTTAGATCTACGCCGCTAAGTTCGATTGAAGTCAGGTCGAAGCTTTCGGTCGAGTTAACAAAACTCACTTGTGGCGTCATGGTTATTGAAGTGTCGCAGGCGGTAGTGCGTGCAACCCCTTGACCGAATTCAACTGAATTTCCAGAGTTGAGAGAGATGTTTGCCGCTAACGTATTTCCTAAGCCAGCTACAAGCACAAATGCGGCAACACCAGTAGCAACCTTTGCCTTCTTGCTACTGCGAAAACTTTGTATCAAACGGGCATCTCTTAGTTTTGACATCTCTTGGTTCTCCCTCTTGAGGACTCCCTGGAGAGTCAATATCGGAATAATACTACGATATTCAATCAATACAAGAAGTTGGGAATAAGGAAAAACCGCCCAAATTCACCTAAACTGAGCGCATGGCCGCATCCGTCAAGGTTGCCCCCGAAGGGGGACGCAAGCACCAGTACGTTGCCCGAAATCGCGAGGCGATTATTAAGGCCACCCAGATGGCCCTGATTAAATGGGGACCGGAAGTAACTGTTGAACAGATCGCCACTGAATCAAATATGGCGCTGAGCACCCTCTATAAGCACTTTGCCAGTAAAGAAGAGCTCTGCTTGATTGCAGTGCAAAGTGCCTTTGCTGATTGGGAGGCGTGGAAAGATGAAAAACTTAGTAGCACTACCGATCCAATGAGCCACTTAGTTTTTGCAATGCGGCTCTTTGTTCGAGTCAGAACAACCCACCCAGAATATGGGCAAATGATAATTAGGAACTCAGGGCTTATTGCTCAAATGCTCCCACATTTTACAAATCAAATTGGAGCAGAGGTCAAAGCTCTCATTAAATCTGGCACTTTAAAAATGGATAACCCGACGGCGAGAGTTCTCAATTTAACTGCCGTCTTGTATGCAATTTTGCAACAACAATTGCTCAGCCCAAAACCAAGTCCGGCTCAAGCTGATGAATCGATTCAGATCGCACTTACTATGTTTGCAATACCCGAGAAAATTTCTGCCAAGCTAATGGCTGAAAAACTTCCTATTTAACCTTTGAAATTACCAATTGCCGACGGCCAATTGCGTGCATCTCTCGCTTTTGGCTAAATTTTTTCAATCGCGTCAAGATAACGTTCCCGAACATCCGAGGCTGAATGAGACGGAGTAATCTTTTTCTCGTCTCGAGTGCTCCAGTGAGGCGGTGTTGAGGCGCCAGAGAGGGCCCATGCAGCTTGTTTCGCCGCTCCATCTGCAACATATTCACTGACTTGAGGGATGATGATTTCGTGGTTAAAGAGATCTGATGCAATCTGTTGAACCGCCAGATTTTGAGCAGCCCCACCAATTAAGAGAATGCGGTCAAAGGAGTGTCCTAGGTTTGTTAGCGCTTGAGTTGCATAAGCCATGCTCGCAATTACGCCTTCAATGGAAGCGCGCGCGATATTAGATGGCGTGAAATTGTGATGAGAGATATTGAGAATTTGTCCTTTCGCATCAGGTCGATTTGGGGTTCGCTCTCCATCAAAATGTGGAAGAAAGGTCAAACCGCCTGCGCCTGATTGAGCGGACAAGGCTAATTCACTAAATTTCTCAAATGTCACTCCTAACATCTCCGAAGTAGATGCAAATATCTTTGCCGCGTTGAGGGTGCAGACAAGTGGCATGAAGTTGCCAGTTGCATCTGCAAAGCCAGCAACTTGACCAGTTTCATCAGAGCTACCCGTTTGCGTCACCAGAAATGCGGTCCCACTTGTACCAAGTGAAATAACTAAGTCGCCAACCTTTGCTCCGAGTCCGAGAGCAGCACCAGCATTATCGCCCACACCAGCCGCAATTCTGATTGAGCTATCTTCGAATCCGAAGGCACTAGGGCCGATTACTTTAGGAAGAATAAGATTGGTATGTCCCAGCGCTGATTTCAAAATTTCTAACTGATATGTGTCCTCGCTGGGATTGAAGTATCCGGTTCCCGAAGCATCCGAGCGATCAGTGAAGAGATCTGCGAGATCCTTACTTCCAGATAGTTTCCAAGATAGCCAGTCATGGGGGAGCGCTACTGCTCTCACCCGCGCTGCATTCTCAGGTTCATTTTCTAGTAACCAACGTAGTTTTGTAGCGGTAAAGGATGCAACGAGTTTGGAACCAACTCGCTTATGAATATCTGGGAACTCATGATTGAGATATTCAGCTTGATTGCTGGAACGAGTGTCGTTCCATAACAAAGCAGGTCGAATAACATCACCATTTTCATCGAGTGCAACCATTCCGTGTTGTTGCCCAGCAATAGAAATCGCGTCGATGTGAGATAAACCGCCAATCTCCGCAATTGCTTCGGTCAGCGCTTCATACCAATATTGTGGATCCACCTCAGTTCCATCTGGATGTGGTCGTGAAGCAGTAGCAATGAGCTCACCGCTCTCTGCATCACGAACGACAACCTTTACTGATTGAGTTGAAGAATCAACGCCAAGAACTCTTGCCATTACTCGTCCGAAACACCCATCAGATGTTCAAGGGCCAATTGATCGAGAATCTCATACCCATATCCGCGCTTTCCAGCCGCCTCTACATCAAAACTATCTGAGGCGAGATCACGCCAACTTTCATTTGCAGCCAAGGTTGGCTCAGATAACCCAGGAATATTGGAGTTCTTCATCGCTTCGATCACCCGAGGATCTTTACGAAATTTAGCAGCGCGGTCTTTAAGAATGAGATACATACGCATATTTGATGTCGCTGATGCCCATACTCCCGAATCATCATCGGTACGTACTGGCTTGTAATCGAAATGCTTAGGACCAGAGTATTGATATCTTTCAAGGAGATCTACCAAGAAGAATGCGCTCTTGAGATCGCCATGGCCAAAGACGAAGTCCTGGTCGTACTTCGGCCCTCTTTGTCCATTGAGATCGATATGGAAGAGTTTTTTCTGCCAAAGCGCCTGTGCAATTCCGTGCACAAAGTTAAGGTTTGCCATCTGTTCGTGGCCTACCTCAGGATTAAGTCCGACAAGTTCTGGATGGTCGAGAGTTGATATAAATCCGAGCGCATGACCGATGGTGGGCAAGAAGATATCTCCACGAGGTTCATTTGGCTTAGGTTCGATTGCAAACTTGATGTTGTAGCCGTTATCAATTACAAATTGCGAGAGGATATTAAATCCTTCCTTATACCGTTCTAGCGCAACGTAAGCATCCTTAGAGCTTTCAGATTCAGCCCCTTCGCGCCCTCCCCAGCAGACATAAATCTGCGCACCAAGTTCGACAGCCAGCTCGATATTGCGCATTGCCTTTCGAATGGCATATCTACGAATATCCCGATCATTACTTGTAAGTGCACCATCTTTAAATACTGGATGAGAGAAAAGATTGGTGGTCGCCATCGGTACCGCCATATTATTTTCGCTCAGCGCCTTCTTGAAACGATTGATGTGGTGAAGTCGATCTGTATCGTTTGAACCGAAGGGAATTAAATCATCATCGTGGAAGGTGACCCCGTAAGCACCACGAGCGGCAAGCTCTTCCACTGTTCGAACTGGATCCAACGGTTCGCGAGTGTGATCGCCAAAAGGATCCCTCGCCTGCCAACCTACGGTCCATAGGCCGAATGTGAACTTATCTGCTTGTGTTGCCTGATATGAATTGCTCATGAATCTCTCCTTCTCGCTAGATAGTTTATTTCGAAAGTCCCAATTTGGATAAGGTTAATTTCTCTTCTAGCGCGGGGGTCAGATATTTGACGTAGCTTTCGGAGAAGTGCCATTGATCAAAATAGGCAAGCTTATTGGCAATGACTACCGGACATAGAACAGGGTTGCAAGCCCAAGCCACAGTATCGATATAGATTCCAGAGATTGCCTTTGTTGCTGCCGCTTCCGTTTTGTTATAGCGAGCATTATCTGCCTGCGAACGACCAGAGGCGCAAAGAGCAATATTGGCGCGAGGGCGGCTAACGCATGAGATGGGATCCTGGCTCATGCTTGGGTTGTTACCAATGACTATCACCTTACTTGAAAGAGTAGATAGGTTCTTTAGCGCGATTGGAAACTCCTTCTCCCACATAAATGGAGTGTCAAAATCAGAGATTTTCCCATCAACTACAGCGGGCTTCCATTGATCTGTGACAATCAATGCGGCCGGCTTTAACTCTTTGATAATTGGCAAGACCTTGTTCTGCCACTGAATGCACTCGTCAAATGGCTTGTTGAGTTGGTAGCTCCAGATTGGAACCTGAACAATTGGACAAGCAAGTTTTGCAAAGAGTCTGACTTTAAACTTATTCTTCTTTCCGATTGTATTGAGAGCGCTCATCCACATAGATGCGTGAGAGTCGCCGTAAAGAACAACTAGCTTGGATGAGGTGAGATCTCCACCCTCACATATTGGTGTATCAGTGGAAGGGAAGTCCACCGAGCACTCTTGATCAAGCCAGAAGCTCTTATCGGTACGCGCTGTCACAATAGTTTTCGCCAGAGCTGCCGGCAACGAAGTTATCTTCGTAGCGGCATTTACATCGCTTGTGATCTTCTGGGAAATCGTCGCGGCACTTGCCGGCAAAGAGATTGCAAGCAAGGCAGTTGCTAGGAGTGCCGTCATTATTCTTTTCATCTTTACCTATCCCTTGTATGTGAGGAAGAAATATCCTGAGGTGAGAGCGACTAAGGAGATTGCCACTGTAATTGTAAGTATTGGGCGTTTTAAGAGGAGCTCCGATCTCCGAATCGGTTTTTCTATTGCATAGTGTGTAAAGAGTGATGCCACTGTGGTGAGAATCAAAATTATTGCCACTGAGGTATTGTCATATTGAGGGCGGGTGCTCTTCACAATTATCAGAATTGGCCAATGCCATAGATAAATCAGGTAAGAAAGTTCCCCGATAAATTGCATAGGCGCCAATTTAAGAATCGAGTTATGGCTATCTTCTGAGCGAAGTAAGAGATAAGCGGTGAGTAAGGCAACAGGGATTGCAGTTAGTCTAGGCCACTGCATACTTGGAGAAATCCTAAAAGCCGATATCAAGAGCAATGCTAAAACGAATGCTTCAAGCAGTGGCAGAAATTTGAATCTTCGAGGGTAGAGATAGAGCAACGCTCCAAGGGCTAACTCCCACACTCGCGCAAAAGAGTTAAAGAAAAGCGATTCTTTGAGCACTTCACTCGAGTAGATTGAATAGGCGAGTGATAGAGCGGCAAATGTTGTGAGTGCAATGACCAGCGCTCTCTTCTCTTTAAAGAGTAGCCAGAGGGCCAAGAAGAGTGCAGGCCAGATGAGATAAAACTGCTCTTCTATCGATAGTGACCAAAAATGCTGCAAAGGTTGAATCACGATTCCCGAAGAGAAGTAGTTGAGACTCTCACCTTGGAAATGAAAATTTCCGAGGAAAATCGTCACCCAGCCAGCGCTGCCTTTGAAGTCATTCTCCGCAACTATTCCGAGATAGAAACGTGTGACAATGAGGGAGATCAGTATTACGAAGAGAGCGCTTGGCAAAATCCTTCGAATTCGACGGGTGTAGAAATTTCTCAAAAAGGAGTGAGGGTGCTCAACTCTTAATCGTGACATCTGCTGCGTGATGACAAAGCCAGAGATGATGAAGAAGATATCTACTCCGATAAAGCCGCCAGGTAGAAATTCTGGAAAGAGGTGGCCACAAACAACCAAGAGAACCGCCCAGGCGCGCAGCCCTTGGATGTCGCTGCGCTTCTGGGAGGTCTCCTGCATTTAATTCACACTTGTAGATTCAGTGAAACCAGTATTTTTGAAATTTTCGGAGCCTTGATTGAAAATTGCTTCACCATATGTCGCGCGAGAGGACGAATCCCAAGTAAGGGTGCAATTTTCCATGGTGAGATTTGATGTATTAACTATTTCAAATGCATTGTGCTTTCGATGGAGCACCTGCTCAATTCCATTTGGACGTAAATCGACTCTTGCATCCCACTTTGATAGTTTCTTTACCTTCACATCAATATTGCGATAAGTAACGCCATCAATGAGTTGAGGATGAGCTGCGTAATTCAGAATACCTGCCTCGGTCACGCAAGAGATATTCTCAAAGGTAATATCCCGAACAAATCCCTCGTAAGTGCGCTCGATGTTTCCATCAGTGCCTTTCGCTGGATCGTCCCATGAGAATGCTGTCACATGAAGCGCTTCTCCATGGCCCCACCACATGTCACTAAAAGTTCTAGTCTGAACTAGAGAGTTGGCAAAGCGGACATTTGAAATTGTTCCACCTTCGCGAGCTCTGACTGCAAATCCGCGATGAGAATCCTTAACAATACAATTTGTTACGAGCACATTCTTGATATCACCGACAGACTCTGTGCCGAGTGTGATTGCTCCAGATGTTGAAGTCATGATGCAATTGCTAATAATCACATTTGCTACATCACCATACTGCGCTGTCTGTGAGCATGATTTAAGAGAGATGCAGTCATCTGCAGTCACAAATTCACAATTTACAATTCGGACATTTTGGCAACGATCAATGTCAACACCATCAGCATTGGGAACCATCAAATCTGTCAGGATTCGGATTCCATCGATGAGTAGCTCATTGCATCCGGTCGTGCGAAGGGCCCAGAAAGCAGGATCCTTTATGGTGATATCTCGAATTGTGAGGTTCTTGCATTCAATCATGAAGATGGCGAATGGACGCTCTAGATATTGATCGCGCCCACCCACGGGTCCCCTCATCTTGTGAATGTACTGGCCTCGTTCAGCGATGAAATTATCAGCATTGCCATCGATGATGCCGTCTCCACTAATACGAGCGTTGTGAGCTTTGAATCCCACAATAAATGCACGTTGAGGAAGGACAAACTCATCAACTTCGCCGTTAGTAAGGTTCTTAATATTGTGTTCAGAGGTGTAATCATCGTAATTGGAACTAGCTCTGAGGGTTGCACCATTTTCTAAGTGGAAATCCACATGAGCCTTTATTTCGATACTTCCGCTGAGATAAATTCCACCTGCAGGAATAATTACTCTACCGCCGCCAGCCTGTGCTACCTGATTGATAGCTTCTTGGATTATTTTGGCATTGTTAAATATTCCATCGTTCTTTGCACCGAGATCGCTGATCGAGATTCTCATCTTTGGTTCACAATGCGATTATGAGACCAGAGAATTTGATCTATCTTCTGAGAGATTTCCTGAAAATCCTTCTCATTGCCAGAGACTACAAATATGTGCTCTTCACCCGGAAGGAGTGAGACATTCTGAGTTTCGACCTGGGTGCCTAGGGCAATTAGTTCAGGAAGAATTGAGAGCTCATGAATATATGTACTAGCGGTGACTGCGACATGAAGTTTGCCGTCCTTCACCTGGGTGAAGTGCTTCACCTCGTGCCGTGGAGCAGCAGCAGCTGGATTGAGAGTTGTTCGTCGAGAGACACGAACTTCAGGAGTCGTTGCAAGGATAAATCCTTCGAAATTTCCATCGCTGATCTCTGGGAATATTTCTACCCCTGGAGTTCGATAAACGCTGTATCCATCTAGCTCAACTTCCAACAGATGCTTCGAGACGACAGAACCAGCCTTATTAATCAAGAAAAGCTCGACCCTCGGAGACCAGTGAGCCTGTGTGTCATTGAGTAATGTGATCTGTGCACCTTGATCGACGCGCCCCACAATGAGAGTCCGTGGACGATAAGCCGCCTTCATTGCATGCCATGCCAATTTTCGGAAACCGGTATGGTCAAGAACTGCCCAACTTATCGCTGGCCACATATCGTTAAATTGCCAGAGAATTGATCCAGAGCAAGTTTCGTAGAGGCTTCTAAAGTGCTTGAGACCAATCTCTACCGCGCGTGCTTGATCTAGTGCAGCTGCGAAATACCAGGCATGGCCTGAAGTTGGTGGAACTGCAAACTCTCTCGATAGACCTGCTGCAATCTTTGTCATGCCATCAAAAGCGCGTTGGTAATAGGCAACCTCTGGAGTTGTTGAATCGAGATCTTCTTTTCCAATTGCTCGAGTGAGCATCGACCATGATCCAGGACCATTAAATCCAAATTCGGCTGCAAAAGCTGGCTGATATTGCTCGTAGCGTTCGTAGCCGGTTTCATTCCACACATCCCAAATATGGTTTGTGCCAGAATCGAAACTGCGCACATCATCGCTGGCAGATGAAAATGGTGAACCCGGAATATATGGTCGCGAGGTATCAACTGCGCGGAGTGCTTGCGGAATCGTTTCGCGATAGAAAGTTTCTCCCCAAGGACGCCCTGCTAAATCTGGTTGCCATCCCCAATATTGGAATCCTTCGAGACATTCATTGCCTCCGCACCAAATTACAAGACTTGGATGAGCAGAGAGGCGTCGTACATTCTCATCGACCTCAGCTGCGACCTCTTCGAACATTTCGGCTGTCTCTGGATATGCAGCGCATGCAAAGAGGAAGTCTTGCCAGACAACGATTCCTTCTTCATCACAGAAATTGTAGAAATCTTCAGATTCATAGATTCCTCCACCCCAGACGCGTATACCGTTGATATTTACCTCGAGCATGTCGCGAATGCGTTGCTGATAACGTTCACGAGTCACTCTTGTTGGAAAAGGATCATCTGGGATCCAGTTAGCGCCTCTAATCCAAAGTCGCTCGCCATTTACCTTGATTGCGAAGAGATTCTTGCCGCCACCAATTGCAGATGTATCGAGATCGACTTTTCTAAAACCTATTCGCTTGCTATGCGTTTCAAGCACCTGACCATCTTTGCTGATGAGATCAAATTCGACGATATAGAGAGGTTGCTCACCGCGACCGCGGGGGTGCCAAATTTGTGCTTCTGGAACGTTAATTACTGCTGCGAAATGTGAGCCATCAATGGTGAGATTTCCGGAATGGATCGCGGCGCCACCTGATGTTGGAAGGACACGGAAGGCTCCAGTAAGTGAGGAAGTATCACCAACTACTGGAATATCTAGGGAGAATTGTGGAACGTTCTCTTCAACTGTAGGCGTAATGGCAACGTTGTCACAATAAGCAGTGCTCCAGCTCTGAATTTCAATTTTCTTCCAGATTCCGGAGGTGATGGTGATGGGACCCCAATCCCAACCGTAGCTGCAAGCCATCTTTCGTTGGTAGTTATAGGGCATGTCATATGGGCGAGGGTAAAGCCCGAGTTCTTTCACATGCTCTTCGGCATCTGTCAGCGGCGCCTTAAATTCTATCTGGAGCGAGACATCCCCTGCCTTGATCTCTTCCGAAATATCAACTCGATATGAACGATGCATATTCTTCGTCGTCAATCGAACGACGCCATTGATTGTGATTGTTGCAACCGTGTCGAGACCATTAAAAATCAGGTGCTTATTTCCACTTGAAGTATCTTGCGAAATTGTGGTGACATACTTGCTATCAGTTTTCCAGAGCCAGAATTGATCTTGCTCTTTTCCATTTATTGAGATGTCGTCGATAAATCCTGCGTTTATCAAATCTGTATGAACGCATCCCGGCACTGTGGCAGCAAATGTTGGAGGCAGCGGCTTCTTGGTAAATTTCGTTGAGTCATTTCTCCATGCATTATGGCCATCCTGGACCGGTTCAATTTCCCAGGCATCTGGACGTGGGGAGAGGCTCAAAGTCCAATCAGTGTGAAGTTCGCGTTTGATATTAATAGTCATCGTCCGAAGTCATCCTCTACCCGCTCGATGTCATCCTCACCGAAATATGTACCTGTCTGCACTTCGACAAAGATAACTTCGTCCTCGCCGATATTGGCGATGCGATGGAGTACTCCTATTGCAAAATCTACTTGCGATCCTGCGCCGAGCGTCTTATCGACGCCATCGATTGTGACGAGGGCAGTACCCTGAACGATAAACCAGTGTTCTGCACGCTTCTGGTGGCGTTGATATGAAAGTCTCTTGCCAGGGCTCACCCAAATACATTTAACTTTATGGGTTGCGCTCTCCTGAAGGACTTCATAGCGACCCCAAGGGCGTTCGGATTTTTCGAGTTCCATTATGCTTCCTAACCTAGTATTGCAAGTGCTGCACCGAGCACACCTGCATCGCGCTCGAGTTCAGCTTTCTTGATTTCGATCTCCTTCAGGAAGCTAATCGCCTTTGACTCTTCCTTTATATGCTTTTTGAGTGGCTCCCAAAAAATTTCACCAGATTGAACTACTCCGCCCCCTAATACGACGGTATGTATATCAAGGGTTCCGCAGAAGTTCACTATGCCGATGGCGATAGCCCGGGTTCCAATCTCAATCGACTCAATTGCTTGGCTATCTCCCTGTCGGGCGGCCTCTGCTAGATCAATAAACGAATCAGATTCGGATTTCCAACCATTTTCCTTAGCAATCGCAACCATCTGTGGTCCACTGGAGTAAGCCTCGAGGCATCCACGACGACCACAGACACATGGCCGACCTTCAAAATTAATCGAGTGGTGTCCGATGAAACATGAGTTCCCAGATTCTCCTGCGAAAACCTTTCCGTTGAGAATCAAGCCGCCACCGATTCCAGTAGAAACGACCATCCCTAACATGTTTGTTAAACCGCGTCCGGCACCGAGTTTATGTTCGGCGTGTGCAAGGGCAAGTGCATCTCCATGAAGAACTACAGGCACACCAGGGGAGAGCTGCTTTGATAATTCAATGATTGGAAAATCTCTCCAGAAAGGAATATTAACTGGGCTCAGAGTTCCTGCCTTAATATCGAGTGGCCCTGCAGAACCAATGCCAATTCCGAGGATTTCACCGCTCTGATTTGCAATAAATCCCTTTGCAAGTTGAGCAATGCTCTCCCATAGTTCTGCGGAAGAGGAGACGCTTGTGGGAATCTCTTCTTTTTCTAGAATAGAAAAGTTATCTGAAACCGAGGCGATTGCAATCTTGGTCGCACCAATATCAATACCGATAGCGAAATTACTCATGAACTTCTCCTCCCGACCGGCTCGTTACCCCGCATCTCAACCTTCATAATTTCAGTTCGATAATTACGATCCATTGGGTTTTCAAAACGTCGGAGCAATAGTTCTGCTGAAAGTCGACCAAGTCGCTTGGGATCGTGATCTAAGGTGTCGATGTTGAGCAGGTTTGCCGTTGGAAAGAGGTCGAAGCTGACAACTTTTACAGGCTGTTTTAACAAATTGGTAGTTTGGCCTACGCCCATTGCAATGAGGTCGTTGGTTGCAATGATGCCATCCACCTCAGGATGATCGGCCAGAAGTTCGCGAGTGGCAAGGGCTGCCTCATCTGAGGTGTGGATATTGGTGATGATAAAAATATCTTTAGGGTCGAGCTTACTTCTGAAGGTCGCCTGCTTAAATGCCTCGATTCGTTCAGATGCGGTCCAGATATTGGTTGTATCAGCAATGATTGCAATCTTCTTACACTTTTGTTGCAATAAGTGATCTAGGCAAGATTGAACTCCACCGCGATTATCAACCGTGACAGAATCGGCATCGAGGTATGGAGCAGGACGATCAACGAATACAAAAGAGAAACCACGCTTACGCTCTTGGTGAAGGTGGCTGTAATCCTCACCTGAAGGAACAATAATTAATCCACGGACTCGGCGCTCGAGTAGGGACTCAATCAGATTCTTCTCCCGTTCGCCGTCATCGCGCGCAGTGGCAAGAATCAAGTCGAGACCTTCTTGCGCTAAACGCTCTTCAGCCCCAGCAGCGAGACCGGCATAGAAAGGGTTTGCTAAATCTGAAATCACCATTCCGACAAGATTTGAGAGAGAACCAACCCGCAGTTCGCGAGCGATTCGATTTGAACGATATCCGAGAAGTGTCGCGGCCTTCTTAACTCGTTCGGCTGTTGCGCTAGAGACTTGTTGTGAACCATTCATGACACGAGAGGCAGTCTTAATGCTGACGCCTGAAACCGCAGCCACATCTGCAAGAGTTGGATGGGCGAGCGGATCAATTGCATGATCTAAAGACTGTGGCTCTTCCATTGTGGTCACGATATCACCCGCTCAACTCTGAAGGCTATATCGCCGGTGAACTTTGGAACGCTTATTCGCAAAGACTTCGCATTACTCGTAACACTCTGAGATGCAATCTTTTTTCCTGTGAAAGTATTGAGGAAGACGACGTTGTATGTTCCATCAACTTCAACTGAAAGATTAATTTTCCCGCCATTTGAGATTGGGTCAGGGAAAGTTTGTTGAATCTTCTTCTTTAGTTTCAGCGCCAAAATTGCGGCATCCAATAGCTGCTGCGTCTTGGCAGAGCGGTCAAAGTTATTGTGCCGAATCCACCCAAGCGTTGTGCTCTGGGAAGAGAGAGTCAAAAGAGATGTTTGGGGGATACTTAATCCGCGGCTTGGCTTCATACTTGCGACATCAAGGCCATCCGTAAGGACTGCAATTCCCTTTGTATGTCCCCAGAAACCGAGCGGATCCACGTAGTTATCCCACCACCAATACGATGCAGGCCCAGCAAAACCCACAAAAGTTGCAGCCCACTGGGAGTTGTGGAGATGCAATCCAGTTGGATCTGTAAATGGATCTTCGGTGACGGTGCCAGATCCCATCTCTCCTACAAGAATTGGTTTATTTGGAAAAGCTGCTCGCAAAACATCTGCTTGAACCCCTAGAGATTTGATGGGATCTGCTGGATCGTAAACATGCGTCACGACGTAATCGAGATTGTTCCAATTCTGCATACTTGCTGCCGATGACCAAGAACTTGTTCGCAGAGTGCGATAAGCATCTCGTGAATTAAGAACAGCAGTTGATTTTGCAATCCAGGCAGTTAAATCGGTGGAAGAGATAGGAGTGAAGTTAACTTCATTCCACCACTCCCAGGTAAAGAGCGATGGGTAAGCGGAGTATCGGGCGATGATGTAGTTGAGGCGACGTTCCCAGAAACTCCAGGCCTGAGCATTGGTAGCAAATTCAGCCGGATTTGAGATTGGTCCACCATTGGATGAGTAGTAAGGATTTGAATACCACTCTGGGTTTGTCGAAGTACTAAAAGCTCCGTGGTTGATAAGGACTAAATCAATACCAATATTATATTTTGCTGCAATTGCGAAAACTTGATCGAGAAGCCAAGCGCGATCAAGGCGCTTTGAATAATCACCGAGACCGGTATCGGTCCATTCAATTCCCAGAGACCATGAGGCCATCCACACTCGAGCGACATTGACTCCAGATTTTGAGGCGCGCGAGAACCATTGCTCATATCTCTCGATCTCTTCAAATCGATTTGCCCAGGCAATGTTGTATGCAATTGGAACAAATGGCTTTTCGCCTCGAATGAACGAAACTCCACGAGTTGCGACCTTCGGCAGTGTTGCATAAGTCGTTGTCACAGAGATGGGTTCAATTGAGATATTTTTCCCATCAATCGCTGCATCAAATGATATTGAGTACTTCCCAGCTGCCACCGAAGAGAAAGCTAATCTCCAATAAGGTTCGCCAACCTTTACCGTACTTCTCTGGTTGTTAATGTTTTGAATCTTAAACTCTTGATACCAGAATGCATTTGCTGTGATTACAGAATTATCAGGGCGATTGATTTTTGCGGTGACCTTCGCAATGGATTCATCAAATGGATTTGAAACATCGGGTAAGCCTTTGACGCCGATGATCACAGGCAGGGTAGTGGACCCTTGTGAAATCACCTCTGTCACAGAGCCAGCATTTGCCATAGGCAGCTGTGGATTTACGAGCAGGATAAAGAGACCTGCGAGGAAGAGGTGTGGGAGCTTGCGCATTTTTATACTCTTATTTCAACCCTGAAAGTGCGATTCCACGGATGAAGTGTTTCTGAGTTGCAAAGTAGAGCGCAATAGTTGGGATACTCGTAATAAGCGATGCCGCCATGATAATTCCCTGTGTTCCAATATTTCCTGCGCCAGAGTTTCGTAAATTGGCAAGAGCTACTGGCAGGGTAGCCATATCCTGACTTGTTGTGATGATGAGCGGCCACAGGAAGTTATTCCATTCGCCAATGGCCGTAAAAATCATCATTGCAATGAGCGCTGGTTTCAGAAGCGGAAGAATGATCCTGAAGTAGATTGTAAATTCGCTGGCGCCATCGATACGAGCTGCCTCGACAAGTTCATCGGGAATCGATGTGAGGTATTGCGTTAAGAAGAAGACGATAAATGCCTTCGGCAAAGCTGGGACGATATATGCCCAGAATGTGTTCAGCCAGCCGAATTGATCCATCAACAAGAAACCTGGAATCAGGCCAACCTGCCAAGGAATCATCATTGAGCCGATGATGATGAGGTAAACCGCTTTCTTGCCTTTAAAACGGTGCTTGCTGACAACATAGGCTGCAAGTGAACCTATGAAGAGAGTAAGTATGGTGATTGAGATATTTACAAAGAAACTATTAAAGATGAATCTAAAAAATCCAAATTTGAGATCTGGGTATCTCTGAAAGAGGCCCTGCATAACATCTTGCTGATAATTCAAAGGGTCAAAATTGCGATCGTAGTAATTTCCTAAAATCCACTTCTTTGGCCAGATTGAGGGTGGGACAACTTGGAGCTCTTTAACTGACTTAAAGGAAGAGGTGATCATCCAGTAATACGGAGCAATCATGATGAAGGTAAGAAGATAAATCGGAATTCGTCCAAATTTAGAACTTCTCGACTTCTTCTCAAATGGATTGCTGAAAGAGCCACTTCGCTCCATGAGCGCTTCATTCTTTTTGATTTGAGACTTTGTAAGAACGGTGCTCATTTGAGATCCTCCAGAGAACGAGTAATTCTTAGATTGATCATGCTGACGAGGAAGATGATTGCAAAGAGAATCCAAGCAATGGCAGAGGCGTAACCCAATCTAAATTTGTTAAAACCAGAGTCGTAGAGATACGGAACAATCATCAGGGCCATATCTCGTAATCCACCGATTGAACCTACGCTTGTTGGGAAGAGGAGGTAGACACCTTCGAAGATTTGAAATGCGCCGATGATTCCAGTGATTCCCACATAGACCATCACCGGACGAAGAAGTGGGAGAGTGATGTAACGGAATCTTTGGCGAGGACCTGCCCCATCGATGACTGCAGCTTCATAGTACATCGCTGGAATTGAGTTAAGTCCTGCTAGAAAGAGAATCATTCCAAAGCCAGCACCACCCCAAATCGACATAAAAATTAGAATCGGAATTGCCATCCATGTTGTGGCTAGCCATTCAATTGGTGCCACCCCGAAAATGTTGAGGAAGGCGTTGAGGAGTCCGACTCCGTCTCCACGGAAAACCCAGCCCCAGACTAGAACAACTGCAATTCCAGAGGTCACAGATGGCAGGAAGAAAATAACGCGGAGGATTCGATTTGCTCTCGTATCTTCTTGTAGCGCTAGCGCGAGAGATAAGGAAGCAATCATTCCAAGAATGACGGCACCAATTACATAGAGAACAGTATTGGAGAGCGCTTTATGAAAACGATCATCATGAAAAATTAGAGTGGCGTAATTGCCAAAACCGACACTGCCACAAGGTGCCTGATCTGGATTACAAATCGCGTTGTAGCGCATAAATGAGAGACGAAGACTTGCAAGAACTGGATATACCGAAAATACGATAAAGAGTAGAACGAAAGGGGAGAGCATTAAATAAGTCGAGATTCCGGTCTCGCTAAATCTACGAAAGCCCTTCTTCCCAATTGCCTGTGGGCCAACTGATGAAATCTCTGACTTCATACTTTTGCTCCCTCCATCGATGAATACAAATTATAAATTTCTTTCTAAGTGACAGTGGATGGGAGCGAACTCCCATCCACTGTCGTCCCCAGGACGTACTTTTTAGAGCTTGGACTTCATTACAGAAGCAGCTTCATTAAGTGCTTCTTGTGCTGATGCTGATCCAAAGAGGAAGCTCTGAAGCGCAGTTGTTACACCGGCCTGTGAATCTTCCCAACCGTTGCAGTTAGGTGGACCCTGTGCATCTGCAAGCTGGCTCTTAATTGTCTTCAATACTGATGCAGGATATGCATCAATAGTGTCAGCATTGCTGATCACTGGAGACAAGAAGATTGCATTCTGAGCAGCTCCAACAAGGTTCATCTGACGTACAACGCTACGGTCGTAGAGAGTCTTGATGAACTTAGCTGAAAGTGCTTGCTGTGACTTAGATGCGTAACCCATTACTGAGATTCCGCGGCCACCAATGAATGCAACGCTCTTTGATCCAGCAGCTGCAGGAACTGGAGCAACTGTCCAGTCCTTGTAATCCTTGTAATAGGTGTAATAGCTGCTTGCCTGGAAGTTTCCAGAGAAGCCAATGCCATAAGCACCCTTCTTGATGTTGTCGTTCATGCTCCAATCAGCAACACCAGGCTTTGGTGCACCGAAATCAGAGTAGAGCTTCTTGTACTGAGTAAGTGCTGCAACGCCCTTTGCATTGTTGATTGTGACCTTGCAAGTTGCGTCGTATAGAGAGCCACCCATTGAGTACAACCATGAGAAGTAGCCAAGCCAATCAGCATTTCCCCATTCGTTGTAGACAGGAGTTGCAACTCCAGCATCCTTCAACTTTGCAGCTGCATCATTGAATTCAGCGACAGTCTTTGGTGCAGCTGTGATTCCAGCCTTCGCCATTGTCTTTGTGTCGTAGAACATCATCATCAATGTAAGGTCGAATGGAACTGCATAGACCTTAGTTGCCTTATAGCCAACCAAAGCCTTGTAGATCTGTGATGGAACCTTTGGCTGTACATAGCTTGCAACACCGAGGGTACGTAGATCTGCAAGTGCACCCTTGTTACCAGCTGAGATACCCCATGAGAGGCCACCAGTGAAAATATCTGGACCCTTCTTAGCTGCTGCTGCAGCCAAGACCTTTGCATAGCCATCGCCCCAAGAAATTGCTTGGACGTTAACTGTTACACCAGGATTAGCATCTTCAAATGCCTTACCTGCTGCCTTCATTACCGCTGCATCTGCATCGCCACCGGTTGCCCAGATAGTCAATGTCTGCTTGGCAGCGTTCGCTGGCGCACTCAATGAGACGCCGGCGATCATGGAAATAGCTACCGCTATTGCTCCTAAACGCTTCACGTATAACTCCTTCTTTGAAACGCAAGCGGCCTTCGCTGCGCCTTGCGGGTAGATTTCTCCTAAATGACAGCGTTGTCAAGAATGTGCCACGGCACAATTCAATAACTTTTTTAAAGTCCTTCGAGACATTACCTTGTCTAACAGGACAATTACGCTTCGATCAGGTGAAGGAGATTGGGTGAGGCCGGAATGGTTGAGCGGGAATTACTTGACTGTTGAATCCAAAGTGATTTGCTCGTTACCAGTTGCGCTAAAGGTCAGATGGAGTCCATCGCCTGATTTAGTAGGACAGACAATTGCCCATTTGAAGGTGAGTGATTTGCCAGGCTTAACAATCGTATCCATAGGTAGTCCGATGACACCGGATGCCTCTTCAAAAACATCGGAACAGGATTGCGCAGCATCGCTATCAAAGGCGCTCTGAATGATGGCAAAAGAGGCTAAATCAGCCTCTTTTGAGCCAGTATTTTTAATCGTGATATCCATAATCATAGGTCGACCTTCAACTCCGAGAGCTGCTGGATCTTTAGCTGCAAAGCTGGCTGGGTCGGTTACATTGAGGATGAGTCCATCGCCGAGAGCAACATCGCTGCCAAAGCCTCCCTTGACCTCCTCGAGGGTATCCTGATTGGCCTTCTCAGCAAGCGCCGCGGCAGAGGTGGTGTCTCCATCCATGGGCACGCGAGGCCCGGCGGTGAAGTACGCAATCGAAACCACGGTGGCTAGAGCCAGGGGTGTCACAATCTGCCAACGTTTCATTTTCTGCTCCTTCTTCGATAGGCGGAGATTTCCATTTTGTTCCATCGTTGTCAAGCCTTATAAATCAGGAATTATGCACGACTTTCTAGCATGAGCTCGAGTAACGCGCGGTCAATATTGAGTCCTTCAAAGTTCTCATAAACCGTCCCAGGGCGACCGTGATTTGCAATTCCAAAGTTGCCGTCAAATTCCCAGAGCGAATATCCCCAACGAGATTCACGGTAGATATCAAAGAGATCCTTGAACCAGGCTAGAGCGACATCATTATCGGTGTAGCGATAGCAGCCAAATTCACCAATATGCACTGGTCGGCCCATCGCCTGTACTTCTCGCCATGGTGCGTAGAAGTCCCATAACGATTCACGATTCCAGAACGTTCCTTCATATTCACATGGGTATGTTGGAACTGGCATGCCCTTGCTTCCATCCCACCATTCAGCTTTGTAATGACTTACCAACATAGGTTGATAGCCGCGACCACTATGGACAACGTTGAGATCTGCAAGCTCTGGCATCGCTAAGTGCCCGCCGGCGAGTCCGTTGATCACAACTGTTCTCTCAGGATCAATATTTCTAATTGCAGCCGTCACCGAACGAATCACCTTCTGATGAATATCTCTAGTGAAGCCACGCTGACCTTCTGCCGGTGGCTCATTGACGAGATCAAAACTCATGAGGTCGAGATACTTTCCTCGATAACGTTCTGCGACGGTCTCCCAGAGGCGATGGAAGACTTGCTGTGGAAGTTCGTCAGCCCATAAATTCGTACTCTCGAGCTCCCAGCCGTTGATGCAATACCCCGGGGCTCTATGTAAATTAAGGCTGATATGAATTCCGCGTGAGACCGATTCATGAACATACGAATCGAGAGTCTTGAGAAAACTTTCATGAACCTCGCCATGTAAATCATCAATCCAGAATCGATAATCAGTAGGAAGTCGCAGAAATTTAAAGTCGTACTTCGCCATAAAGTCGAGCATTCGAGTATCCGCGGGAAGCACCTCTGACATATGACCTTTGGAATATGCCCATTGAGCGTTAAATCCATACCCTAGGTTCTCTTCATTGGTAATCATTTTGCTCCGCTCTTTTCAATGAGGTTCTTTAGCCATGCAGCTTGTACTAGTTGGTGCTCAACACTTCCACCTTCGTGAGTATTGAATTCATATATTTGGGTATCAACTTTGCCGGCATAGTGATTGCGCATAGCAAATATGGTCTCTGGAGGACAGACCGGATCATGCATTCCTATCGAAATAATCGCAGGTGATTTAGCCATGGTTACTAAGTTCATACAATCAAAGTAAGAAAGGGTTGTGAAAATTGATTCAATCTCATTGCGATGAACTCGGGCATAGAGAGTTATCTCGTGATAAGGGTAAGTGTCAACAACTTCAGTTGCCCGTTTGTAATTACAGAGAAAGGGAACATCGGGCATCGCTGCAAATACATCTTTAGAGAGTGAAGTCGCAGCGAGTGCTATTCCTCCGCCTTGACTTCCACCAGCGACCACAATCCGCTCTGCATCTACGCCAGGAAGCTCTTTGGCAGCGCTGATAAAGGAGACGGCGTCGATAAAGACTCTGCGATAGAAATAATCTTTTTTATCTTGAATTCCCGCAGTCATAAATCCAGGAGTTTGAGGGCCGCGTGGATAAGTGCCATCCGGGGTGTCGCTAAGTCTGAAGCCGCCACCTTGTCCTCTGGTATCCATCACCAAGACTCGATAACCAACTGTGACCCAGAAGAGCCACTCATGTGGCAACCCTCTACCGCCTCCGTAACCGTCATACAGAACTATGCACGGAGTACTTTCATTGATTTCTTTAGGTTGAAGGAACCACCCTTTGATGGGATCACCGTTGAAGCCAGCGATAGTCATATCTGAGACTTCAACAAGAGTGAGGGGGGTCGGATGTGGCTCCATTGCAATGATGGGTTGAGTCGGAAGATATTGCGCCAACGTCTCTTGCCAGAACTGGTGGAAATCCGGCTGAAGCGTCAGGGGCGCCTTCAGAACTTCTAGCTCGTCGCGTGATGGTCCGATCAACATATCAATCCAACTCTCTCTTATGAATTTTCCGGAATAAACGATTGCGCGTCGTAAAGCCTCTTATAAAGTCCGTTGTGACCAAGTAGCTCTACGTGGGTGCCAGATTCAACAATGCGGCCATCTTCAAGTACCAGAATCACATCTGCCTCTTTCACAGTGGAAAGTCGGTGGGCTACTACAAAAGAAGTTCTTGAACTCATCAACTTCGAAAGTGCACCCTGAATTAATCGCTCAGATTCAGAGTCAAGGGCAGCGGTCGCCTCATCGAGAATCAGCACTTTAGGATTTCGAATGAGTGCGCGAGCGATTGCGATTCTCTGGCGTTGCCCACCACTAAGGCGCGCACCGCGCTCGCCAACAATAGTTTGTATTCCGTTATCTAATTGCGAAACAAAGTCCCAAGCGTTGGCATCTCGGAGTGAATCTTCAATCTCCTTTAAGGTCACATCCCCAAGTCCGTAGGCAATATTCTCGGCAATTGTCCCTTCAAAGAGCACGGATTCTTGAGGTACAACAGAGATGTGTTTTCTTACAACTCGGAGATCGAGCTCTTGTGAATTTACTCCATCAATTGTGATGACTCCCGAAGTTGGACGAAGGAGTCCAATCACAAGATTGATCAATGTTGATTTTCCAGAACCGGATGGCCCGACTAGAGCAATCATCTTTCCAGGAGTAGCTTCGAGTGAAATTTCCGAAAGCGATGGTTTGTGGTTTGTCGGATAAGTAAATGAGACATTGTGAAATTTAATTTCGCCGTCAATTTTTTCCACTTGAAGTTTGCCTTGGTTAATTTCTAAGTCAGGGGATTCAAGAATTTCACCAAGTGATGTGATGGAAGCAAAGCCCTTTGAGATTGCTGGAGCCAAGCTGGCAAGGAGAATGATTGAGCCAATCAAAGCGCCGAAATTTGAGGTGAGTAAAACAACATCTCCTGCCGAAATTCCAAATTTTCCTTGGAGGGCAAAGATGGCAGAGAGAATGAGGCAGGTAACGTTTGCAAGTTGAAAAGTTACCCACGCCGCAGCGTTAAATTTACCGTTTATTCGATCGAGTTTGAGCCCAGCCTGTCGAACCGATGCAAAGGAATCTTGCATGCGCTGCACGGCTCTGCGCTCTAATCCATGAGCACGAGTTACTGGCAGCAAAATAGTCATCTCGTTTACATGAGAGGACATTCGCTCAATTTCACCTCTGAAATCTTCATTGTATTCATTGAGCGACTTTCGTAATTTAATAATGGTGAAAGATGCGAAGGGAACCACAATAATAAAGAAAATTAGGAAGTTTGGGACTCGAATCGCAGTAACGATAAATGCACCCATGAAGCTATTGACTGCCGCCAGACCACCGTCAGAGAGATGACGGAGCATCTGCTCGATATTCTCAACATCACGAACCACTTTGGTTTGCAGTGCTCCTGCGTTGGTTCTTTGATAGAAACCGATACTGAGCTGTTGCATGCGAACAACAAGTGCAGAACGTAACCGGTTCTCGATATCTCGGATAGAGATTGCAAGATATTTTACATAGAGAAGATTCATGGGAAAGTTCTGAACAACGACAAAGATAAGCGCACCACCATTGAGGGCAAGGTCAATGAGGCTCTTCTTCTGTACGACGATATCGATGAGATTTGCCGTGATCAGGGGAATAAACCATGCCGGCGAATGCTTGATACTAAAGAAAATAACGGCGAGCAGAATGTTCTTCCGTTGATTACCCAGGAGGAATAGAAGAGTCTTGATGGGGCTCTCACCCTTAAAGTGGTGAGCTAATTCGTTCTCTTCAAGTTGCATGGCGTAAAACTACCCAAGTGTGAGATAGAACTACAGTTAATTTCATAACAATTTACATGTCCCGAAATCTGATTTAGGACAAAGGAATTTTGTAGAGAAATACTAAAGACTGGTAATGGAGAAGGGCGCTTCTCTCACCCTTTGAACTTACGAATCTCTTGCGGCCAGCCACATCCCTGACCTACTTTTGCGCCCCACATCTTTGCTTCATCATCGGTTGCTACATCGATGATGGTGAGTCCGCCGAGAAATTCTCCAAAAGTTGTAATTGGTCCGCCGATAACGCCGTTCTCATCTGAACCGAATGCCAACTCAATCTCTTCTACTAGACCACCGGCGAAGACGAGCACGCCTGCCTCTTTCATATCTTCAACAACCTGGCGCGATAAAGGACCTCGAGATTGAAACCACTCAGATGTGTGATCGCCGACCCATTGCTGATTAAAGTAAATAATGTATTTAGCCATAAGCAGATAGTAGGCGAATGGAATTGTTAATCAGGGAATTAAAGACCGTTCTTCTGCCTGAAAACAGCAACAATCGCATTCGCATGGCCATGACCCATCTCGAACTTCTCTTTGAGGTGAGCCACTTGTTCCATGTGAGCCAACTTTGAAACCTTCTTTAGCTCTTTCATCCAATGTTCTATCGGCTTTCCGTACTTCTTCTCGATTGAGGGAAAATACGATGCCGGACCAGTTACTTTCTTTTCAGCCATGCCTAAATCGTAATTTATTCCTGCCGGAAATTAAAGAAGATAAATCCAAAGACTTAGAATGATTTACTGTTTAGTTTTGAGTCCTAGCGCATCCAGAAGTACTGCTTCTGTCACGCCAAGTTTCTTAGCTGCTGCTGCGATATCAGGTGGCGTAGTATTTCCAAATGCTGCTTTTAGAGCTTTCTCCGTTATTCCAAGTTTCTTTGAAGCTGCTGCAGTATCAATAGCTGGACCGCCTTGTCCGCCCGGACCTTCCGTTGTGGCTAGAGGATCCACTGCCATAAGTCCTTTAACGCACTTTACAACCAAATTCTTCTCAGCTGATTGTGCATAATAGTGATAACCATCTTTCGCAGTTGTTCGACCATTACAATCGTCAAGCTTGATTTTGCTCTTTGAGCTCAGAGGTGCAAAAACGGCAACTCCATCCATTGCATAACCAATAATCTTTGTTTCTGCATCAGGATTATCAATATGGGAATCGTACTCAATACCTTCACATCCAGTGTAGGCGTGGAGGTGATATCCGGCAGTGGGATTGAAGTGTCCACCGCAATCATCAAACGCGGCGATTGTGTATGCACCTAAGATCGCATCAACTGGAGCGGATGCGGAGATGACTAATCCATTGATAGTGACCCCTAAATTCCCACGTGGAGAAGAGGCAGAACTTGCCAAGACGGGTTTGGTTGGAACAAGTATTGAGGTTGGAACGGGCTTTGTTGTCGTGGTCCACTCCCATGTTCCCTCCACACAGTGATACTTATAAGCCTCTTGAACATCTGGTCGAGCGGCACCTTGGAAAGCCTCTTTAGTATCAGTGACATTTACCTTGCCGGATTCATCGTAGAGCTTCCACTTAACATCTTTATAAATAGTCGACAGATCTAAAATGAATTGCCCATCTACGTTATAGATTTTTTCACCATCAAGCCAAATACCTGCAACTTCAGCCGTTGAACTGGTCGATTCAGGGCAGAATGGGCCAATCTTTGAATCTACTGGCGCGCCGGTCACCTCGATTCGATAGCAAGAAGTCTCGACACCATTAGAAAGCGTGCAATCTTCAGTAGTAATTGCCTTCGTGAGCGACCCATCCATAAAGTTTGCAGCTACAACTCCGGGCGCCACAAAATCATAGGAAGTTTCTTTTGAACTCAAAACCTTAATGCCCGTAATTCCAAGGATCGCAGCGACAAGGGATGCCACCACGGCAATTTTCAGACGATTAGTTGAAATGCCTTTTAATGAGTTCATTTTCATCCTTTTGGATTCGCTTGAATGCCCAATGCATTCAAAAGTACTGTTTCTGACACGCCGAGCTTTTTAGCTGCTCCTGCAAGATCAGGAGGGTTTGTTGTACCAAATGATTCCTTGAGCAAATCCACTGTCACTCCAAGTTTCTTTGCCGCAGCATCTAGGTCAGGCATTGGCATTTGACCTCCACCCATGGCAGGCATCGATTGAATTTGAGTTGAATCTACCTTTCCGTGGAAGCATGCAATTGATGATCGAGCATCTGCAGTTCCGAGAAGCACATAGTGGTAAATACCTTTTGGGAATTCCGGCGTAGAACTAATAATTCCATTGCACTGATCCAGATTTTTAGCTGTTAACTGCCGCCCATTGATGTCACGGTCACCGTAGATTGGGAAACCATCTAACGCAAAACCAATAATACGAGAAGGCTTGCCCGCCTTATCAACTTTAGCTGTGACACAAGTAGGCAGGCCGTGATAATGATATGCCCCGATATTTGGCGTTGGATGACCAGAGCACTTATCTACAAAAGAGGCAGTAATACCTGCAGAATTAGTGATGGTGAAATTATTCGCCATTGCGACCGTCTGGCCGTCTCCTTCAAAAGGATTGTATAGAACAGCCCCTGAAACCATGACTCCGATAGAGCCTAGGGAAGTGGTTGTTACTGATGATGAATACTGTGGGGTAGTCGGGATGGTGAATTTATATATTTGAGCCTTCGTTGGATCGGCAATGATGTTCGCTGTTGTTTCATTAGGCACAACAACGCCAGCGTTAGGAACTGCATAGTAGGCATCACGTGAATGATTAGGAATTCCAGTCGGCTCCATGATTACCGAGCTCTTTGAATAACTGAGTTTTATAGTTGGATTCCACTTTGCCCCCTTTACTGCAGAGACCGTCGCAACGCTCTTAGGGCTACTTGCAGCGTGGGCTGAAATAAACACAGCGCTATTGGTTGCTACGAGCAGAAATCCAGCAAAAACTACGAGTTTTCTTTTCATTATTCCTTCCAGGTGTTCAGTCAACAAGATCACAAATTTGATAATTTTTCTTTAATAAGCGGACCAAGCGTCTCAAACCACTTTTCATATCCTCGACTATTGAGGTGAAGTCCGAAGGTATCGGGATCTTCGCAGTATGAACTTTCAAGTTTATTTTCATCCTTAGCCTTCAGCAGAGGATAGATATCGAGGTAGATAAATCCCATCTCTTCAATCTGTGGACGGATACGTGAATTTACTTCAATCATACTCTGCGAAAATTCATCGCTTCGCGGTGTGAGTGAATTCCAAATGACTGGGATACCCCCAAGTGAGTCCTTAATTTTTCGCGCGACTTCGAGAATATTCGACACGACCGTATCTTCTGAATATCGATATTTACCAAAGTCATTAGTACCAATCATGACAATGAGAATTTCTGGAAGTGATTCAATAATTGAAGGTAACAGATCATGTAAGTCTGAAGTTGTATGGCCTGGAAAGGCGAAATTAGTCACGTAGTGTTCCTGCAGCCAATATTGCCATGGACCACCATGTGTGATGCTATCTCCGGCAAAGACCACTCTTCGTTTCATTTTTCTCCTGCTTTCATCCAGAAATCAATTGCTTCAGGAACGTTTCGCGCCCAAGTTGCATTGCTATGAGCCCCATCGGAAACAACTTTCGTCCGAAAATTAACTCCATCCAAGTAACCACGAGCACGAATGACTTTGTCAGCTACCTTTTGAGATTTCTCATACTTGGCATCTAGACCCTTCGTTCCTCTGCTCATCCAGATTTTGTGGCGGCCGGGGGAGGGGAAACTCTCTGCCATTTTTTTGGCTAGTTCATCGCCTCCAATTACCCAATGGGGAGAAAAGCTCAAGGCTGCATTAAAGAAATTTGGATGCTTAGATACCCCATATATTGATGCGAGGCCTCCCATGCTTGCACCGACCAACGCCGTACTTTCAGGATTTACACTGTGATTAATCCTCGCGGCAATCTGAGGGACTATCTCTCGAATGATTGAATCAAGCAGTTTGTTTGCAGATAAGCCACCAATAAATTCATCGACTGAGCCTCGGTAAAGGCCATAACTATCAATCATCCAATTCTCACGCTTTCCCATGAACTCTTCAGGTGTGTACTCCTTCAATCGACCAAGTGGATCTTGAGCGTAAGGTGTGTGATAAATGCACATCACAGTAGGTGGAGTGACTCCATTTCTCTCCGCCATGCGGATTCCTGCTTGAGCTAATTTCCAAGTCGCACGTTGATGTGGATTTATTCCAATGTTCCTCTTATCCAATATATTTTGGCCATCATGCGCTACAAGTAAGTGACTTCCAGGATTTACGGGTGACCAATAATCAACGGTGCGAGTACCAAATCGCACCTTATATACACATCCAGGTAATCCTCGGACTTGGAACTCTTCTACATCAATCATCGTTGCCGTCACCCCTTTGTCGATCCAGATACGAGTCCACTGATTAAGTATTTCTGGAGGAAGATGAAGAGAATGAGAACTGGTGTTGTGGCTAAGAGGGCCCCAGCTGTAAATGGCCCCCAATTCTTTGCATATGAGCCGTAGATAAATTGTTGAAGCCCAACTGCAATCGTCATACTTGGTCCGTCTAGACCAAGTATCACCGAAGTAATCAAGTATTCATTTAAGATTCCAATAAAAGATAGAAGAAAAATCACAACAAAAATTGGAGTAGCCAGCGGAACAATTATCTTCATAAAGATTAAGGCATGGCTTGCGCCATCAATCTTGGCTGCTTCATCGATTTCGCTGGGAATTGTGTCGAAAAAGCTTTTCAAAATCCACGTATTGACCCCAAGTGCTGCTCCACCAAAAATGAGGATCAGGGGTAATTGATGCCCAAGTCCTAAGAAATCAAATGTTTGGCCCAAAGAATTGATTATTAGAAATAACGTAGTTGCAGCAAGAAGTTGCGGGAACATCTGGACAATTAAAATTGTAGTAAGCGTCACACGACGGCCCCTAAATTTATGTCGACTCAAAGAATACGCAGCTAGCGCACCAATCGAAGTCTGCAAGAGCGCTGCCGCGGTTGCAATTACAAGCGAATTTCTTACCCAGGTTGTGTAAGGTTTTTCAGTATTAGAAAATAGCGATTGAAAGTTGTCAAAGCCGCTAAATGTCGGAATTAACTTTTGAGTGCTGAGTTGGCCAGTAACGTCAAAGGCAGCTGAAATCATCCAAACCAAAGGGAAAAGAGCAAATGCGGCAACGAGAATACCAACGATATGTCTCCAAAGGAGCTTGGTCATCCAATATTTTACTTTTGAACGAGAAAATTTCATTTAATTTACTCCTTCCATTGTCTTGATCCTTCTTAATCCGTAGATTGACATCAAACCAACCATTATGAAGTTGAGAATAGATAAAGCACTGGCCAAACCGTAGTTATTTCCCTCTTGCGAATTAAATGCCAACTTATACGTATACGAAATCAAAATATCTGTAGCGCCAGCATTTCCATTGGAATTTGCAAGCGATGGCCCGCCACCAGTTAAGAGGTAAATAACTCCAAAATTATTAAGAGCCATTGCGCTAGATGCAACCAAGAGCGGAGCGACAGTTCTAATTACCAACGGCAGCTTTATAAGTCTGAAAGACTTGTAATGTGATGCACCATCTATTGATGCAGCTTCCAAAATTTCACCTGGAATCGCTTGGATAGCGCCAGTCGTAATTAAAAACATATATGGAAATGAGATCCATATTTCAACAAGGACGATTGCAATGCGAGCCCAAGTGGCGTCGGTAAGCCAAGGTATTTCACTATGAAAAAGTCTATTGATTACACCATTTGAAGTCTGGAATAAGCCTGCCCAAACAAGGATTGAGAGCACACTTGGAATTGCCAGAGGAGTTATAAAAATCGTTCGATAAATTCTCTTGCTACGAAGAGCAGGAAAATTAAATATAAGTGCCAGAACTAGACCCATCAAAAAGGATAAGGTAACTATCAGAAAAGCGTTAATGAAAGTCCATGCAACTACCGCAAGCAACGGCCTACGTACCTCCTCATTTGAAATGATTGAGGTGAAGTTTCTAAAACCGACATTTGCTTTCCATCCAGGGTAGAGAACTTCACCCGAGGAATTAGCCATTTGCCCATTTTGATTCGGGTGATATGCCACCCCGGTTGCGATATCAAGGATTTCATCTCTTGCTTCAGAGTAGGTTCTCCCTGGCCTGTAAAGGGTGAGGTAGTCAAAATCATCAGGAATCAACACTTGGCTTGATCCCAATCGAACCTCTAAAGACTGAATTTGTTCGGCATGTAATGTGTATTCGTTAGGTTGAAGAATTTTGAAACCTTTGGCGCTCTTAACTAAACCGTCGGAGTTGATTACGGTTTGAGAACCACCAATAAGCATCATCTGATTGCTATTTCCCGCTACTAAATTCAAACCAGGAAATCTAAAAATTGCAAATATCTCTCCATCAGAGATACGTGTAGCTAATTGATATTTGACTGGGCTTTGACTCTCGACGGGAATTCGAGAGTCTTCGAGGATTGCGTCTATAGCTTGTGATTTTGAAAGTTGGTGTCCATTTGAGTCGTTTGTAAAAGCAACTTGACCAGAATAAATGGCTGGGTAAATATGAAATAGAACAAGTAGTGCTACACCGGGAAATATATATTTTGCGTGAATATTGGATTTTGCCCAGTAGATACGGATCGTCAAAAGTGCCGAGACTATAAAGAAGATGCCTAAGAACCAAGATGAATCCGCAAGAAGAGAGAAGCCCGCTAGCGCTAAGACAGATGAAAAGATTCCGGTAAGAGCAAAGAGGAGATTCCGGCGAGAAAATAGTGAAAATCTCATGGCTGCTCCTGTCTTAAATAATTCATAAAATATAGGAAGGAGACCTTGGCACGAAAATCGTGATACGGCCAAGGTCTCCTTCCTCCTGGAGGGACTAGTTTCCTAGCGACGTATTAAGGTTCTTGGAAGCAGTCTTCATAGCATCGCCGAACTTTGACTTTCCTGAAGCCCAATCTGCGAAAGCTCCGTTCCAATATGTCCAAACGCTGTTCATTTCGGCAACATTTGGCATTGGAAGACAGATCGCTCCGTAGGCTCCAAACTTACCCGCAACACTGTTCTTATCGACAGTAGTAGCAGCTTCAAGATTTGCAGGATAACTTGAATTAGAAGCGGTAATTGCCTTGCTGAAGTTCTTAGTCTGAACAACTTCCGTGAGGAACTGCTTAGCTAGGAACTTGTTCTTGGAGAAACGGTTGAGGTACATCGCTGAAACACCACTAAACGCTCTCGCATAACCGCCGTTAAGGGATGGTACGCCTGAAATTTCATACTTTACTCCAGCCTTATCCAACCCATCTATTGACCATGGGCCAACTATTGCAAATGGAGCCTTGCCGTTCGTGAAGTTTGATGCATCGTAGGTATTTGCCTTATCAAATAACTTCGCCGCTAACCATTTGTCCATCAAGTTGGCATTCTTGGCAAGCTTTGAAGAATAGATTCCGTTAGAGCTGACGCTTGTGTACTTTCCATTTTTATTTGGAAATACGTAACCACCAATTGATTCGAAGAAAGGCTGCATGAAGTATCCATCGATATGTGTAACGACACCTACGTCAGCCTTGCCTGATGAAATTAATTTTGTGGCAGTGGATTCGAGGGTAGCCCAATCTTTTGGTGCTCCAGCTGGAACGAGGCTCAAATTTGTGGCAAGGGCAATGTTGCTGATTGAGATTGGAATTCCCCAAGTACCGAAATTAAATGAGACTCCTTCGACTGCAGCAGCAGGATATGCAGCCTTGTTGATCACAGTGCTTAAAGAAGTGACAACACCAGATTTCACCAAGGAGCCCGTATTGTCGTGCGTTGCTACAAATAGATCTGGTCCAGCGCCTGCAGGACCTAACTTGCTAAGGCCACAATCTCCAAGGCCACATTTTGCGAGGATATTGAGCGTCACTCCATTTTTGGCAGCCCAATCAGCAGAAGCTGCTTTATAAGCCGCCTCGTCGCCAGAATTCACCCAGATTGTCAAAGTTCCTGCCGCTTGTGCCGGCGCAATCGACCCAAAGGCCAAAAGCGCAGCGCTCAAGAGGCCTACTCCCAAACGACTCTTTTTCATTTCTTCCCCTTAATTCGCTCAATCATCGACGCGCGTCGATAATATGGTAATGTACTCTTGTCATCGACGCGAGTCAATAGGTTGAGTGGAATTTTGCAGGGGAATTTGGAGGCGAGATGACTACCAGGGCGGATGTAGCCAAGTTGGCCGGCGTCTCTGAGAGCACCGTTTCCTATGTCTTATCAGGCAAACGGCCCATCAGCGAGGAAACTAGAAAGCGAGTTCATGCCGCAATAGGGAAGTCAGGCTATAAATCCAACTACGCAGCAGCAGCCTTAGCTGGCGGTACCCCTCGCCTTGTCACAATGATGATTTCAAATCTCTTTAACGATCCTGGTTCCCGATTGATTGGCACTCTTGTTCAAGGAGTTGTTGACGGAGTCAATGAGCTTGGTTTCCATAGCGTAATTTGGCCAGTCACTGAAGACGAAGATTCCGATACAGAATTGCTCTTGAAGACAAATATTTCTGGCGGCGTGATCCTAATGAACGTAAGCAACAACGATCAGCGCGTACATCTCCTTCACCGAGAGAAAGTTCCATTTGTAGTCCTAGGAAGAACTGATGTTGGATTTAAATACAACTTCGTCGATCGTAATTTTGAGGAGCGAGACAAGATTGCACTACAAGAGCTCAAGAATTTGGGCCATATTGATGTTGGTGTTATGAACTATGAAGAAAAGGTTCGACCGCATCTAAGAAAAATAGCTAAGAGTTTAGGCGTGAAATTACACATCATTCCAACAATAAATACAGTTGAAGGTGGAGCGGAAGTTGCTCGAATAATTGCTAAGAATTTTCCTGAAGTCAGCGCAATAATTTCAATGCTAGATCTAGCAACTCTTGGATTTGTCGAGAGTGCTTCATCGTGCGGAATTTCTATTCCGGAGCAGATTTCAATAATCGGACTCAATATGCTTGAGACCCAAGCGGAATCTGTAAGACCACAAGTAACGACAGTAGCATTCGAGGCATATGAAATGGCTAAATCTTGTGGAAAGTTAGTGGTAGAGGCTATTAGCGGGGATAAGTCAGATCAACCGAGGGAAGAACTTTGGACTGGAGACCTAGTCTTAAGGGGCACATTGGCGCAGGCAAGAAGAAAATAGGCATTTTCGCCTCTGTTTTGTTGTAGCTTTTTAACGTAATCCGGTTGCAACTGGCGAATTCTCAAGTATTGCCCACTCTTGGTCGGTAAATAATCGAGAGCGGATCAAGAAGCGCTTACCTTCTGGTGATTCGAGTGAAAATCCTCCGCCACGGCCCACAACGACATCGACTGTGAGATGGGTATGTTTCCAATATTCAAATTGTGAGGCTGACATCCAGAAACCGATTAGTTCCTGGATGTCAGCCACTTTCAATTCACCCAACAGTACGTCTTGTCCGCCTACGCGGAATTCACCTGCTGGATA
>CANGJV010000004.1 GCA_947454425.1 Candidatus Nanopelagicaceae bacterium
AGGGAGAATAAAATGAAGAAGTTAATCGCCACAGTATTGATTGCATCATTCCCGTTATTGAGCGCGGTGTCGATGGAGTCGTCCCATGCTGCAGTAAGCGAGAGCGCATCTGTAACCATGCGCTTAGTCAGCCCCGCATTCTCTTCTCCCGATGGCGTACCTTCTAATTACGTAGATTTCAGCTCTGACCCAATCCAAAATAACTGGGCAAAGTACTACGGCCCTGGTCTTAAAGTTTATTACCGCTACTTTGATGTTGCTAGCGCTTTAACATTTAAGTGGCGCGTCACCGATACAACATCTGGATCTCCTCTTCCAAAGCAGCCAGTCTGGATGATTGTAAATAAGAACTACGGTGGAAAGCAGCTGGCAACATTTACCTACAAGGTAAACGGCGAACTGAAGACAATCGCTGCCCTCACCACAGATACAGGTGAGACACAGATTCCAGGTGAGACTGATGCTGATGGTTTTGTAACCTTTGAAATTCTTAATACCAATACATCTGAGCAAGCTGAGCCAGTTCCACCAGCTCTCAATCGAGAGCAACCAATCGGGACTCCGGCGCTGCTCTCACAAATTACTTTGACAACCCATCAACTCGGTGGCGCTACCGGTGGTGGCGACAATGGCGCTCTCGATGAAGAACTCGAGAACAAGGACCTCATCTGGGCTCACTTTGTAAAGTCTGCAGGTGGCACAACCCCTGTAGTAACGACTCCGGCGGTAGAAGTAAAAGATGTAACGATTCGTCTTCTGGAACCGGTCATGAGCAAAGATTCCAATGGAGATCCTGTTAACTACGCAGATTACTCATTCGACGCTAAGGCCAATGGCTGGGAGAAGTATTACGGCGCCGGAGTTGGCGTCTACTACCGCTACTTCCAGCCTGGTTCAACTTTCACAACTAAGTGGAAGTTAACTGATTCAAAGAGTAAGGCCCCGCTAGCTAATCAAGATATCTGGTTAGTGATCAATAAGAATTACGGTGGAACTCAATTAGGTTCATTTACTGCCACCTACAACGGAGTCGAGACTGTCGCTAAGGCGAGCAAGTCAGATACTGGCGAGACTCAGGTTCAAGGCAAAACAGATAGCAATGGCGAAGTTGTATTTACTCTCAAGAATACAAATGCCCTCTCAGAGGCAGAGGCTTCTCCACCAGCGCTCAATCTTGCGCAGCCAGAGGGTGCAAAGTTGCTCTTCTCAAGTATCACTGTGACAACACATATCCCTGAGACCAAAGAGTCAAAGGACTTCCTTTGGGCACATATCGCTGAAGCAATTAAGGTTGCAATTCCAGTTAATAAAGTTGCGCCAAAGATTTCTGGCACTGCAAAGGTTGGACAGACGCTCAAGCTCAATGCAGGCACTTGGTCTGATACATCTAATGTAAAAATTCAGTGGTTCGCTTGTAAGGCTAAGGCTGCTGCAGCAAACGCTGTTCCAGCAGGCTGTAAGGCAATCGCGGGTGCTACTAGTGCAACTCTTAAGATTGCAGCAACAAGTAAGAACTCATTTATCGTGGCACAGGTAAAGTCTTCTAACGCTGCAGGATCTGCCGAGAAAATCACCGCTTCTACAGTCAAGGTTGGATGAACTTAAAAAGGTTTATCACTAGCGTTGCTGTACTCGCACTGCCATTTATTCTCTTAAGCAGCGGGTATTCGGCTGTAAAGGTTTCGCCGGGGGCTAAATGCTCAAAGGTTGGCCTTACCGCGACTCAAGCTGGGAAGAAGTACATCTGCGCAAAGGTTGGTAAAACTCTTCAATGGAGTTACCGCACCCCGGCGCCTGTGATTACTGCTCCCCCTGTTCTTGTACCTGTAACCCCTGTTCCGCCGCTCAAAAGCGTTCGAGTCAGTATGAGAATTCAGGCTCCTACAATTGAGAGAAATGCCGATGGCACTCCAAAGAATTTCTATGACTTCTCTGCCAGCTCTAGAAATTCTGACTGGGCTATCTACTATGGCCCGCAACTCAATACATACCAAAGAAACTTTGCCGCCGGTGAAACTTTTACAATCATTTGGAAGGTCACTGATGCAGATCTAGGAGTTCCTTTAGCAAACGAGAAAGTTTGGCTACTGGTAAATGGAAATAGCGCTGGAAAACAGTTTGCAACCTTCTCTTATCAATTACAAGGTAAATCCGCGCTGGTTGCACCCCACAATAATTCAGGTAGCGGCGAGACTCAGATTGCAGGAGTTACTGACTCGGCTGGCTTAGTTACTTTTACTCTTCGAAACCTCAACTACGGGACGACCGCAGATACTTGTTGCGCATCGGGAAGCTTCAATCCGAATGTGCTCAACGCATTTTCAAATATCTCACTTACGACTAAACGTGACTACAAGAATGAAAATAGAGATTTCTTATGGGCAGATTTCGTCAACTCCACAGGAAGTGCTGGACCAGAATATAAATTAATCTGGTCAGATGAATTCTCTGGTGGCGCAGGATCTGGAATTAATTCCAAGTTTTGGACGGGCCGTTACTGTGGGCAATCGCAAAGCAATGGTGGCGGAACTTGCCACAATAATGAATCACAGTACTTCACGCCTTCCGCGATTGCTCTCGATGGCAGTACCCAAGGAAATGCAGTCATCACGGCTACTCGACTAACTGATAAACCTCTCAATGCAGGTGCATGTTTGAACGCGACTAACAATTGTCCATTTACGAGTGGTCGCTTTGACACTCAAGGAAAAGTTTCTTTCCTCTACGGAAAGATTGAAGCCCGCATCAAAATGCCTGCAGGATCAGGTAATTGGGCTGCATTTTGGGCTTTAGGAAATAGCATCACAACCTCTGGCTGGCCTGTCTCGGGAGAGTTAGATATCGCCGAGCAATGGAGATTTCAGCCAACCCGGAACTCTGGCGCTATTCACTATTCCACCGGTGCCGATGGCTGTTGCGATAACCACACCTACGACGTCAGCGAAGTATATGGCCCTGATTATTCGTCAGATTTTCACACTTACTCGATGACTTGGTTGCCAAACTCTGTCACCTTCGCAGTCGACGGAGTGACTTTTTTAACCGAAACTTCGCTCACTGTGAGAACGACATTATGGCCTTTTAATCAACCAATCTTTTTGATCTTCAATAATGCAATCAGTGATCAAAACTCCAACTTCAATAAGTGGAGTGGCTGGAGCAGCTCCACCATGTCTATTGATTACGTCCGTGCCTACTCCATTAATGGAATAGGTGCAGTAACTTTCCCTTAATCACGACCGCGCAAGATTGAGATAAGTCGCAAGACCTCCATATAGAGCCATACGAGTGTGACCATGAGGCCAAAAGCGCATCGCCATGACTCTTCTGCCGGCACCTTTGCAGCTACCGCTTTCTGAATCTGATCAAGGTCCATTGCGATAAACATTGATGCAAGCAGCACGCCACCGATTGCAATGATTGTTCCGAGACCGCCTGATGGGAAGCTATTTGTGAGCATTACAAAGATTCCAAAGACAAAGTAACCAATCAGAGAACCCATGAGGACTCGTGTGAACTTTGGTGTGACTCGAATCTTGCCGCTCTTATATGCAATAAGAACACCTATGAAAGCACATGCAGTTGCAACAACTGCCTGTCCAACGATGCCTTGGTATTGCTGCTCATACATCCAACTGATTGTTCCGAGTGCTAATCCTTGAGCAGCTGCATATGCAATTACTAGCGCAGGGCGGATCTTCTTTGAAAATGAGTTAACCATGGCGAGAATCAATCCGCCGAAAAGACCAACGAGGGCCAATGTGGTGTTCTGGGCGCGCCAAGCAAATGCGCCGACACCGACGAGAACTGCAAAGAGGGCTGCCGTCTTGATGATTACATCATCGATTGACATCGGTGCTGAGTTTGGACGAGACTCAAGTGTTGTTGCTCCTTGAGCTGGAACTTCACGGCCATCTAGAACGGCTGGGTTGATACGAGCAAAACCGCGGCCGGTAAGGACTGGGTTAGAACTGCGCATTAATCTCTCCTTTTATATGCGGGAAACGCCTCCCCGCAGCAAATATAACTGATAGCTGGCCAATCTTATTCCCAATATTAATTGCAAAAAGGTTGTTAGCAGAGATCCACTAGCAAGTCTTTTGCAGCATTTCGGCTATCTTGAATCTCGCCCAAGTTGCTTAAAACTTCGTCCGCACTCATCTTTGCAAATTCATCAAATTTTAATCGAGCTTCTCTAATATTTTTCGCCAATTCTGAGATGGTCTTGTTCTTAGAATCTTCACCTAAAATGGAAAATTTTGTTTCAAAGCCATAGGCGGCATTCAACTGAAAGACTAATTTATCGAGAGTTATTGAAATGCCCTGGCCATCGTTGGCCTCTAATTCCCCATCTAAATCTTCAAGAAGATTCTTGACTCCACATTTGACTGTCTCGTTGATTTCAGGTTTCTCTTTAAAAAATAGAATGTGGAACTTTGAATCAACTAGAAAGAAGCCAGCGCTGACTATCGCAACCAGCAACGCTGCTTTTAGCTTCACTTATGGAGTGTCTTCAGTATATGGAACGTCTGAATATGTCCACATCTCAAAGAAATTCCGGATTGGAACTAGGCGACTTACTTGGTCTCCATAAGGGGTAAGCGAACCTATAGATGAATTATTTTGCAAGCTTCCATCTACGCTGAAGAATACGATGGAATTTGGTCCGCTGCCGTAAGGCATAAAGTAACCGGAATTTCCGTCAAAACCTAAGATGGTTCCTTCGGTACCCTCATTAGGATCAGTAGAACCAGAGAAGGAGAGAATGTTTTCGCTGCCAATATAAACAATTAATTTCCAACGAGAATCACTAGGACGTCCAGCGTCGTAAACAAATTTCGCTGTTATTAGGTTTGATATTTGAGATCGGGTAAGTCCCGATGTTCCAATTTGGTTATTGAAATTATCAAGGTCTTCACTAGGGATATTTGCAATCCAATCACGTGCTGTAAAATATCCAGCGCAACCCATATCGCAACTTCCAGAGAAATTTCCACCTGGTAAAGCATCTTGGATATCAAAACCTCGCTCGAGGACACCTGATTCGATGAGAATTCCTAATTGAGATGTGGTCAGAATTCGATTTGCTAGAAGATGTGCATCATATGTTTCTACCGTAATGCTTTTTACTGATTCTGCATTGGCGAGTGCGGTACGAACAATAGGTTGGGCATTGCTCGTCAAGTTTATTGTGAATGAGGTATTAGTAAGGTCTCTTCCTGGATCCCCCACATTGCCATCATTGACTATATCGTCACCGTCTGTTCCGCCACTTAACCAGCTAAAAACACCAGCGTTATTGTAAATTTCAATTGAAGTGAAATCTTGATCTACTGAAGTGTCGTAATTTGTATAATTAAAAAGATTGAGCAGCCCACTATCGCCGTAAGCTCTTATCGTAAAAGTCTTACCTGAACATTTATCGGAAGAGCTATCAATCCCGCTTACCTTCAGCGAGGTAAGAAGACTCGAACCGGCGCCCACCTGATTGATAAAAGTTGAATAAGGGGTAATTGTAATTTGATTATCGCAGGCAACTATTCTTGTTACACCTTGACCAAATTCAACTGGTGCGCCTGAGTTCAAACTGATGTTTCCTGCAAAGGTCGTTCCAAAAGCGCCTAACCCAAGTAAGGCGAAGGCAGTGACTACATATTTGAGTTTGCCGGTTCTGCGCCCCAAATCAGCAGCGAAAGACTTTAACTTCGATAGAGGCATAGGGGTAACTCTAGCGTTGTTCAATCGGTATAGATAGCGGACCTCGGAAGAGATAACTGCTTTTGGGGCCGTAAAAAATGAACATATTGGCGCTCATATAGGGCACAAAAAACACCTGAAGCATTAAAGTTCCCAGGTCAGAGGATGGGCTATTTCTTCTTATATCCCGCAGGACATTTAGGGCTTACTGCGGTGACTTTCTTAGTTAATTTTCCTTTCACGCAGGTAATGGTTAAACGGTCGGCAACTTTCACTTGTGGAAGAACTTTGCTTCCCAAAGAAACACTGATGCTATTGGTGCTGTAGTGAAAACCAGATGCAGAGAAATTAACCTGACCATCTGACTTTCCTACTGAAGTTACGGCTATCTGTTTTTCCCCATTAGCGTCAACAATGGAAATTGATGCATCGGCACCTAATTCTGAGGCTCCCCAAATGCACTTAGCGACATCATCGGAAATGCTTAAATTATAATTTCCAAGATTTACATCTCCATTTTGCTTAAAATGAGTGCTGGCAATCTGGAAGTTTAATTTTCCGTTTGATTCTAATTTAGGCGGGCCTTGTACGAAAACTGTCGCATTAGTTGAAATCAAACCACTAAACGACGGACTCGAGTTCATCTTAGACTTACATTTTGCTACCCAAGAGTCTCCAGAGTCTTCCAATGCGATAACAGAGAAATCCCAAAGAGTCTGCTCAATTGTTAAAGATGGATCGATGTATTTTTCAGTTGTTTTCCATTGATTTATAGATTCCCAGCCGGCCCCATTCCAGCTTTCTCCACCGCTATAATTGGTATCAATTCCCCAGTTTCGTTTCAAGTCTTCCAACCAATTTGCACCGTATTTTCCCTCGTCAAATGCTTTCTTGTGGGGACTCCCAGAAAACCAACTGTTGAAACCCTCTAATGTATGAGGAATGCGAGTGACACCTGCTTGTACTGCTGTTGGATATCCCTGGAATATCACCAAGGTTGGTTTTCCTTTACCTAATGACTTTGAATATACTCTGGAATCTTTGGTTCTGGACGTCACCCAATTAGCTAAATCTTTTTCTGTAAAGCTAGGCGATAGTTGCGTATTAATCCGATACGAGACATTTTCGTCGAATTTGGTTTTTACCAAACAATAGTCATAAATTCCAGTATCAGGATTTGAGCGATTTAATGGGTGAAAATTATTTCCTTGGAAAAAAGAGTCCCCGTATCCTGTGCGAGCACACCATGTCTCATCAGGATCCATCCCCGAGTACTGACTAGCATCTGAGACGGAAACCTCTGCGACTGGGGTTAGATTTAGGTTGAATTGGGTGTACCAGTGAAAGAGGGCGTCGTAACCGATAGATACAGAAGCTAAATATTTCTTACTGCCAGATTTTGTCTTAATTTCCCAAATGCTGCTTCTTGCAGAATCCAAGGGCCAGTTGCTGTCTCTTTTAGAATCGACATCACCACTGGCCCAATCCACATATCTATCTCGGTTGGATGTCTTAAAAGGCAACGTGGTTACGGGAAGATAATAAAGAAATTGCGCCTGAGACCAAAGTGAATCTTCCTCGCTCTTGAATTCTAAAGAACTAATACAACGTTCCGTGATTTGTGTACTGCATTTTGGAAATACTGCCCTTGCCCAGTTCAAACTTGGAGAATTGGAATCAAATATCTCGGAGCTAGCTAAATTTGTGAACTCTGGATGTGGAGGTGTTTTCCATTGACCAACCCAGGTCAGTTGAAAGTATCCAGGAATCAAAGGCGCGTTATATGCAGGTGGCGAAAGATGAGGAGAGGTCGGAACTTCGGCTTCTGAGGTCGATGGGATCAGTAGAGTGGCAATTGCCAGGACGAAAATGGATGCACGCCTCATGGGTAGATGATAACGAACGCGCATAAAGTGCCCCCAGTCGGACTCGAACCGACACTGGAAGGATTTTAAGTCCTCTGTCTCTGCCATTGGACTATGGGGGCCAATGAGAGTGAATTCTACTAGTTACTTCAGCGATTCAAAATCACGATAGCGCAGAGCAAATCCTCACCATGAATAGATCAAAGTGAGGATTTACCTGAAAAGACTGGACTTTATAGGGCTCTAAATGTGCGCGTAAAGGCAGTTATTTTTGCACGGCCTTTTGATAAGTAGGAATTTGCTTGAGTCATTTGCGCATAATCTTGATTTTCAAGTGCTGCCATCACCATGGTAAATCCTTGGTATTGGTAATTCCAACCATCGATATACATTCTGTGGGCTGCATAAATCTTTGAGTTCTTTGGCTGAATCGCTTCAACGCGACCCACAAATACATTTACCTTTGGAAGCAACTTTATTAACTTGTTGTACATGACTTCATCAGTTGTGTAGTTCACTCCCGAGACGGAAGACCAACCATTGATAATCTCTGTTTCAGCGCTCATCAAGCGAGATAACTGTGCCTTATAGGTCTTGAGCTCTGAAGAGTAACTAGATGTGATCTGAATTTTAGATTTCGGATTTGAAGGAAGTGCTGCAGTCGCAGAGTAGCTCTGGGTTCCAATCAACGCTGCGAGAATTGATATTGCTGAAATTACTTTCATACCCTTTTGCATCTTCATGACTTCTCCATCCGTTTGGTTCATCTCGAATGATTTCATGAAATCCCAGTGCGAGGCTTAGCAACTGGTCATTCTTGCTCTATGACTGGTCTGCTGCTGCTCTCTTAATGATTGAATCGAGCATCTTCTCCGTTAACTTTCCGGTGAATGTGTTCTGCTGGCTCGGGTGGTAGCTGCCGAACACTTGGCGTCTCACCCCATCCGGAGCGATGAAAAAGAATTTCTCTCCATGTCCGAATTTCGGCCGAGGGGTTGGGATTTCGCAACCTAAATCTTTTAGGGTTACGGCGATTGAATCCCATGCAAGTTTGCCGAGGGCAAGAAAAGATTTCGCAGTAGGAAGCAAGAGCGAGATTTCGTTTGTAAAGAAATCAGAGCAGGTGGCTTTCTCTTCTGTAGTTGGTTTGTTATCTGGCGGAGCGCAACGAACTGCACAGAGAATGCGAGTATCAATCAATACTTGTCCGTCATCTGCGCTATTGCTCGTAGCAATCTTTGCTAATCCAGCTTTATGTAGCGCGCGATAAAGCCAGTCACCTGAACTATCTCCAGTAAATACACGCCCAGTGCGATTGGCGCCGTGAGCTCCAGGAGCTAAACCAAGAATGATTATTCGAGCATTCGATGGACCGAAGCCTGGAACCGGCTTACCCCAATACTTTTCATTTTCGTATGACTTGCGCTTTGTGATTGCCACTTCTTCTCGCCATTCAACCAGACGCGGGCATTGATGGCATTTAATGATTGCCTTATCAAGAAGTTCTAACTTCTTATACAAGTGACCAAGCCATTCCATCGAGAATGTCTGACTCAGATGCAACAAACTCTTGTGCACCGGTTGCAGCCATGATGCGATCTAATACAAGTGAACCTGCACCAATTACATCTACCCGACCTGGGTGCATATATCCATGCGCTGCTCGTTGTTCGCGAGTCTCGCGCAAAAGTTCTGTACTAATCTCGTGTGCTCTTGCCGTACTAATGCGGGCTAAGTGAATGGCATATCTGTCATAGGCAGGAAGATCTAGCGCAGCGGCAGCAACAGTTGTGGCAGTACCTGCCACCATGATTACTGTCTTTGCTTGGGTGATAGGAACGCTCTTTGCTGCCTGACGGATTGCCTCATCTATATCCTCTATTGCAGAAGCAATCTGACCTGGATCTGGTTGATCTCCAGTGAAGTGACGTTCGGACATTCGAACGCAACCAATGTTCATACTGCGCGCTGCCTCTACCGAATCTGTTCCAAATACAAACTCAGTTGATCCGCCGCCAATATCTATTACTAGAAATGGTCCTTCGCTCTTGTCGAAATCTTTAGTAGCTCCCTGAAATGAAAGTGCTGCTTCTACCTCGCCGGCAATGACTTCAGGTTCGATGCCTAAACGTTCTTTTACACCATCAGTAAATAGCGCACGATTTGTGGCATCCCGTGTGGCGCTAGTTGCGCAGAAACGTACCTTTTCAACTCCACGCTTTGCAATCTCTGCCGCGAAGATATCAACTGCTGCAAGTGTGCGAGCAATTGCATCGGGATGAAATGCTCCGGTCTTATCTACACCTTGCCCCAATCGGACAACTTCCATAATTCGAGTTATCTCGCGGAAGTTTCCACCTTCGATATCGGCAATCAATAGGCGAATTGAATTGGTTCCACAATCAATGGCTGCTACTCGCATGGTTGGGACTTCCACCATTCTGGCAACTTTGCGAGTGCTTCATCACCGAGCGGGTTTACACCTTCACCAACAGATACAGAGTGCGCGACGAGTGAATGCAAGCACTTCACGCGATCTGGCATCCCGCCGGCAGAAATATTCTCAACCTCAGGGACATCAATTCCTAGTGCGCTTCGGCAAGCGATGTAATCATCATGAGCTGCTGCGTATTCTCTGGCGAGTACAGGATCTATTGCTAGGCGATCGTTCATCTCACCCATTAACCCAGTTGTTTCTAATGTTGAAATTGCTGCAGTTAATCTCGGACATGTTGCGTAGTAGAAAGTTGGAAAAGGTTCGCCATTACTCAGACGAGGCGGAGTTTCAACAACTGCGGCGTTTCCACATGGGCAACGGTATGAAATTGCATGTACATCGCGTGGAGTGCGGCCGAGCTGTCGCTCGATGACTTCAAGATCTGCACCAGTAGGAGTGCGACTCACTTCTTACCCGCCTCTGTAATGGATGCAATCATCCTGGTGTACCAAGGTTGGCCTTCGGGAAGATTTTCGACGATATCAACTGAACTAGCGTTACCTTCTTGAGAAGTATCTCCGCCCGTAACTATGTATTGGCGCTCACCTGGCATTACAAAGTGAAGGCGTTCGCGCGCCTGAGACTTTACATATTCAGGGTCCTGCCAGAGAGTTAATTCTTTACGAGCCTCATCCAGGGCTGCACGATCACTAGAGAGTTGTGCTTGAAGTGCACTGATCTGAGCACGTTGAGTGAAATAGTTCTTTATCGGCGGTGCTAAGAAGAGGGCGATTGCAAAGAATATTGCTGCAATTGCAAATGTCCGCCCTGATCCCTGATGGCGATTGAAGTTCAAATTACGGGATGCGTAACTCTTCCTTCTTGCGCCACCAGAGGATCGACGGACCATGAATAATCCTTACGCCTTGAAGCGAGGAAAAGCCTGGCGACCTGCATAGACAGCGCCGTCAGAGAGTTCCTCTTCGATGCGAAGAAGCTGGTTGTACTTAGCAACGCGCTCTGTACGAGAAGGCGCACCAGTCTTAATCTGGCCACAATTTGTCGCAACTGCAAGATCAGCAATCGTTGTATCTTCAGTCTCGCCTGAACGGTGAGACATCATGCTGCGATAATTTGCACGATGTGCAAGATCTACCGCATCTAAAGTCTCTGTCAGCGTACCAATTTGATTGACCTTAACGAGAAGTGCATTTGCAGTATCTGTTTCGATTCCCTTAGCAAGACGTGTTGGGTTTGTTACGAATAAGTCATCTCCAACAATCTGAATCTTTGATCCAAGGGATGCTGTCATTGACTTCCAGCCTGCCCAATCTTCTTCATTGAGTGGATCTTCAATCGAAACGATTGGATATGAAGCAACGAGATCTGCGTAGTAGGCAATCATTTCATCTGAAGTTCGTAGATTTCCTTCAAACTTGTACTTGCCGCCTTCATGGAACTCAGTCGCAGCAACATCCATCGCAAGTGCGATATCTGTTCCTGGCTTAAACCCAGCCGCTGAAATTGCCTCAATGATGAGATCTAGAGCAGCACGGTTTGAATCAAGGTTTGGCGCGAAGCCGCCTTCATCTCCTACAGAAGTTGCAAGACCACGCTTCTTAAGAACCGCCTTTAGTGCGTGATAAATCTCTGCGCCCCATCGAAGTGATTCGCGGAAAGTATCGGCGCCGATTGGAGCGATCATGAATTCCTGGATATCAACGTTTGTATCAGCATGTGCGCCGCCATTGAGAATGTTCATCATCGGAACAGGGAGCACATGAGCATTAGGTCCACCTAAATAGCGGAACAATGAGAGATCAGAAGATTCAGCTGATGCCTTTGCAACTGCGAGAGAAACACCAAGAATTGCATTTGCACCGAGGCGTGATTTATTTGGTGTGCCATCAAGTGCAATCATCTCTGAATCAATAAGGCGCTGATCTTGTGAATCGTAACCCTCGATTGCAGGAGCAAGTTCGTCATTTACAAATGCAACCGCTTTAAGAACACCCTTACCTAGGTAGCGCTTCTTATCTTCATCGCGAAGCTCTGCTGCCTCAAATGCACCGGTTGATGCACCACTTGGAACCGCGGCGCGAGCCTGTGTTCCATCTTCGAGCAGAACTTCTACTTCAACAGTTGGGTTTCCGCGCGAATCTAGAATTTCACGTGCGCCGATTGCTTCGATAATTGCCACTGAGGACTCCTTCGAGTTGAGATGCGATTATTTGAAAATCACTGAGATTAAGCGTTCATCGTTGAACGACCTGAGGCAATCTTACCGCGCTTACTGTGGCGGAATAGAGCGGGTGAGTTCCGCAATAAATTTACGTGCTTGGGCGCGAAGAGCCATTTCTGGGTCAATTTCATGCTCATAAGCCCATGCGATTACCGATGCGAGGGCGGCTCCGACAGATTCCTCGCTCGCCTGAACATCGGATGAATATTTATCAATCGCTAATGGAGTCCCATATTTATCTGCTCGATAGATCAACTTTGAAAGAAGTGGGAGGGCTGGCTGTGACATTGCAACCCCGTCAACGGCAGAGGTGCGACCTTTCTCTTTTGCTTTGATTGCTTCCCAATTTTCAATAATCTCTTCGGTGCCACTTACTGCAAGGCCAGCAAATACATGTGGGTGGCGGCTAATTAACTTATCTGCAATCGCACCTGCAACATCATCGATTGTGAATGGATCAGTTGGGTGATCTTGTGCAATCCGAGAGTGGAAATACACTTGCAAGAGAACGTCGCCAAGTTCTTCTCGCATTCCGACTCGATCATCGGTTTCGATTGCATCAATAAACTCGTATGACTCTTCTAGCAGATATTTGATAAGCGACTCGTGAGTCTGCTCGGCATCCCATTCGCATCCACCAGGCGAACGGAGCCGATCCATGACTTCGACTAATCGAAGAAGTTCGCTGCCAAAAATCTGCTCGGTCATAAAGTAAGAGTAGGCTTACTTGGTCGCTGGAACCTGAACAGCATCTCCGGCAGGCTCAACAGCGACAATGTCACCGTTTTCCTGATCCCATTTGCCGTAACGTGGGTTTACCGAAATCTTTAATTGCTTGCCTTTTGCACTGACGAGCTGAGAAATCTTGTCGCTGACATCCGCTTCTGCAACTCCTGATGCTTTAAGAGCATTTGTAATCTTGTCAGAGATGATAATTGCGCGAACATATCGATCAAAGTTAGTTGATGCGATTTGCGCTGCTACAAGATTCTTAGCAATTGTCGAATCTCCACCGCTCTGAGAAATTAAACCTGAGCGAGTTGTTGCAATCTCAGTCTTCGTTACATCAAGTTTGAGTTCTTTCGCAATCTCATCAAAGATTGTTGTGATAATTCTGAAACGGAGCTGGCTGCGATTAAGTGTTGCACCAGTTTCGAGCTGCATCTGTGATGTATCGATGCCTTCACGCTCTTTAAGAATTGTGTCGACAGTTGATTGAAGCTCTGTCTGTGTAATTGTTATCTTGCCAAGTGTTGCCGCTGAGTTCGAGCTTCCGCAAGCAGAGAGAGTTACCAATGAAAGTGCGGCAATGAGGGCAATAATCTTCTTCACGTAATAACTCCAATATCGTCGTAGCGCTTATGCGCCTGCTAGTTCTCTCAGCGCCTGGCGGGCAAACGCTAGAAGAGAAGTATCCCCTAAATCTGCACTGCTTTGCGCAGCTGGAGTCCATGCCGCCGTGCGAGGAATCGTCACCATCACAGTTGAAGTCTGCGTTTTATAGAGCGACGCGGGATAGAGCCGATTGAGTTTGAGTTGCTTCGACTCGGGCAGGACGAGTGGAGAGATTCTCACGTACTTCCCAGCGAGAACTACTTCGCGCACGCCAAATGACTTTGCATAGGCGCGCAACTCGGCAACATCCAATAAAGCAAGAGCTTCAGGTGGCAGCTCCCCAAATCTATCGACCAACTCTTCTCGAATGGATTCGACATCTTCATTGTTGCGCACATCTGCCAGGCGGCGATAGAGATCAAGGCGCAGCCTTTCACCTGGGACGTACTCTTCAGAGAGATGCGCATTGATAGGTAATTCAACTTTGCATTCGTGGTTGATTTCTTCGCCTTCAACGATTCCTGATTTGTAATCGTTTACTGCTTCGCCAACCATGCGCATATAGAGATCAAAACCGACATCAGCGATATGTCCTGATTGTTCGCCTCCTAGAAGATTTCCGGCTCCGCGAATTTCCAAATCTTTAAGCGCTACTCGCATGCCAGAACCTAAATCAGTATTTGTCGCGATTGTTTTTAAGCGATCGAGCGAAACTTCACTAAGTGGTTTATCTGCTGGATATAAGAAGTATGCGTAACCGCGTTCGCGACCGCGCCCTACACGACCACGTAATTGGTGGAGTTGTGAGAGACCAAAGTTTTCGGCGTGCTCGACAATTAAAGTGTTTGCATTCGGTATATCGAGACCGCTTTCGACAATTGTGGTGCAGACCAAGACATCAAAATCGCGATTCCAAAAACCTAGAATCACGTCCTCAAGTTGGTTTTCACTCATCTGCCCGTGTGCAACACGGATTCGCGCCTCTGGAATCAACTCTTGAATATGAGAGGCACATCGGTCGATACTTTCTACGCGATTATGAAGATAGAAAATTTGTCCATCGCGCAGTAGCTCACGATGTATCGCCGCTTTAATCTGTGATTCATCCGATGGTCCTACATACGTCAAGATTGGGTGGCGCTCTTCCGGTGGAGTCGTAATCGTCGACATCTCACGAATGCCGGTCACTGCCATTTCAAGTGTGCGCGGGATTGGGGTCGCAGACATAGCCAAGACATCAACAGTCGTGCGCATTTTCTTCAGCGATTCTTTCTGCTCAACTCCAAAACGCTGCTCTTCATCGACAATTACGAGGCCCAGATCTTTAAAAATCACATCGTTCGAAAGCAAGCGGTGGGTACCAACAATTACATCGACCGAGCCAGCTTCGAGCTCTTTCAAAATCTCTTTGCTCTCTTTAGCTGTATTAAAGCGAGAGATGCCGGCGACTTTGAGTGGAAAGCCCGAGTATCTCTCGGCAAACGTCTTTGTATGTTGCTGGACCAGCAAGGTTGTTGGAACTAGAACAGCAACCTGCTTGCCATCTTGTACCGCTTTAAAAGCTGCTCGGATAGCAATCTCGGTCTTGCCATATCCAACATCACCGCAGATGATGCGATCCATCGGATATGGACGTTCCATATCGCGCTTTACATCTTCAATTGTTGAGAGTTGATCTGGAGTTTCGATATAACTAAATGCATCCTCGAGCTCTCGCTGCCACGGGGTATCGGCAGAGAATGCGAATCCGGGTGCGCTTGTTCTCGCTGCATAGAGTCGAATGAGCTCGCCCGCAATTTGGCGAACTGCTTTTCTCGCTCGCCCTTTCGCCTTTTGCCAATCACCGCTTCCGATGCGATGCACTGCCGGAGATTCGCCTCCTACATATTTACTGACTTGCTCCAGAGTGTCAGTTGGAACAAAGATGCGATCGCCTGGTTGACCACGTTTGGCCGGTGCGTATTCAATGACTAAATATTCTCGGGTAATCCCGCCGACCGTGCGCTGTACTAGTTCAACATAACGTCCGATTCCGTGTTGCTCATGAACAACAAAGTCACCAGTTTTCAGTTCAAGCGGATCAATAGCTTGCTTACGTTTTGTCGGCATTCGAGCGGCATCTTTTGAAGTGACTTTACTTCCAGATAAATCGCGCTCGGTGATAAAGAGCAGCTCGTGATCTTCACTGGTGAAACCATGAGAAAGCGTGGATTGGAAAACGTGGATTGCGCCCTTAGTTGGCTTTGCTACCAAAGCAGCGCTTAATTGCACTGGTAAATCAGCATCGCGGAATATTCCGGCATATCGCTCTGCCATGCCGTGACCGGTTGCTGCAAAGAGAACGCTTTGATGCAGATTTAAGCCATCTGAAAGAAGCTGACAGAGTCTCTCTACATTGCCACGCATGGGCTCAATGGCAGTGAAGTCAGTGAAGTACGAGCCTTCATCAAGGTCGCTTCCAAAGTTATTGAGTGAGAGGTGTTTTAGGCCAATTCGATTGATTTCTTCAAAGAGAGAGTCCCACTGCATATAAGTGACTTTATCTACCGGCATGGGTGCCGCGCCGCCTAAAGATGCACTGGACCAAGAAGCTTGTAGGAACTCTTCATTGGTTTCAATCAGATCAGCAGTGCGAGAGCGGATGCGCTCTTCGTCGATAAAGATAACTTCACTGCGTGGACTGATTCGTTCGAAGATAGTTGCTTGTTCATCAATTAAGAATGGGATGAGCGATTCCATTCCATCAACGCTAATTCCTTGAGAAATCTTCTCTAACACTTCGATTGCCGCCGGAAAACGATTCTTTAATTGCTCGGCTCGTTCTTTTACTGCTTCAGTAATCAAGAGTTCTCGGCACGGAATGATTGTAAGTTTTCCGGTTACCGGTTTTGTGGTGCGTTGATCTGCAATATCAAAGTAACGCAGTTCTTCAATCTCATCACCAAAGAAATCGATACGAACTGGATAATTTGCAAGCGGTAGAAAGACATCAACAATTCCACCGCGCACTGCAAATTCGCCCCGTTTTTCAACTAAGTCAGTTCTCGTAAAGGAGAGATCAGCGAAATGTGTAATGAGTTCAGTTAATGAAACTTCTTGACCGAGTTCTATTGTTCGTAACGGTTGCGTCGCTAAGTTCGCAATAAAGCGATGAATCACAGCTCGGATTGGTGCGACGATAATTGGGTTTGATTCCGAGCTCATTGAATGAAGTGCTGCAAGAGTTTGAATTCTCTTCGCAACAGTGTCGCTACGTGGACTCAGACGTTCGTGGGGCAAGGTCTCCCAGGCAGGAAATTCCAGCACCACTGGGTGAAGATTGCGAAGATCTTCGGCTAGATCCTCGGCTCCTCGACTCGAACTTGTCACCACAAGAATGGGATGGGTAGCAGCCTGCAGCGCAATCAAAAATGGATTACTCGAAGTTGGCGCGATGATCCGACTATGGCCATCTAAGGCCTCACGAAGTCGAGCATCTGCTGATAGTTGTGAGAGTAAGCCAAACACCATCCACCCCCTTCGCCATTGCAACGCGCCTATGCCCCACTTCTAAAAGAAGGGGGGCTCGAATACAGCAATATTAACTCACTATAGGGATTATCGAATAATGAGATTACGGGTCTCATGGAGTGGGCGGAAGGTGCGAGAATTGCGCCGTGAACGAGCATCCATCCAAATCAATCATCGCTATCGATGATGCGCATTTGCGCGCTGATGTTCGACGTCTTGGAGACTTGCTTGGCGAATCACTCGTTCGGCAAGAAGGTCCAGAGTTATTAGAACTCGTCGAAAAAGTTCGTAAAGCCGTTCGTGATAATGGTGAAGATGCACTTCTTGCCGATATTACCGATGATCAAGCAGTTGATCTTGTTCGCGCATTTAGCACTTACTTTCACTTAGCCAACGTTGCAGAGCAGGTACACCGTTCGCGAGTATTGGCCGAAGCGCGTCGCGATGGAAAGTCTTGGTTGTCGAGGGCTGTCGATAAAATTATTGAGGCGCAGAAGAACCCAGCAGCTGGACATGAATTTACTGATGAAGATATCGTCAAGTGGGTTTCAGAACTACAAGTGCGTCCAGTTTTTACAGCGCACCCAACAGAGGCCGCTCGTCGCTCGATTCTTGGCAAGCTCTCTGAGATCTCAACGCTATTGGATTTACCAAAGAGCGTTTCGCAAGATGAGCGCTTGGCAGAGATTGTTGATCTTCTATGGCAGACCGATGAACTTCGCCTAGATCGCCCCGAGCCGCTTGATGAAGCGATGAACGCTCTTTACTACCTCGATGATCTTGCAAAGCAGACCGTGCCTGAAGTTCTCAATGATTTTGCACGCGAGTTGAAGCGTCTTAACATCGAACTTCCCGTCACTGCACGCCCACTGACCTTTGGAACATGGATTGGTGGAGACCGTGACGGTAATCCAAATATCACTCCAGAGGTAACCGAGGATGCGGTAGTTCTTCAAGTTGGCCATGCCATCCGCACCACAATTGCTGCGATGGATCGTCTTCGTCAGTTGTTATCAGTCTCAACTCGCATCGCAGGTGCAACTCCTGAACTCAGCGCATCTGTTGCTGAAGATCTCAAGCACATTCCAGAGTTCGAACCACGCTTCTTGCGCCTCAATGTGCAAGAGCCATATCGCCTCAAGGCAACTGCAATCGTGCACCGCCTAGCATTTACACGTAATCGCCATGCTGTTGGTGGACCACACGTTCCAGGTCGCGACTATGCAAATACTGCAGAGCTGCTGGCTGATTTAACTTTGATGCGTGATTCCCTCTTCCAGCATCGTGGTGAATTGATTGCTACTGGCCTGCTTGAGCGCACAATTCGCTCGATTGCAGCCTTTGGATTAACTCATGCAACGCTCGATGTTCGTGAGCACTCCGATGCTCATCACAACGTACTCAAGAATTTCTTTGGTGATGATTACCTGGCTAAATCTCATGATGAGAAGTTTGAAATTCTTACTGGAGAGCTCGCAAATGGCATGAAGCGCAGCGCATCTTCACTTGATGCAACGGCGGCAAAGACGCTCAATACTTTTGTTGCAATCTCAGACTTAATTGAACGTTTTGGTCCAGAGGTGATTGAGACGTATATCGTTTCAATGACTAAGGGCGCTGACGACCTCATTGCAGCAGCTCTGCTCGGTAAGTATGCAGGTCTAGTGGATCTTGAGAAGAAGGTTGCAAAGATTGGTTTTGCGCCACTTCTTGAAACCGTTGCAGAGCTTCGCGCAGCTGGAGAGATTCTCGAGAAGCTACTATCGAATCCAACTTATCGCGCACTTGTTGAGCTCCGCGGAAATATCCAGGAAGTCATGTTGGGTTACTCGGATTCAAATAAAGATGCCGGTATCGCAACAAGCCAGTGGGAGATTCACCGCGCACAACGTCGCCTTCGCGATGTTGCAATGAAATACGGCGTAAAGCTTCGTTTATTCCATGGTCGTGGTGGCTCGGTCGGTCGTGGTGGCGGGCCAACTTATGAAGCGCTCGTTGCACTTCCGTGGGGCTCTGTCGATGGTGAAATTAAGATGACCGAACAAGGTGAAGTTATCTCTGATAAGTATGCGCTACCTGCACTTGCACGCGAAAACGTTGAACTTACTCTTGCGGCATCCCTCGAGGCGACGATTCTTAATCGCGGACCACGCCAAAGCCCGGAAGATCTTGCACAATGGAACGAGTGCATGGATCTCGTCTCAGATAATTCATTTGCACGTTATCGCACATTGATTGATCATCCTGATTTGCCTGCGTATTTCTATGCTTCAACTCCGGTAGAACAATTAGGAAATCTCTTCTTAGGCTCACGTCCGTCACGTCGCCCAGATGCATCGGGCGGCCTTGATTCTTTACGTGCGATTCCTTGGGTATTTGGCTGGACTCAATCGCGTCAGATTGTTCCTGGTTGGTTTGGAGTCGGTAGCGGCCTCAAGGCAGCTCGGGAAGCCGGAAAGACCGACATCTTGCAGAAGATGCTCGCTGAATGGCACTTCTTCTCAACCTTTATCAGCAACGTTGAGATGACTCTGGTAAAGACAGATCTCAAGACTGCACGTCGCTATGTCGAAACTCTTGTTCCGGCAGAGTTGCAACATTTCTTAGGCACTATTGAAGAAGAGTTTGCACTTACCGTTCAAGAAATTCTTACCCTGACAGGAAAGTCTGAGCTTTTGGGAGATCGGCCGGTTCTGGCACGTACGTTAGAGGTTCGCGATCAATATCTCGCACCGCTTCACTCATTGCAGGTAAATCTGCTTAACCGTGTTCGTACTGCGGGAGATCAGGCAGAGCCAACCTTGGTTCGCGCACTTTTGCTAACAATCAACGGTGTAGCTACCGGTCTTCGTAATACCGGCTGATTTTTCTCTAAGAGTTAAATTTACTTTGAGTTAAATCCAAGCCATTTTCGATTAAGGATTCGACTACATCTGCGCCACGATCTAAGAAGAGAGGCAACTCTTTCTTCTCTGGCTGGCTAAATTGCTTTAATACAAAATCTGCTGGATCTTGCTGACCCATTGGTCGGCCGATACCAAGCCGAACGCGGAAATAATCTGGACCGCCAAATGAAGAAGTAAGTGACTTCAAACCGTTGTGGCCATTATCGCCACCGCCTAGTTTTGTTCGAATGGCTGCAAAATCGATATCAAGTTCATCATGCAGAACGATTATCTTTGCAGGTTCTACCGAATAGAACTGGGCAAGAGCTTTGATAGGGCCGCCGGTCTCGTTCATATATCCGAGAGATTTGGCAAGAATTACTGAATGAGCATCAACTCCAAAACCTAACTTAAAGGCCGCGATTGATGTTCGAGATTTATGTGTTGAAAATTTAACGTTGTGGCGCTTACTTAATTCATCGATAACCATCTGACCAACGTTATGACGGGTGGCAACGTATTGATCGCCCGGATTACCGAGCCCCACTACCAACCACGTCATAACGCGTCAGAGTTTTCTTACTTATTCAGCTGCTGGAGCTGCTGGTGCATCCGCTGCTGGAGCTGCAACAACTTCATCTGCTGGTGCTGCACGACGCTCTGAGAGGTGAACAACTGTCGCTGTTGGATCGATAACAAGTGTGACACCTGCTGGAAGGATTACATCAGATGCAACCTTTGAAGTTCCGGCCTGCATGCCTTCGATATCGAGAACGAGGAACTTAGGAATCGCTGTTGCCTCTGCCTCAACTTCAAGTGTGTTGTGAACGTGCTCGAGGATTCCATCTGGGTCGTGCTTACCTTCAGTGTGAATTGGAACCTGAACAGTTACCTTCTCGCCACGACGTACAAGTACGAGGTCGATGTGCTCGAGGTTCTGCTTGAGTGGGTTCTTAACAACTGACTTAGGAAGTGTGAGCTCTGTCTTGCCATCGAATGTGATGTTGAGAAGAACGTTTGACTCCTTGAGAGCGTTACCAAGCTCGCGCGCTGAAAGTGTGATGTGAACTGGATCAGCACCGTGGCCGTAGATAACAGCTGGAACTAAACCTTCGCGACGTGCGCGACGTGATGCACCCTTACCGAATTCGGTACGTGTGGTGCCGTTGATTGCTACTTCTGCCATGAAAAAACTCCTAGTTAGTAGTTCAAAGTTTTCGGTCTAAACCTCAAACGATGTGCTCTGACTAGGAGTTAAAGTCCTTGCCGTCGATAACGGTTTCGTTCGAAACCCTCGCCAGAATGGTTGAAGTTTATGCGGGTAGGGCTTAATCCACCAAATCGCGGTTATTTACCGCTTAGCTATGGCCGTCAAAGAGGCTAGTGACAGAGCCATCTTCAAAGACTTCACGAATCGCACGAGCAAGTAATGGTGCAATCGAAATAACGGTCAGCTTGTCGAACTTCTGATCTTCCGTCAATGGAAGTGAGTCTGTGACAACAATTTCAACTGCGCGAGAACCCTTTAGGCGTTCGACCGCAGGTCCAGAGAAGACAGCGTGGGTGGCGGCGATAATGACATCGCTCGCACCTGCTTCAAAGAGAGCATCTACTGCTTTAGTAATAGTTCCGGCTGTATCAATCATGTCATCGATAACAACACATGTGCGGCCTTCAACATCACCTACAACCTTGCCAGTCACTGCTTCATTTGGAACAAGTGGGTCGCGAGTCTTATGGATAAATGCGATTGGGCATCCGCCTAGAAGTTCTGACCAACGCTCTGCAACTCGGACGCGACCTGAGTCAGGAGAAACAATTGTTAAAGAGTTGCGATCAACTTTGCTTCCAACGTAATCTGCCAACATCGGAAGTGCGAAGAGATGATCTACCGGACCATCAAAGAATCCTTGAATCTGTGAAGTGTGTAGGTCGACCACCATCAAACGGTCGGCGCCTGCTGCCTTAAATAAATCAGCCATCAAACGAGCTGTAATTGGTTCGCGACCGCGGCTCTTTTTATCTTGGCGGGCATAACCATAGAAAGGTGCAACTACAGTGATTCGCTTTGCAGATGCGCGCTTAAGAGCATCGATCATGATGAGTTGTTCCATGATTTGTTTATTGATTGGTGTTGCATGTGACTGAATTACAAAGGCATCGCAACCACGAACTGATTCTTCGAAACGAACGAAAATTTCACCATTTGCAAAGTCATAAGCAGATGTAGGTGTGAGAGGTATTCCAAGTTCGGCTGCTACATGTTCTGATAACTCTGGAAATCCTCGCCCAGAAAAGATGCGGAGTTTTTTCTCTGAGGATAAACGGATTTCGCTCACGAGTATCAGCCTTCCTGGTCGTTACTTGGAGCTGAAGCTGCTGCTTCAGCCGACTTGGTGCCTGGGCGCTTACGCATGACCCAACCTATTACATTTCTTTGGCGAGCACGACCCACGCCCATCGCGCCGGCAGGAACATCTTCTGTAATAACAGATCCAGCAGCTGTGTAGGCGCCGTCGCCGATAGTCACGGGTGCAACGAGCATGCTGTCACTTCCGATACGGACATGATCACCGACATGTGTGTGGTGCTTATCAACGCCATCGTAATTTACAAAGATAGTGGCGGCTCCGATATTGGAACCTGCCCCGATTGTTGCATCTCCGACATATGAAAGATGAGGGACTTTCGAACCTTCGCCAAGCGAAGCATTCTTCATTTCTACAAATGCACCCGCGCGAGTATTGGCAGCAAGATTTGTACCTGGACGAAGGTATGTATAAGGCCCAACGCTGGCGTTTTCGCCGATTACAGCTTTTGTTGCATGTGACTCTTTTACTTCAGCGCCGCTTGCAACTGTGCAATCAATCAACATCGAGCGAGGTCCAATGACGGCACCTGTTGCAATTGTTGATTTGCCACCGATCACTGTTCCGGGCAAGAGCGTGACATCTTGCGCAATAATCGAATCTGCGCTGACCCAGGTATTTGTTGGGTCAACAATTGTGACACCGCTGCGCATTAATTTTTCATTAATGCTATCTCGCAAAAGCGCCTCTGCTTCAGCTAATTGAACTCGATCATTGACGCCAAGAGTCTCTGTGAAATCCTCAATGCAGACAGCTGCAATCTTTCCACCTTCATTACGGAGAATTTCAATCACATCGGTGAGGTAAAGCTCGCCCTGTGCATTGTTATTGCGAAGCTTGCCAATTGCTCCGGCAAGTTTTGCGCCATCAAAAGCGTAGACACCAGAGTTGATCTCTTCAATCGCCTTCTCTAATTCGTCTGCATCTTTCTCTTCTACGATCCGCACAAGCGAGCCGTCATCGCCGCGAATGATTCGTCCATAGCCGGTTGGATCTGGATGCTCAGCAGTCAGAACTGATGCGGTAAAGCCGCCAGCATGATGGCCTGCTAGTAATTGCTCGAGCGATTCGCCAGTAAGCAAAGGTGTATCGCCTGCCAAAATCAAGATTGTTCCTTGCGGGGTTAAGTCAGCGAGCGCCAATTGCGCCGCATGTCCGGTACCACCGCGATGCTCTTGGAAAACTGTGATCGCCTTGGGAGCAATCTCTGCGATATGAGCTTCAACCTTTTCGCGACCAGAACCAACAACAACTCGTAGGTGCTTGGGAGAAAGTGTTTCGACCGCAGCAATGACATGACCGAGTAGTGAGCGACCAGCAATAGCGTGGAGCACCTTTGGAGTCTGCGATTTCATTCGCGTGCCTTCACCCGCAGCGAGAATGACTACGGTCTCAAGGCTCATGCGGTAAGTCTACCTTCTGATGGCTCCGCCTCTTCGAACGGCGGATTCATATATTGCTCCGCCCGCTTAACTGGCGGATTCATATATTGCTCCGCCACCAGGTATCGATCCTGGACCCTGGGCTTCAAAGGCCCATGTGCTAGCCACTACACAATGGCGGAACCTATATTCTCCCTTATCACCGCCTGACTTTCCAAACTGACGGCGATTACTTCATTCTCAGATAGCCTTGCCCGCATGGAGGAACACGACGACCATCGCGACGAAGTAGACAGACTTATCGCTGCATGGAAGCGCGAACGTCCCGATGTTGACCTCTCCCCTTTGGCAATCCTTAGCCGTATCACTCGAATTTCGCGCCATCTCGATTTAGCTCGTAGAGATGCATTTGCTGACCTTGATACGTGGGGATTCGATGTATTGGCAGCCCTTCGCCGAGCTGGCGAGCCTCACACTCTCTCACCAAGTCAATTGATGCAAGAGACAATGGTTTCCAGTGGAACGATGACAAATCGTCTTGATCGATTAGAAGAATTGAATTTAATTACGAGAGAACCAGACCCAAGCGATGGACGTGGGTCATTGGTCTCATTGACTCCATCTGGAATGAAAAAAGTTGATATTGCATTAGACCAGTTGATTAAGAATGAGCGAACATTTCTGACAGACCTCAATAAGGATGAACAAGCAATGCTTGCAGATTTACTGAGTCGCCTGGCGGCAAACTTTGATATCGAACCTGAGAATTAGAAAAACTTAAGAGATAACTCGGGCTCCATGCACAGGGCCACTTGCACGAGCAACGCTTCCAACAACTCCACTTGCGGTGAGTGCAACCGCCAAATCAAGTCCGGCTTCTTCATCGCTGACTAAAAATGCAACAGTCGGACCAGAGCCAGAGACAATTGCGCCAAGCGCGCCATACTCGCGACCAACCTCTAAAACAAGTGTGAGAGCCGGTCGTAAAGAACAAGCAGGATTTTGTAAGTCGTTTGTTAAAGCTCTACCGACCTGCGATGGATCTCCTGTGAGCAACGCCTGCATCAGTAAATCGCTTACCTTCGGATCTGCAACTTCAAGTTCTGCCCGCATCCGGTCGCACTCTGAATAGACAGCAGGGGTTGAAAGTCCGACAGTTGAGAGTGCGAAAACCCAGTGATAGCTTCCTCGTGAAAGCGCTGCTGTGAGCTGATCACCGCGACCGGTGCCAACTGCCGTTCCGCCTGAAATCATAAATGGAACATCGCTGCCAAGTTGGCTACCAAGATCAAGCAGCTCTTCGCGAGAAGCATCTAATTTGTAGAGCGCATCGAGTGCAACCAGTGTTGCTGCAGCATCTGCCGAACCACCGGCCATTCCTCCTGCAACTGGAATTGATTTCTTTATCTCAATGTGTACATCAACATCGATATCAAATGTTTTTCCAATTAAAAGCGCTGCTTTTACAGCTAAATTTGAACCATCTTCTGGGACACCGTGGGTTTGATCACCCGTCACAGCAATTGTGACACCGCTACCTCTATGAGATTTTGTAACAGTGACATCATCAAAGATTGAGACTGCTTGAAATACAGAGACTAGATTGTGATAGCCATCTGATTCGCGCGGGCCAACGGAAAGTTGGAGGTTAACCTTTGCAGGAACCCGCACAGTTACTGAATTAAGAGCCACGCTAAGAGCCTATCTCTAACTCATGCTGAGCAATTGAAACAAAGTCGGCTATCTTCAAAGCTTCGCCACGAAGCGTTGGATTTATTCCTGCCCCGGTAAGGACAACTTCAGCTGGAGCAGAACCTCCATAACGCGATGAGAGCGCTGAGCGCAGCATCTTTCGACGTTGTGCGAAGGCGAGGTCGATGATGGCAAATGTTCGTAACCGAAGTGCATCATCTCCGGGTGTCGCGCGGCGAGTAAATGCAACTAGTTTTGATTCGACATTTGGAACTGGCCAAAAAATCTGTCGCGAAACAACCCCGGCTCCTATGACCTCTGCCCACCAGGCAGCCTTCACAGTAGGTACGCCATACTCTTTTGTAGATGGCGCAGCGGCAAGTCGATCGGCTACCTCCGCCTGCACCATTACGACTCCGGTCCGAAGAGTTGGAAACTTCTCGAGCATATGAAGAAATACCGGGACAGAGACGTTATATGGCAAGTTGGCAATCAATACCGTGGGATCGATTGGAAGTGCATCAATTGCAAGTGCATCTTTATTGATAACAGTTAACTTCTCCGGATTATCTGAGTGCTTGGCGGCGGTGATTGGTAGCTGATCTGCAAGGCGTTTATCAATCTCTACCGCAACAACATGCTTTGCCTCTTGCATCATCGCAAGGGTGAGCGAACCGAGACCGGGTCCAATTTCAAGTGCAACATCATCAGGTCGCACACCAGCGGTGCGAACAATCTTCAGGCAAGTATTTCCATCATGAACAAAGTTTTGACCAAGAGATTTCGAAGGTTTCAGGTCGAGCGCTGCAGCTAACTCGCGAATCTCAGCTGCACCGAGCAGGCTCATGCGAAAGACCCAAATACTCGTTCGGTGTTCTTTGAGAGAGCCTCGCAGAGTTCGGCTAAATCTTCATTTCGCTCTGCCGCCATAGCGCGGACAATTGTTGGAATCTGCGCAGGAGTGTTCTGCATTCCGCGATGAGGCGTAGGTGCTAAAAATGGTGAGTCCGTCTCTACAAGCAACTGGTCATGCGGCACAAGTTTTACCGCTTCTCGAAGTGCCGGAGCATTCTTAAAAGTCATCGTGCCGGCAAAGGAAAGTATGTAGCCACGCTCGATACAAATTTTTGCCATCTCAACATCACCAGAGAAACAATGGAAGACAGTCTTTTCTGGCGCTCCCACTTCAAGCAAAACTGAGAGCACATCTTCATGTGAATCACGATCATGAATAACTAGCGCCTTATTGGTCTTCTTTGCTAATTCAATATGCCACTTAAATGATTCTTGCTGCACCCCACGCAGCTCTGGTGGAGTGCGGAAATAATCGAGACCTGTTTCACCAATCGCACGAACTCGAGGCATCTGTGCAAGTTGTTCAATGATGGCCAGATCCGCCGCTAAATCTTCAACTACTGGCGCCTCATTTGGATGCATCGCCACTGCTGCAAGAACGCGACCAGGATAGAGATCGGCAAGGGCGGCACACCATTGCGATTGTTCGGCCGAATATCCAACTTGCACAATTCGATTAACCCCAACTGACGCCGCTTCATCAATCACATCTCTGACAGCTTGAGAGTCAGGTGCGTCGTTAGTAACAATCTCTAAATGTGCATGTGCATCAGCAACCGCAACCGGAAGTGGCTCTGGCAGAGGTGCGAATTCTCGATCAATATCGCGATTGTGGCGATCAGCCATAAACGATTATTCCTTCACCTCAAGGCGTGGAAATAACACGGGAGTCTTAGTCACGTTTGCACCTTGTGGTAACTGACCCCAGGTTGCAACTGCATCAATTCGCTGCGCTGCAATTTCGCCAAGAGTTGCCTTTGCACCGAGTGATTCCCAAAGAATCTCGGTTGTGGCAGGCATGACTGGATGGAGCAAAACGGCGAGTGCCCGAAGAGATTCGGCGGTGTTATAGAGGACATCTTCAAGCGCTTGTTGATTTGCTGGATCCTTAGCAAGGATCCATGGCTCTTTAATGGTGACATAGCCATTGACCATCTTGCAGTAATCCATAATTGCGTTGATCCCACCTTGGAAATCCAAAACTTGCATCGCGGCATCTGCCTTTGCAACTGTTTCTTCGAGAGCGGCAGAGAGCTCGGCATCTCGCGCAACTGCTGGAAGCAAGCCGCCACAATACTTTTCGACCATTGCAGCAAGACGTGAAGCGAGATTGCCAAAGTCATTTGCTAGTTCAGATGTATACCGCGCGCTCATATCTTCCCAAGAGAAAGAACCATCGCTACCAAATGGAATAGCGCGAAGGAAGTAATATCTAAATGCATCGACACCGAAGTGATCGGTAATTTGTGAAGGTGCAATGCCGGTGAGCTTTGACTTGGACATCTTTTCGCCGCCGACTAAGAGCCAACCATGTGCAAATACTTTCTGCGGAACTTCAAGTCCAGCAGCCATCAACATCGCTGGCCAGATAACGGCGTGGAATCGAAGAATATCTTTACCAACTAAGTGAACATCGGCCGGCCAAGTTTGAGCAAACTTTTTTCCACCCTCTGATTCTGGGTCATCTGTGAGTCCAACCGCTGTTGCATAGTTGAGCAACGCATCAAACCAGACGTAGACAACTTGATCTGTATCCCATGGAACTGGAACACCCCAATCAAATGTTGAACGAGAGATAGAGAGGTCGCGAACTCCGCCTTCAAGAAAAGCAACAACTTCGTTTCGTGCCGATTCTGGCTGGCATGCATCAGGATTATTCTTGTAATGCGCCAAGAGTCGATCTGTAAATTCAGAGAGTTTAAAGAACCAGTTTGTCTCTTTTACATTTTCAACTGGCTTGCTATGCGTCGGGCAGAGATTGCCTTCAAGTAAATCGCCGGGCAACTTAAACTCTTCGCAGCCAACACAGTATGGGCCTTCGAAATCGCCCTGATAGATAAAGCCTTTATCTTTAAGGGATGTAAGGAACTTCTGGACCCGGTCCATGTGGCGTGGCTCAGTCGTACGAATAAAATCATCATTTGCGATATTGAGTGCGTGCCAATTTGGCTTCCATGCATCTTCAACTAATTTATCTGCCCAAGCTTGCGGAGCAACTCCATTTTGTTCTGCAGTGCGCATAACTTTCTGACCATGCTCATCTGTTCCGGTCAGGAACCAGACTGATTCTCCACGTTGGCGATGCCAACGAGTCAAGACATCGCCTGCAACAGTTGTGTAGGCGTGCCCAATATGTGGGGCATCGTTGACGTAGTAAATCGGAGTCGTCAGATAGAAGGACTTCATGGCTCAATCTTAATTGGCTTCTAGATTATTTTTTACCTTCGCTTGCGCCTCAACAACGGCGGCATAGACAAGTTTCTTAGGTAAATCGAGCTCTTTTGCCACCGTTGCAATCGCTAACTTGCGCTCCATCCCCGCTTCTTCGAATTCGCGGACTCGAGCGACCAATTGATCGTTGGTTTTGATCTCTGTACCGACCTCAACTCCTGCCAGAACCAAAGTAATTTCACCAAGTACCTCATGATTGGTAGCCCACTCAAGAAGTTGATCAAGTGAACCTCGAATGGTTTCTTCATATGTCTTTGTCATTTCGCGACAGATTGCACCTAAGCGAGCTCCACCTAAAATTGATTGAGCGTCCTGAAGAGATTCAAGGAGGCGGTGAGGAGCTTCAAAGAGAACAATGGTTCGCTCTTCAAATCTCAGTGATTCGTAGAATGCAATTCGCGCGCCGGAAGTACGAGGTGCAAATCCTTCAAAGGTAAATCGATCAGTTGGAAGACCACTCAAGGCGATTGCCATCGTGGGTGCACTAGGACCCGGAATGACATGCACTTCAATTCCCTCTGCAATTGCATCACGCATTAAACGAAAACCTGGATCGCTAATTGTTGGCATGCCTGCATCTGAAACGACAAGGACATTACGACCTTCACGCAGCTGAAGTAACAACTCTTTGGTGCGATCGGTTTCATTGCCTTCGAAGAAAGAAAGGATTCGGGCAGTAAAAGTTGCCTTGATATCGGAGGCTAATCTGTGGAAACGTCGTGAATCTTCTGCGGCGATAATTTCAGCTGATTCAATCGCCGCAATCAGACGCGGGCTGGCATCGAGCGGATTTCCGAGCGGAGTCGCTGCAAGGGTGAGTGCCATATGAGTATCTTCCCATATTCTTATACACATGATTGTTGCCATCGCTCCGCTACTCATCGCGCTAGCTTCATTCCTCTTGCGAATGGTCAATATCGGATCTATTAAGAGTTTAATCTTTGATGAGGTCTATTACGTCGATGGCGCCCGAGATTTTTTGAAATATGGCGTTGAAGTCACAGGTTCAAAGCCAGAGTTTGTCGTTCATCCACCGGTCGGTAAATGGATGATTTCAATCGGTATCAAAATTTTCGGCGACAACCCACTTGGATGGCGTTTTCTCACTGCGCTCGTTGGCTCGCTCATGATTCTTATAGTTGCACTCATCGCCCATCGACTTTTCTATTCTCCTTTATTGACAGCTCTCGCTAGCGGATTAATGGCTGTTGACGGTCTAGCGCTAGTTCATTCTCGAACCGCATTGCTCGATAACTTCTTAGCATTTTTTATCCTGGTTGCAACATATTTCTTCATTGCAAAGAAATATTGGTGGAGTGGTTTATTCCTTGGCCTCGCACTAGGAACAAAGTGGAGTGCTCTATATTTCATCCTGGTCTTCGCCTTGATTGCGCTCTATCGTGCTTTTACACATCACACAGGACGTGATCTGTGGCGACCAACTCTTTCGCGAATTGGTGCCTTTGGATTTCTCCCTATTGCGGTCTACCTGACAAGCTGGTGCGGCTGGTTCTTCTCTGATCGAGGATGGGATCGCAATTATTCATCTAATGTGGTGAAGTCATTTATCCACTATCACCAAGAGATGCTTCGCTTTCACACCACCCTAACCGAAAAGCATAGCTACCAAGCAAATCCCTGGTCGTGGATGATTCTCGGAAGGCCGACAAGTTTCTATTACGAATCACCAAAGAATTGTGGTGCAACTTCTTGTTCTCAAGAAGTCCTTGCACTTGGCACTCCATTCTTATGGTGGTTAGGAACAATTGCGATTGCAGTAGTTTTCGGGTTCTGGCTTCGGTCACTTCTCCATCGCAACTTTGATCCTGCGCTCACAATAATTATCTCTGGAATGGCTGCCGGATACCTTCCTTGGTTCTTTTTTCAGCAGCGGACAGTCTTTTCGTTCTATGCAATTATCTTCGAGCCTTTTGTAATTCTGGCGCTCGTTTATTGCGCACGAATATTTCTGACTTCGCAACGACGTAAAGGCAATCGATCCTATTTACTTGGAGAAATTGGAATTTTGGTGGTCTTTCTTATGATTGCACTCAATTTCATTTACTTTTTGCCGCTCTATCTAGGTGAAGTCACCACTTATGCATCATGGCATGCACATATGTGGTTTGAGAGCTGGATTTAATTCTTAAGAATTACTGATTGGCCGCGCGGTTAATACGTAGACGCTCAACTGCTTCATCGGCTAATTGCTGATCGAAAATCTCATCACGTGAAGGAGCTGCAGCTGCAAGTGCTGCGAGTTCGAGCGCTTCTTGCTCATCGCTCCACTTTCCTGGTTCGGTGAGATCGATGACGCGCTTAGGTTGAATAGCTTTCGCGGCACTAACGTATGTAGGAAGCGGAATTTCATTAGGTTGCCACTCTGCACGAGCCGCAGCAGTTCCCTTAGGCAAAATCGTGACGCCACCAATTTCGCGCTCTGCAAATGGAATCCATTGTTCAGTTGAAATCTTTGGAGAAATAACTTCAGAGAGATTTGTGTGGGAGACACCTTCGGTGCGGCGATGAATCTGATCCATACGGCGATGTTGAATTGCCTCTACATTGGCTTGTCTACGGACACTGGCTACATAAATTATTAGTCCCGTAATTGGAAGCAATATTGAAGTAAGTGCGAGAGTCTGCATGACAACTCCTACGATCGTAGATATTAAGGTAAATGTGATAATTGAAAAGATGATTCGGCGGCGTAAAAGAGTCTGAGCAACACGTGCAACTCGATCGACATCTGTGTAGATAACTCCACGGCCAACAATTGCACCAGGGGTGTTTCCGGCGACCGCACGCAGCGCGCTCTTGTAATTTTCAACATGTTTTCCTGAGAATTCATTTTTATTGTGCATCCAGCGAGGCAAGAAGTAGGCAACCCACATCCCTGCTATCGCTAGATAAATAATTCCCGACGCCATGATGAGCCAAGATTAGTTGGATGGCCTTAAAACTCTTGGGATTTACGAGGGTTTATTTCACTAATTCATTAACTCTGACAAAGGTTTTATGGTCTCGCCAAGCCCCAGAGATATGGAGAAATTCAGGCCGATCTCCTTCAAATTTATATCCCGCTTTTTCGGCGACTCGGATAGATGCATCATTTTCGGGGCGGATATTTATCTCGATCCGGTGCAGGCCGAGCTCTTCAAAAGCGAAGCGGGTCAATGTATTTACAGCATCTGTTGTAAAACCGCGACCGGCATAGTTGCGGTCAATCCAATATCCGATATGTGCGCCACGAAGGGCGCCGTAGATAACGCCCCCCATCGTGATCTGTCCAACGAGGTTGTTATCTCTCCACACCATAAATGAATACGCCCGGCCTGCCTTTGCCTCACGATGTATTGCCCGCACCATCGAATAGAAGGATGGTCGCTTGTTTAAGAATTCGCCGGTTGGAGCTGAAACTGGTGGCTTAGGTCGAGAAGCTTCCCACGGTGCAAGCCACTCTTTATTTTCGGCACGTACGCGATCCCATTGCGCACGATCCCTCAAGCGAGGTGGGCGAAGTTCAATCTGCTCACCGATGAGGGTTGTAGGCCACATGATTGTTAAATGTAACGACGTTCTAGAACGACGACAGTGACTTCAGTGCCGGCAACTAATTCTGCTTCACCTTCTGGGACGGCGATAAAGGCGTTGGCATCGGACAAAGTTGCTTGCTCATCTTGTGAACCGAGCGGCAACACCGATTTACCATCTTCGCTTAAAACTGCGCGAACATACGAACGAACTCCGGAGACTGATGTGAGCGCCTTCTCGAGTTTTGCTTTCACTGAAGGTCGGTGAATCGTTGCAGCACCAAGCATTGTGCGAATCATTGGGCGGACCAAGAGTTCGAAGGATATGTATGCCGCAACCGGGTCTCCTGGCAGGGTTACAACTGGAGTTTTATCCGGTCCGATAGTGCCGTAGTTATGTCGGCCACCAGATTCAATTGCAATTTCGACTGCCGAAACTTCGCCAAACTTCTGCAATGTACGAGTAATCAAATCAAAGGAATCATCATGGCGCTCACCACTGATGATTATTAAATCAGCACGGACAAGTTGATCCTCAATGGCATTTTGCAACTGATCCTCATTTTCTGGGATCGAGTGGACTCGATATGCAACCGCCCCAGTCTCACGGACAGCAGTTGTTAATAACCAGGAATTAGTTTCGTACTCTTCGTCACCCACCAAATCAATCCCCGGTTCCACTAAATCTGGACCAGCTGAGATGACAACTACTCGTGGATGTGGGCGGGTGGGGAGATGATCAAGTCCGATAGATGCAGCAAGACCAATTTGGGTTGATCGAATGCGGCTTCCGGATTTCATTACCAAGCGATCTCCGGCATAGATATCTTCCGAAAGTGTGGCCCCATGCGCATCAAGGAGAGGCATATCAAAAGGCTCAAGCGGGCGGCAGAGATTTAATAAAGAGGTAAGGACCTCATCAACGCGCGCACGATCGGACATAGACAGTAACCTTACTTGCTGAAGCGGAATTATTAGGGGATTTCAATGGCTATCAATCGTGCAGATGCTAAGCAAGGTCTGCGACGACGCCTACGTGCGCAACGTGAAGAGCGTTATGTAGAGCACACACTTTTGCATCTGCTCGATATTCCTGAGATCGCTCGAGCTGAAGTAGTTGCTTCATATTTTGCTTATGGAACCGAACCCAATACCGCTGAATTAAATCAAGCACTTATCTCAGCGGGTAAGAAATTGTTTCTTCCCCGCATCAATAAAGAGGTTATCGAATGGGTTTTATGGGATGGAAATCTTGATGCACTTGAGCAAAATGGAAATTTTAAAGAGCCAATTGGTTCCCCGCTTAATGATGTGAATTTAATTGATCTTGTCTTAGTTCCAGCACTTGCAATTGATCCTGATGGATTTCGACTAGGACAAGGCGGCGGCTTTTATGATCGCGCTTTGCCAGGTATGAGGGCGTGGAAGCATGGCGTTGTCTATAACTATGAACGGATGGAACATGATCTGCCGCGAGATTCTTGGGATATCGCAGTCGATAGTTGGTAATTAAGGAAGATTTCGCGCAATGACAATGCGTTGAATCTGATTAGTACCCTCATAAATTTGAGTTAACTTCGCATCGCGCATCATGCGCTCAACCGGATAGTCGCTGACATATCCATAGCCACCCAGAATCTGAACTGCATCCGTGGTGACCTTCATTGCGACATCGGTGGCAAGGGTTTTACATGCCGCTGAGAAGAACTTGAGATCAGCATCCATGCGCTCACTCTTTGCCGCGGCTGCATATGTAAGTTGGCGGGCAGATTCAATTGCAATAGCCATATCCGCCAACATAAATTGAATGCCTTGAAAGTCAAAGATTTCTTTGCCGAATTGCTTTCGTTCATGTGAATATTTCTTTGCAATATCAAAAGCGCCTTGCGCTAATCCCAATGCTTGTGCAGCGATAGTAATTCTTGTGTGATCGAGCGTATCCATCGCAAGCGCAAAACCTTTACCGATTTCAGAAATTCTTCGGTCGTCACCGACCGTTACATTGTCAAAGTAAACCTCTCGGGTTGGTGAACCGCGAAAACCCATCTTCTTCTCTGGCGCACCAAATGAGACTCCGGGATCGCTCTTTTCAATAATAAATGCAGTGATTCCTTTGGAGCCAAGTGAGGGATCGGTCTGTGCAATCACTGTGTAGAAATCTGAGACTCCCGCATTTGAGATCCACTTCTTGCTTCCGTTAATTACCCAACTGTCTCCGACTCGCTCTGCCTTAGTCTTCAGCGCAGATGCATCTGAACCTGCCTCTGATTCAGAAAGACAGTATGAGAAACCTTTTCCTTTTGCCAGTTGTGGCAGCCACTTATTCTTTTGCTCTTGACTTCCCCCAAGAATAAGTGGAACTGAACCAAGTTTATTTACAGCTGGAATTAGTGATGCTGATCCACAGACGCGCGCAATCTCTTCGATGATGATTACTATCGCGAGTGCATCTGCGTCATCTCCACCATTTTCGGTAGGAACATGAGCGGCATAGAGACCATTCTTAACTAGGACATCATGCGCCTCTTGTGGGTAACGATGATCTTCATCTACTGCATGTGCAAAAGGAGCAATCTCTTTTTCGGAAAGGGCGCGAACGCTTGCGCGGAGGTCGTTGTACTCCTCAGGTAATACGAATACATCTTTCAACGTCATTTGTTTCCCTCTTCTTTTGAGCTATTCCGGTCGTCGCGCTGTTGAAGTCTATTAAGAAAGGCGTTGTATTGGGCGAGCTCATCTGGCTCTCCCATCGCCGCTTGTCGAGCCTCATTGCGATCTATTCGTACAGTTTCGCGCTTGTCATCGCGCACCCACAAGATAAAGGTGGCAATCAGGGCGAGCAGAATTGGAATTTCCCCCATTGCCCATCCGACCGTTCCGCCGAGCGCCTGATCATGCAATAGATCTGGCAGCCAATAAGTGTGAAGGGATGCGTAGTAGCCACCATCAATGAGCGTTGATTCTGACATCAGTGCAATTGAGAAAAATGCGTGAAGGCTCATTGCAGCAAAGAGAATAACTATTCGAACAATATGAGGGTATCTACGTGGGTTGGGGTCAACTCCAATGATGACTTGAAAGAAGAGGAAACCAGCAAGAATAAAGTGGATATTCATTAACAAATGTCCAGCATGGTTGCCCATCAAATTACCGAATAGCTTTGTGAAGTAGAGTACGAATAGAGATCCATCAAAGAGTGCGAGTGCGGTAATCGGATGAGTAATAATTACCGAATAACGCGAATGAAGTGCGGTCAGCGCAAATCCACGAATACCGCGCTCTGATGCATCTCTATCTTGCGGCAAAGTTCGAAGGGCTAATGTAATTGGCGCGGCGAGAGCCAATCCAATTGGGGCAATCATTCCAAGCAACATATGAGCCATCATGTGATATTCAAAAGAGAAAAGTGAGTAGACACCTAGTCCGCCAGAAGTTGCTAAATCAATGAGCGCAATCGAAACCGCAAATGAAATTGTGCGCCCAACTGGCCAACTATCGCCACGCTTTTTTAATACAGCGACTCCCTTGATGTAGAGCGCCACTGAAGTAACAAGTATCGCGATCATCAACGCGTCAGGGTTGTAGAGTTTTAAAATATTTAGAATTGTAGGCGGCGGGGGAGTTTTCATTCCCACGATTAATTCAGCAGGTGTCAGATTAGATGTTTCACCAACCGGTGGTTGAATTTGCGATAACCAACTTCCCATCAGAACTACGGTCACCATCACCATCGCCTCGACAGAAATTAAACGTATGAGCTCTTGCAGCTTAATTTCTGCTCGAGAAGCCAGTGCCTTTCGATTGGCATATCCCATCGCCAGAAGTGCAACAGTAAGAATGACTTTTGCAATCACTACATAGGCATATTGCGTATTCCAGGTAGATCGCTCGTGCAGTCGTGTCCAGGCTGTGGCAAGCCCGCTAATAACAACGCCGATTGCCGCCCATAGTGCTAGAACAGAGAAGCGATAGAGCGCGCCAATTCGAAGAGCTACTGGCGCAAAGAGAATTCCAAATAACCCGCCTACCCAGAGCGAGAGGGCAATCACGTGGGTGACAAGCGCTCCAATTGCAAGTGAGTGTGATCCATTTGCTGCAGAGTGACTTTGGAAGATTGGGGCAATCAGCGCCACAAGTGCAAGGCCAGTGAATAGTAGAAGTGGGAGTGCGCGGCGAATAAGAGGCAATGCCGTTACGACGATGGCTATCACAACCACTTGGAAGAACATCGATTTACCTAAAGTGGTTTGAGTTAGATAGGAAGTCAGTGTTGTTGAATCTAGCGCATCTGAAATTGAGCCATCAATAATTTGGTTAACTTTAAGAATGAATGCAATAAAAGATGAGAGGAACCATAACGTTGCAAAGAGTGATGCCTTCTTCTTAATGAGAAGTCCTGCATCAGTCAGTGCGCCTTCAATATTTGGAATGAATAGCGAGGCCGTAAGTAATGTTCCGATTGTGGCAAAGGCGAGTAAGTAAAACGCGCCTTGATTTAAAATCATCTCTCGCTATACAGCTTTCTTGCATAACGTGCGAGCGCAACTGTCACTACTAGCGCTGCTAGGAGAAGCCCGAGCACAAATATTGTGGTTCCGGAATTATTTCCGGAAGGCGTAGGCAATGCGCTTGGGGTAGGCGCAACAGTTTGGACAACAGTTGGTTGAGCAAAGTTAAAGGTGAATGAACCAGTGAGCGGAACATCGTTTTCAGAGAGCAACGTGTAATTTACTGTGTAAATACCAGAGCGGATAAAATTCTTAAGTCCCACCACAGCTTCGTTCGATGCGATTGTCAGGGTTCCATCATCAACGCGGATTCCCGAAGGATCAGTCACGACAACTTCATTTCCGGTATCAAGCAATGGAAGTTCAGTTGTAATTGTGACCGCACTTGGAGCCGCTTCGAGCGTTTGAGCAGATGTTGGGCTAGTTGAGACCAAGGTGTTGGCATTTGCCGCCACCGGCAGAGCGAGAAACCCAATAGCGATAAGAACCACGCCTATTAACTTCTTCATACTGCCCTCCATCCGTTGTTGATTCGCGCCTATCGTCCCACTTCTTTAGACTATGGCACCAGTGCTAAGCCCTTGAATCTCATAGTAGAAAGGTCACATCTGATGCCTACATATCAATATGCATGCAGCGCCTGCGGCCATGCCTTTGAGATAGTCCAATCATTTAGCGATAACGCCCTCACGGAATGCCCCGAATGTAAGGGCGAATTGAAGAAGGTTTACTCCAATGTTGGAGTGGTCTTTAAGGGTTCTGGTTTCTACAAGACTGATTCAGCACCTAAACCTGCCGCCAGCGAATAATCGCCCACTGCCTGCCAGGTTAACCCCCGTGATGCGGTGGGCGGTCGCCCTTTATTTCTGCCTCTCGGCGATCTAACTCCGCTTGGTCCTCACGCGGATCTCTTTCATCATCGGTTGTTTCAGGGAAGATATTGCTCACAATTCCCCTGCTTTCTCTTATCCAACATGAACTCTTAAGTGTACTCCTGCATACTTCGTTCTATGTTTGAAAAACTAGGCCATCTTATGTATCGCCGCCGAAAAGCTGCGGTCGCCATCTTTATTATCGGAATCCTTTCAGCTGGCGGCGTTGGCTCGATGGTATTTAACCACCTGGATGCAGGCGGGTACTCCAACCCAAAGAGCGACTCATACAAGGTCTATACCTACCTTCACGACACGTTGAAGCAGTCAGATCCAACTGTTGTCATCGTTGTAGATGCCGTTACCGCAGATGTAACTGACCCTGCCGTTGTTGCCAAAGCACAAGCACTTGAAGCGAGAATTGCAAAAGAGCCTTCAGTCACAAAGACAATTTCTTTCTGGAGCGCGGGTGGCGCGCCTGAATTTAAATCATCAGATGGAAAAGCTGCATACATCCTGGTCTACGGAAAAGGCGATGCCTTCTCACCTGCCAGTCAAGATATGGGCGCTTACTTTCAGAAGAATTACAATGGAAAGCAAAATGGACTCACGCTCTACGCAGGTGGTGTTGGTGTAATTGGAAATGCCATCACCGAGAAAATTTCGAAAGATCTCAGTATCTCTGAAGCAATTTCTATCCCATTAACTTTTATTTTGCTGGCATTTGTATTTGGTGCGATGGTTGCATCAGCAATGCCGTTAATTGTTGGAGTTTCAGCAATCCTCGGTGCTTTCTTTATCCTCTATCTCTTTACGCTCTTTACCGATGTCAGCATCTATGCCCTTAACCTCACCACTGGTATGGGGCTTGGGCTAGGTATCGATTATGCGTTGCTGATGGTCAATCGGTTTCGAGAAGAGCTACATCACGGCAAAGATGTTGAGGATGCGATTATCACTACTTTGAAGACTGCCGGAAAGACTGTCTTTTACTCAGGACTTACCGTTCTCGTCACTTTACTTTCTTTAACATTCTTCCCGCTCGGATTCCTTAAATCATTTGGATATGCCGGCGTATCGGTCGTCGCTCTCGCAGTCTTTGGAGCGCTCTTTGGTTTACCGCCAATCCTTGCTCTCCTTGGTCACAAAATAGATAAGGGAGTGATTCGCAAATCTGCAATCACACCAAAAGAAGATGGTCGCTGGGCGCACACTGCGCGATATGTAATGAAGCGCCCGGTAGCAGTTGTTGTACTTGCAATGATTGTTCTTGGAGTTTTGGCAGCACCGCTGAAGAACATCGCCTTCTCACAAGGTGATTCAAGGATGTTGCCAGAATCAAATCCTGCTGCGGTTGCAACTGCACTCCAAGCTGCACGTTTTCCAGGACAGACCGGTAATCCGATTGAGATTGTTATCGTCAATGGCGCTGGTCGCGAAGCTGAAATCGCTACGTATTCAGCAGCGGTCGCCAAAGTCGCTGGAGTAGTTGCAGTTACTCCTCCTCAGACATTTGGAAGAGATATTCGAATCGTCGCTTATGAATCTATGTTGCCACGTACACCAGAAGCACAGAAAATGATTCACGATATTCGCGACATCAAATCAGTGCCCGGGACTTTAGTTGGTGGCGTCGCAGCTGACTACACCGATTCACAAGATGGTATTGCCCAGACACTTCCGTGGGCGCTTGGCTGGATTGCAAGCAGTGTTCTTGTGCTAATTTTTATCTTCACTGGATCAATTATCCTGCCAATCAAAGCGGTCTTGCTCAACGTGCTCTCACTTGGTGCAACTATGGGCGCTTTAACATGGGTATTTATTGATGGCCACCTTCAGTGGCTCGTGGGTTCATTTACCTTGACCGGCACACTCGATACCTCAATTGTTATTTTGATTTCAGTAGTGGTCTTTGGTCTTTCGATGGATTATGAACTCTTCTTACTCTCACGAATTCGAGAAGAGCACTTGGCAGGTAAGAGCAATGTGGAAGCGGTCGCAACTGGCTTGCAGCGTTCAGCTCGCATCATCACAGCCGCAGCGCTAATTCTTGCAGTCGTCTTTGCTGCATTTATTACAAGCGGCGTTACATCAATCAAATCAATGGGTTTCGGTGTCGCACTTGCCGTGATTCTTGATGCCACAATCGTTCGCGGTCTCTTGGTTCCTGCCTTGATGCGTCTCTTCGGGGAGCGCAACTGGTGGGCGCCAAAATGGATGCAGCGATTCACCATTACCCACTAGTTACCTTTACTCTTTGGGTATGGACCTCATCGCAACTCTGCAATGTGCTGATCAACCCGGCATAGTTCATGCGATGACGAGCGCGGTTTTGGCTGCGCAAGGAAACATCATTGAAAATCAGCAATTTACTGATCACGCAACAAATACCTTTGTTATGCGCACTCGTTTTGAATCTGCACAAGGGTTAGAAAAAGCAGCCGCCACCTTGCAGGCAAGTTTGGCTCAATTTAATCCCGCTCTCCAGATTCGCCCAACAGGTATAAAGCCGCGCGCACTTGTTTTGGTGACCAAGGAAAGCCACTGTCTACGCGACCTGCTTTACTTACTAGAGCTTGATGAGCTTCCAATTGAGATTCCATTAGTCATCTCTAATCGTGAAGATTTGAAGACCTTAGTTGAATCTCACGGTATTCCATTCTTATTCCTGCCAGTTGATGGTGCCAATAAGGCTGCGCAAGAGAAGGTGGCGCTGGCAAAGATTGAAGAGCTCGCAATCGATTTCGTCGTTCTTGCTCGTTATATGCAGATTATTTCGCCAGAGTTCTGTGCTGCTCTTCCTGGCAAAATCATCAACATTCATCACTCATTCTTGCCAGGCTTTAAAGGCGCGAAACCTTATCACCAGGCCCACGATCGCGGTGTAAAAATTATTGGAGCAACAGCGCACTTTGTCACAGCCGACCTTGATGAAGGTCCAATTATCGAACAAGATGTTGCGCATGTTAATCACACAGCTACTCCAGAACAATTAATCTCTTTAGGCCGCGATATCGAACGCCGCGTCTTATCGCGCGCAGTTCGTATGTTTGCAGAAGACCGAATCTTTATTGTCGGCCATCGCACCGTCGTCTTTTCATGATGCGTAGATTCAAATGCTAGGTGGAATAAATAACGCGCTCTTCTTTCAGGGGCTTGCCGGTTATGTTGTGATTGCGTTAATTCTCATTCCAATTTTAAAGTGGGCATTTCCTACAAATAAGGCGATAAAAGCTGAGCGAGCAGAGATTCGTAAGATGCGAAGAGAAATCCGTGAGATTAAGCGGAAGTAGGTTTTAAAACCACTTCAGCCCGCAAAATTCTATTTTGGGTCATGCATTGACAACTATAGTGAATGTGGCTTTGGATCCAACTAGCTTCATTAGTGCAGAATTAAGATTAATTCCACCACGAGTTAGAACCATATCAGTTGCATTCGTTACTCGCTGAGTTCCACTCTTGTTGTAGGGAGCCGCAGATACCACTGCCGCATTTTGTTTATCTGTAAAGTAAGTCTGTGTTGTAAGTATCTGCTTTCCTCCAATCCAGATTTTTTCGTGAATATGGATTGTCCTAGCTGGGTACCACCCTGGATATATTCCTTTAAAGGTGACCACGCCTTTAACATTTGAAAACTGGGTGCCTCTTAGGAAACGTCCCGAATTAATGCCGGCTCCAAGATCATCTCCTTGGTTGGCAACACCGGAATAAACTCCTTGTGCATTTGCATACCAAATATCAACCCGAGCATTTTTAATTGGTTTACAGCTGCTATCAATGACTGTGAAGGAGATCGTGATTGGCTTGCCGGCTTGCCCATCAGTTACATCGCTTCGAGTCGCGGTATCGCTCAAATAGTAAGGACCTTCTTCAATTGCCTGGGTGGTCATACAAGTCTTTGCCGCTGCCACCGCTGGAGTGATAATTAGAACTGGGATGGCGATGAGGGCTGCAACGAGTGCCGATATTTTCTTCATAGGTAAATCATCCCTTCCGTTGTTGAGAAAGCAATCTGATAAATCTGAAATTCCTCTGTAAATGTGTCCTA
>CANGJV010000005.1 GCA_947454425.1 Candidatus Nanopelagicaceae bacterium
CTAGAAGCGCTCTACACCTTTACCGATATTTCGGAAGAGTACGAGCGTTAAGAGTAAAGAAATTCAACGCGCGCTCTATATTCCGTTTGATCAACTCCACCAAAGCTTTGGTGCGCTGAAATCAGCTGATAAGAAGAGCGATCTGATTCTCTTCGTCGAAAGCCAATCAATGGTTTCAGGTGCTGATTGGCACCCAGAGCGGTTATTTTTCTTAATCTCATCCGCTCGCCACTTTGCGGCAGAACTTCGCGAAGCAGGTTTTGAAGTGCGATACCTCAAGGCTGCGAATACAGCGGCAGGGCTGCAAGAAATTAAAGATGAATTTTCAGATATTACTTTTTTAGCTGCCGAACAATCTTCATATCGACTCACCCGCTCATTGACTGAGTTTGGGGTTGAGTTTGTTGAAAACGACTTCTTCCTTACTCCACGGACTCTCTTTAAGTCGTGGGCTGACTCGCAAAAGTCATACTTGATGGAGAACTTTTATCGCAAGCAACGGGTGCGGCTGAATGTATTGATGGAAGGCGACGGACCTATTGGTGGTCAATGGAATTACGATAAAGATAATCGTCTACCGCCGCCAAAAAATTACACCTGGCCGAAATATCTAGAACACCAACGTGATGCTATTGATCTTGTAGTTGCAGCCGAGCTGAAGATGAGCCCAACAACGATTTGGGCAACGACTCGAAAAGGTGCACTCGCTCAACTCAACTACTTTATTGAGCATCACTTTGAAAAATTTGGTCCCTATGAAGATGCAATGGCACTCGATAGCTGGTCACTACATCACTCGGTGTTAAGCCCATATATCAACAATGGCTTGCTCCACCCATCCGAAGTAATCGATGCAGCGTGCGCCAGCTTCTATAAAGGAAAAATTCCCATTGAATCGGCAGAAGGTTTTGTTCGTCAGATCATCGGGTGGCGCGAATACATCAACGGCATGTACTGGTTCCTAGGTGAGGATTACCGAGAAAATAATCAGTTATCCGCCAATCGAGAACTCTTACCTCTTTTTACTGATCCAACAAAGACTTCGATGAACTGTATGAAATCGATTGTCGGCGATATTAAAGAACGTTCCTGGGTCCATCACATTCCACGATTGATGTTGCTCAGCAATTTGGCACTCATTACCGGAACAAACCCACAGCAATTTCTTGATTGGATGCGCCGTGAATTTATCGATGCCGCAGATTGGGTAATGGTGCCCAATGTCATCGGCATGGGCGTTCACGCAGATGGCGGCCAGATGATGAGTAAGCCATATGCAGCAGGCGGTGCCTATATCTCGCGCATGAGTAATTACTGCAGAGGATGTATTTATAACCCGAAGCTTCGCGTTGGCGATGATGCATGCCCATTCACCACGCTCTATTGGGATTTTCTTGATCGCCACAAGGAAACTTTTATCAAAAATCACAGAATGGGTCAGCAGGTCAACGGCTTAAAACGTTTAAGTGATTTAGATGAATTAAAACACAGGGCGCAGGAAGTCTTAAGCGGCTTGGAAAAGGGCGAGATTTAATTAGAATCGCACCTATGTCACAGATTATTCGCCCCGAACGTATTGCAGAGCTAATGAAGATTGAAGAGCAACGTTTTCTTGATCTCCATAAAGAATCAACAGCTGCCTTTCATCGTTCATCAAAGGTGATGCATGAAGGTGTGCCAATGTCATGGATGGCGAAATGGCCAGGTGCCCACCCGGTATTTGTACAAGAGGCAAAAGGTGCGCACTTCACCGACCTTGATGGCCACGACTACATCGACTTCTGTCTCGGTGATACCGGTTCCATGACAGGGCACTCGCCAGCGGCCACGGTAGCCGCAGTGAAGGCACAGATAGATAAAGGCATTACCGCAATGTTGCCCTCTGAGAATGCAGCGATTGTCTCTGATTTGTTGCGCGAACGATTTGGTCTGCCGCTCTGGCAATTTACAGTCTCTGCAACCGATGCCAATCGCCACGTTATTCGTTACTCACGCATGATTACCGGACGCAGCAAGATTGTTGTTATTGATCGCTGCTATCACGGCTCTGTTGATGAAACCTTTGCAACGTTAGATGATGCAGGATTTACGATTAAGCGCGAAGGCAATATCGGTGCTCCTGTTGATCTCGATGTGACTACACGAGTTGTTGAATTTAATGACCTTGCAGCGATGGATAAAGCTCTAGCCCATGGTGATGTGGCCGCAATTTTGATGGAACCTGCGATGACTAATATTGGAATTGTCTTGCCAGAGCCTGGCTATTTAGAGGGCGTGCAGGATCTCTGTAAGAAGTACGGCACACTTTTAATTATTGATGAGACACATACAATCTCTGTTGGCCCTGGTGGAATGACCGCACAGTTGGGTCTCAAGCCTGACTTCTTCACAATCGGCAAGGCGCTTGCCGCTGGTATTCCAGTAGGCACCTTCGGAATGACCCAATCTGTTGCAGATGCAATCAAAAAACATATCGAGATCGAAAAAATTGATACCGGTGGAATAGGTGGCACTTTAGCTGGAAATATTCTGGCGCTCGCGGCGATGCGTGCAACTCTTAGTGATGTTCTCACCGAGACCAACTTTGCAAAGATGATTGCTCTCGGGGACCGCTGGTCAGATGGCGTCGACGCAGCAATAACTGAATTTGATCTCGATTGGCATTGCAATCGCTTAGGTGCGCGAGGTGAATACATCTTTAAAGGTAAGGCACCACGCACTGGCAAAGAAGCTGCAGACTCTGGCGATTTCGCGCTCGAGCAGTACATACATTTACGCCTGCTCAACGATGGATTCTTATTAACGCCATTTCACAATATGGCACTGATGTGTCCAGATACAACAGAGGCCGATGTCGATGCACACACCGCAGCTTTCCGCACGATGTGTGCCGATTTAATTAAATCCTAGAGATTTATAAAGCCCAATACCAGCTTCGTTATCTTCATCGACATACAAGATTGCGCTCTTGATGCCTTTATTCCGAAGGTAGATCAGCCCTTCCGTGCAGACCGCCTTTCCAATTCCTTGATTCGCGCTATCTGGCGCAACACCAATGACATATAACTCTCCGACTGGATCAACATTTACAAAGTCATGATGAATCTTGGTCCAACAGAAACCAACGATTGCACCGTCCCTCAAGCATAAAAAGAAACCATTGCAATCAAACCAAGGTTCTTGCATTCGGTTATTGAGATCGGCTAGCGCCCAATTACCTTGGTCGGGGTGCACCTTAAATATCTCATTATTGAGATCAAGCCATGCTTTCGAATGTAGCGCTGCATCAAATGTAATAAATTCGTACTGGTGATCAATAGGGGAAATGGACTGATCAAGCGCTCTTGATAGTTTGAGAATCTTGCGCATGCTGGTTAGACCAATTCAGATGTTGCTTCGCGCCCAGGTTGCTGGACTGTGAAGCGGTAACCCACATTTCGAACTGTTCCGATAATTGATTCAAATTCAGGGCCAAGCTTTGAACGTAAACGACGAATGTGAACATCAACGGTGCGAGTTCCACCAAAGTAGTCGTAGCCCCAAATTTCCTGCAACAACTGCGCGCGCGTAAAGACTCGTCCAGGATGTTGTGCGAGGTATTTAAGAAGTTCAAACTCTTTAAAAGTTAAATCAAGAGAAGTTCCACGAATTTTCGCGGTATATGTTCCTTCATCAATCACAACATCGCCTTGGCGAATCTCTGTTGAAACGCCTTCCGCCGCGATTCGTGCAAAGTTAAGTGAATCTACCGCCAAGCGAATTCGTGCATCGACTTCTGCAGGTCCAGCTGAATCGAGGATGACGTCAGAGATTTGCCAGTCAGCGCTGATTGCTGTGAGTCCACCTTCGGTTGTGATTGCAATTATTGGTTGCTCTACGCCGGTTGTAGCAAGCAATCGAGTCAGAGATTTAGCGGTTGGAAATTCGCGGCGTGCATCAACGAAGATCAAATCCATCACAGGGGCATCGACAAGGACAGCGGCCTCCAGTGGAAGAACTTTTACTTGGTGCGACAAAAGGCCGAGCGCTGGCAGAACCTCTGCACTTGCGCCTTGGGTATTTGTCAGTAGCAACACCTTGGCCATTGTGTGAGAATACTCGTGTGAAAAGTTATCTTCCACTTCTGATCGTGCTGGCTATCGCCTCTGCCTACGGTTTCTGGTGGAAGGCTACTCGAGGCGCAATTCGTAGCAAAAAACCTATCCCTGGCAATCATTTGAGCCCTTCAGTGCTGGGCGAGGAGCTTGGATCTCGAGCCACGATGGTGCAATTCTCATCGGCTTTCTGCACCCCCTGCCGCGCAACCCACGCCCTCCTTGCTCAAATGGTGACATCGATGCCTGATGTGAAGCACATCCAGATTGATGCCGAGTCACATCTAGAACTCGTTCGCCAGCTAGATATTCGATCAACGCCTACAACGCTCTTTCTCGATAAGGCAGGGGTCGAAGTTGGTCGCGCAGCCGGAACTCCAAAGCGAGATCAAGTTCTCGCTGCGCTCAGCGCAATCAACTAATAACTCGCAAACTATTCGCAAGTAGTGTTACTTCAACTTCTCACTTACTATTTCTCCATGTTCGAAATTCCAACCAGCTTCTTCACAAAGCGCCGAGTCATTGACTACGGACGCCTTGCTGGTGCCCTCTGTCGCCCTTTCTAGTCACATTCAAATCGCAAGCTTTTGAATCTCATTAGCTGCAACTAGGAAACCAGAGAAGAAAAAGGAATTGAAATGTCAGAAGTTCTCAACAAGCCAGAGGTAGCGCGCATTTACATCGATGCACGTGGCCCACGTTTCGGCGCCATCATTACAACTACAGTTCTTGCAATCACTCTTGTCACCGGAAATAAGTGGATTTTGCTTGCACAAGGAGTTGTCTTTGCAATTGGTGCACTTCGCGGACCACAGCACACACCATATGGATTGATCTTTAAGAACTTGATTAAGCCACGACTTTCACAACCAGGACCAACCGAAGATGTGCGACCACCGAAGTTTGCACAAGCTGTTGGTTTTGCCTTTGCACTCGTAGGGACAATCTCAGCGTTCCTAGGTGCTGACATTGTCTTTACAGTTGCAGTGGGTTTTGCCCTTGGCGCCGCATTTCTCAACGCGGCTTTCAATTACTGCCTTGGTTGCGAGATGTATCTACTTCTCGTCCGCTTCACTACTAAGTAATTTCCACTTCCAATATATTTCAAAGAAAAGAAGGAGTTTTTATGTCACGCGAAACAGCTCTCGTTACAGCAGATTGGGTTGCTGAGAACATCAATAATCCGGCAGTAGTAATTGTCGAGGTCGATGAAGACACAACCTTGTATGCACAAGGTCATATCGAAAACGCGATCACATTTAATTGGCGCGAAGATCTACAAGATGGACTTCGTCGCGACATCATCTCAAAGGAAGGCTTTGAAGCCCTCCTTTCAAAGAGTGGTATCGCTAATGACACTACCGTCGTTCTTTATGGTGGTAACAACAACTGGTTTGCTACCTATGCATACTGGTACTTCAAGCTCTACGGACACCAAGATGTACGCCTGATTGATGGCGGACGTAAGCGTTGGGAACTCGATGCTCGCCCACTCGTAACAGCTGTGCCAACTCGCACCGCAACTCGTTATGTGGCAAAGGAGCAAGATCTTTCATTGCGAGCATTCCGCGATGAAGTGATTGCAGCAATCGGCGTCAAGAACATCGTTGATGTTCGCTCACCAGCTGAGTTCTCAGGAGAGCTTGCAGCACCTGCGCACCTTCCACAAGAAGGCGGACAGGTAAAGGGCCACGTTCCAACTGCAAAGAACATTCCGTGGTCAAAGGCTGCAAATGAAGATGGAACTTTCAAGTCACAAGATGAATTAAAAGAGATCTACACAGCAGCAGGAGTCGATCTCGCGAAGGACACCATCGCGTATTGCCGAATTGGTGAGCGTTCTGCATTCTCATGGTTTGTGCTGCACGAACTTCTTGGAGTAACAAATGTAAAGAACTACGACGGATCATGGACCGAATACGGTTCACTCGTCGGCGTACCGGTAGAGATCGGCGCGTAAATGAAAACTTGCGGTGCACGCCCTGGCGGCCCATCAACTGATGGCATAGATCTTTCGAAGCAGACAGTTATCCAAGGACAGATTCTTCGGGACGGGAGCTCTGACTCGGTGCCAAATGGCACTGCTGTTTCTAATGGTCATGTGCGATTGCTTGATTCCACTGGGGAGTTCACCGCAGAAGTTCCAACAAATACGGAAGGTCAATTCCGTTTCTTCGCTAGCCCAGGGGCTTGGACTCTTGTAGTTCAGGCACCTGGCGCTCGCGTCGAAAAGAAAATAGTTGCCGAACGCGGCAATGCAACTGATTTAGTCATCAGCATCTAACAGATAACGTAAAACGAAAGTAGAGTTGCGCCATGGTAGAAAAACACGAGCTTCACGAAAAAGGTTTACGACTTACACCTCAGCGAGAGCTCGTACTTCAAGCGGTCCGCGAACTTGGACATGCAACCCCAGAAGAAGTTGCAGATAAAGTTCGCCAGACACATCCGGGGATCAATCTCTCAACGGTCTATCGCAACCTAGAAACCCTTGAAAATGTAGGTTTGGTGCAGCACACCCACCTTGGCCATGGTGGTGCTACCTATCACGCAGCAGAAGAGCTCACACATCTCCATCTGGTCTGTGGCGAATGCGGATCTGTAGGAGATGCACCTATTGATGTTGCGGCAAACTTCGTTCAAAACTTGGCTGATGATTATGGTTTCCGTACCGATGTCACACACTTTGCCATCTACGGAACTTGCGCTGCTTGCGTTAAATAGCGGTATTGAGCACGCGCTCCTAGACTTACCTCTATGACTGCAGTCCATGTTGAAGATGGCCCAGACAAGGGCGCAATCTGGCATTTTGGGCAACCAGCACAAGAACAACGAGCACTTGCTGAAGGTAAAGCATGGGCAGATTTATCCCATCTTTCAATCATCGCAATCACAGGCGATGACCGCATTAAATGGTTGCACGATTTAACAACGCAACACCTACTCAATATTTCTGCTGGCGATTGGTTGCCTGCGATGATCCTCGATCACAATGGTCACGTTGAGTATCAATTTAATCTCGTAGATGACGGAACAACTACATTTGCGGTTATCGATTCATCATATGCAGAGGGACTCCTTACATATTTACTCAAGATGCGATTTATGTTGCGGGTCGATGCAAGTGATGCCAGCTCTCAATACGCGGTTCTTAGAGCGCCAGGAGTTGCAACAGATATTGGCGGCCCATTTGCATTGGTGCCTCGGCCCGAGCTTGATTCAATGAAAAAACTATTTAATGAAAGTGCAAAGGAAGTTGGTACTTGGTCGCTTGATGCCGAACGCGTTGCTGCCGGTCGACCACGCCATGGAATCGATTCTGATCACAAAGCAATTCCTAATGAACTCGGTGTTCTGAACAAAGATGTTCATATGAATAAAGGCTGCTATCGCGGACAAGAGACAGTGGCGAAGGTATTTAATTTAGGCGCGCCTCCGCGGCGATTAGTGATGCTCCACCTTGATGGCTCGGCGGTAGTATTTCCAGAACCTGGAACTCCGATTGAACTCAACGGCAACCAAGTTGGTTTTCTTGGCACAGTTGTGCGCCATCATGAACTTGGACCAATTGCACTTGCCCTAGTGAAGCGATCTACACCAACTGATGCAGTGCTCACAGTTGCCGGTATCGCAGCCTCCCAAGAAGTGATTGTGAAGGGGACGCGATGAAATTCATCGGTCAGTTATTGATTGTTTCTCTCGCCTGCCTCGCGATTATGTGGGCTGTCCGCAAGCTCTAGCCATTAACATTGGCTTATGGAGTTACTTACAACATCACTGCTGGGGCTCGTCTCCATTTCAATCGGTGTAGGGCTTCTTATCTACGGCATCCGTGGGCGCCGTCAATCACAAGCACGAGATGCGCGCACATATAAGAGAGGCAGAATCTAGATGGCATTTGTTATCCCCGAAGGACTCCACGAAGATCTCTATCCAGTTGCGTGGATGGTCGGCAAATGGGGCGGCACTGGGATGGGCGAATGGCCAGGCTCGGAAAAATTTCAATTCGAACAAGAAGTCACATTTCGCCACGATGGTCGAGCATTTCTTGAATACACATCACATTCATGGATTTTAACTGCGGATGGAAAACGAGATCGTCCTGGTGCATCAGAGGCTGGCTATTGGCGTATCAAGCCAAATAGAGTTATTGAATTAGTACTTGCTCATAGCACCGGAATTTCAGAAGGTTGGCTGGGAAAGATCAGTGATGATCGTCCTGCAATTCAACTCGCACTTGATCATGCATATGTTGCACCAACTGCAAAAGGTGTAACCGATGGCGCTCGCCTCTATGGACTCGTCGATGGCCAACTCTTCACTTCTTACGATATGGCCGCACCAGGTAAAGAATTACAGGCGCATATCTGGTCATCACTCGAGCGTCAGGTGGAGAACTTATGAAAGATGTAGTCCTCGCTGAATATGTTCGTAGTTCAGTTGTTGAATCACAACACCGTGGTTTTCTCCTTGCACTTAACGCTGATGGTTCGACCAATCTCGAACTCGGAGATAGCTCGCATTTAATCTTTCCTCGTTCGACGGTGAAGTCATTTCAAGCTGCTGCCATGGTGCGCAACGGGTTAAAACTCGAGCCACGATTGCTGGCACTGGGTGCATCAAGCCATTCTGGTTCGCCTGCACACATATCTGCCGTGCGAGAAATTCTTGCAACAGTTGGTCTCGATGAAAACGCACTTCAATGTATGCTCGATAAGCCACTCGGCGAAGCAGAACGTCGTGCATATGGAGATCAAGCACCTACACGCATTGCGATGAATTGCAGCGGAAAACACGCGGCAATGTTGGCAACCTGCGTTACAAATAATTGGCCGATTGAAAATTACCTTGATGCAAGTCATCCACTTCAGATTGCATGTCGTGAAGAACTTGAAAATCTTGCAGGTGAGAAAATCACAGTGACAAGTACAGATGGTTGTGGAGCACCACTATTCCTGATCTCTGTCGCTGGCCTTGCTCGCGCGGTTCGTGCAATCACCATTTCAACTGATATTGCACATCGCAGCGTTGTTGAAGCATCACGTGCATTTCCAGAGATGGTTGCAGGCGATGGCCGTTTAACAACGACGATGATGCGCGAAGTCCCCGGCCTTTATATGAAGGATGGAGTTGAAGCAGTTGAAGTTGCCTCAATGCCTGATGGTCGTACCTTGGTCTTTAAGGTCAGCGATGGCTCATTGCGCCCATTTCGCAGCCTGGTTCACGCCGGCTTAAAGCGGCTCGGCATCGACACACATTATGAGGTTGAAGCAGTACTTGGTGGCGGCAAAGTCATCGGCGAGCTCCGCGCAACATTTTAATTAAGCGAATTTCTCAATACCTGCGTACCCTTAACGTATGAATCGCCGCGTCGCCACTTTGATGGTGCACACATCGCCACTTGATCAGGCGGGACTTGGCGATGCCGGCGGAATGAATATTTATGTCTGCGAATCAGCGCAGCAGATGGCAGCGCAAGGTATCAAGGTAGATATTTTTACACGTCGTGCAAATAACGATTATCCCGATATCGTCGATCTCGGCAATGGTGTGCGAGTCATCCATCTCAATGTTGGTCCTGTAGATGGAGTGACAAAGGAAAATCTTCCAGCGCTGTTGCCGGATTTGTCCCATGCATTTAAAGCAGCGCTATTAGGCGAAGATCGATATGACATTATCCATTCACATTATTGGATTTCAGGCAAAGTCGCGATGCCGGTTGCCGCTGAGTTAAATATTCCATTAGTGCATACGATGCACACAATGGCTCGCGTGAAGAATCTCAATCTAGCTGAAGGTGAAAACCCAGAGCCGATGATTCGTGTTCAGGGTGAATCTCAGGTTGTGGCCGCAGCAGATGCGCTAATCGCCAACACTGATGCGGAAGCTGCAAGTTTGGTTTCACTCTATGAAGCTTGTCCTGACAATGTATCAGTCGTCAGCCCTGGCGTTAATCTCTCGATGTTCACTGCGGGATCAGGAAAGAACGCTGCCCGCAAGATTCTTAATTTGCCGACAGATGCTCATCTAGTGACCTTTGTTGGACGAATCCAGCCACATAAAGGTCCAGAGGTTCTTATCCGCGCAATTGCAGAAATGGTGACACATTCACCTGCGCTTCGAGCAAAACTGATAACACTTATTGTTGGTGGAGCATCCGGAGGTAATGGCGCAGAGGTAGAACGGATGAAAGAGCTTGTGAATTGGCTCGGCATTAGCGATGTTGTCCGCTTTGCCCCTCCCGTTGATCGTGCCGGACTTGCCGATTATTACCGTGCATCTGATCTTGTCTGCGTACCTAGTTACTCTGAAAGCTTTGGTCTAGTCGCACTTGAAGCACAAGCTTGTGGAACACCAGTTGTTGCAAGCGCGGTGGGAGGTTTGCGAACAGCAGTCGCTGATGGAATCTCAGGTGTATTAGTTGATGGCCACGATTCACGCGCATGGTCATCTGTGCTGGCGCGTTTATTGCAAGAACCACAGCGTCGAATCCTTCTCTCGCTTGGCGCAGTAGAACATGCTTCACACTTCGGTTGGGATGCGACATCTCGCGGAACCTTAGATATCTATGACCGGGTACTTTCAATTCGTACTGATGCGAAGAAGAACATCGGTTAAATGTCTGTATCTGCAACAATTGAAAGTTTTCTCCTTGCGCAAAAGATTGATTTTGAAAAGACCGGCAACTCCTTTCTCGTAACTCTGCCGGGAGAGAAGAAGTTACAGACGCATTGCGCGCTCATTGTTGGAGATCACTCCTTGAGCATCAATGCATTTGTGATTCGAAAGCCAGATGAGAATGAAGCTACAGTCCATCACTGGTGTATGACGAAGAACGCATCTATGTACGGAATGGCATTTGCGATAAATGAGCTCGGAGATATTTACCTAGTAGGTCGTTTGCCACTAGATGCAGTCAATTCCCACGAGCTCGACCGATTGCTTGGCGCTGTATTGCAGTACTCAGAATCTTCATTTAACCCACTTCTAGAGTTGGGATTTGCAAATGCGATTCGTCGTGAATGGGCTTGGCGAGTATCTCGCGGTGAATCTCTGGCAAATCTCAAAGCCTTTTCGCATTTGATCTAATTTCCTTGAATCTCGTGGGAAGATAGCGCCATGACGAAATACACGCTAATCCTTTTACGCCACGGTGAATCCGAGTGGAATGCAAAAAACCTCTTTACTGGCTGGGTAGATGTTCGTCTTTCAACCGCAGGTGAAGCAGAGGCCCGTCACGGTGGCACGCTCCTTGCAGAGCGCAATCTTTTGCCCGATGTAGTTCACACATCTCTCTTACGACGCGCGATCCACACTTCGCAGTTAGCGCTTGATTCATGCGACCGTCACTGGATTCCAGTGAAGCGCTCTTGGCGACTAAATGAACGGCACTATGGCGCATTACAAGGTAAGGATAAAGCGCAGACTTTGGCCGAATACGGCGAAGAACAATTTATGTTGTGGCGCCGCTCTTATGACACTCCGCCACCACCGATTGTTACTGGCACTGAATTTTCGCAAGATGCAGATCCACGTTATGCAGATCTTGGAAAAGATCTTCCGCTGACAGAGTGTCTCAAAGATGTTGTCACGCGCATGATTCCGTATTGGGAGCAATCAATAATTCCAGATCTCGCAGCTGGAAAAATAGTTCTCGTTACCGCCCACGGTAATTCACTTCGCGCACTTGTGAAGCACCTTGATGGAATCAGCGATGAGGATATTGCCGGTTTAAATATTCCGACTGGAATTCCACTGCTCTACGAATTAGATGAAAATTTTGCACCCATTAAAAAAGGTGGCGAGTACTTAGATCCAGTAGCTGCAGCGGATGCAATTAAAGCGGTTGCGAATCAGGGAAAGAAGTAGAAAAGAACTTAAGACTGCTTCTCTGCAAATTCGCCGGTGACTAAGAAGTAGACACGGCGAGATACTGAAACGGTGTGATCTGCGCAGCGCTCGTAGTATCGACCGAGCAAAGTCATATCAATTGCTGCCTCAATGCCATGTGACCAAGAATCATCAAGGAGAGCTTCAAAGAGTTTGCGGTGCAATCTATCCATCTCATCATCGTCACGCTCAACTTCAAGCGCAACATTGATATCGCGGCTCTCAAGTAAGCCTGTGACCTTATTGATAAGGGCTACTGCAACATCACCCATTGATTGGATAGTTGCTTCAAGCTCGGCCGGAACTGCCTTATTTGGATAGCGCATTCGTGCAATGCGCGCGACGTGATGCGCAAAATCGCCCATACGTTCAAAATCCGCTGACATGCGAAGTGATGTAACAAGGTTGCGAAGGTCACTTGCGACCGGCTGCTGACGTGCCATCACATCGAGAGTCTTATTATCAAGATCATGCTGAATCGCATCTACGCGATCGTCATCTGCAATGACCTGCTCTGCCAATTCTAGATTTGGAGAAAGGAGCGCAGTGGTGGCGCGACCCATTGCCCCTGCAACAAGGGTAGACATCTCTACGAGAGTCTGGTTGATGGCATCAAGGTCATCATGGAAGGCGTCGCGCATAGGCTAAGAATAATGCGTTCTCGCGGTCTTAGACACCACCAAAGGTGAACGCGCGCTGGATTGGGCGTGAATACTAGGTAAATCGACCTTTCGAAATGAAATTTCAAGTCAGGCAAACGGATGCAACCTCTACGATTGCGACATGGTTCGGGCCTTAAGGCGAAAGAAAACTTCAGAGGGATTTGAGATCTCCTTTGCCACCCGTGAAGTCCGAAATGTGCTCGACTTACTGGAAGAAGCAAGCGTTGTTTTCGGCCCAGGAAATCGACTTGAATATTTTTCTGAGTCAGCCAATACCCTTGGAATTGTTCGCGAGGAAAAGATTGTCGGTGATGCACTCTTTTCTCTAGTGCGCAAAGTGCGCAAAACTCGTCTTCCACAAGTTATAACGATAGAAGTTCCGCGTGGACCAATCGGTGAAGGCACACGAAAGCTATCCGCTCGAGTCAGCTTCCTTGAAGGCTACGACTCAGTGATTGCAACATTTACTGATGAGAGCGAAGCCGAACGTATCGATGCAGTACGCCGAGATTTCGTGGCGAATATTTCACACGAACTCAAAACCCCTATTAGCGCTCTGCGCACACTCAGTGAAGCCGTCTCTGTCGCATCCGATGATCCTCAAGTAAATAAATTTTCCGGAATGATGCAGAATCAAGTTGAGCGCCTTTCAATTCTTGTCCAAGAAATTATCGATCTATCTCGATTGCAGGATGCCGATCCTTTGCTGGATGCCCTACAAGTCGATGTCGATGAAGCAGTCAATGAAGCGATAGATCAATGTCAGTTCTTGGCGGAGACACGAGAGATTGAAATTATTCGTGGGCCACAGGTGAATGTTTCTGTCATTGGTGATCGCACGCACCTCATCATGGCTTTTCACAACCTGATTGAAAATGCGATTAATTACAGCCCTGATAAAACCCGAGTTGCTGTCAATACAATCACCACCGATAAAATTGTTGAAATAGTTGTAATCGACCAAGGTGTTGGAATCTCTGAATCCGATCAATCGCGAATATTCGAACGTTTCTACCGAGTTGATCCAGCACGCACTCGAATAACCGGTGGAACAGGTTTAGGACTTTCTATTGTTAAGCACGTTGTAGGTAACCATGGTGGAGATATCTCACTCTGGAGCTCAGCAGGGATTGGCAGTACTTTCACAATCAGACTTCCGATTGCAGATGATTCATCAGATGAAGGAGCGCAGTAATGGCAAAGATCTTGGTGGTTGAAGACGAAGAGACGCTCTCGGAGGCAATTGCCTTTCTATTAGGCAAAGAAGGATTCGAAGTCACGGTTGCGGCAAATGGTCCGGATGCGATTAATAAATTTGATGATTCTGGTGCAGATTTAATCCTGCTTGACCTTATGTTGCCTGGTTTATCCGGAACAGAGGTGTGCCGCCAGATACGCGCAAAGTCAGCAGTCCCAATCATCATGCTGACTGCCAAGGACTCCGAAATCGATAAGGTGGTTGGGCTAGAACTTGGCGCAGATGACTATGTAACAAAGCCTTATTCATCACGCGAGCTGATTGCTCGAATTCGCGCCGTCCTGCGTCGTGGAGAATTGCAAGATACAACAGATGCCATAGGAGCGCTTGAAGTTGGACCAGTTCGCATGGATATCGAGCGCCATGTGATTAGCGTCAATAATGAGCAAATTGCTCTGCCATTAAAAGAATTTGAACTCCTTGAGTTCTTGATGCGAAATGCCGGCAGAGTCCTCACACGTATTCAGTTAATTGATCGCGTCTGGGGAAGTGACTATGTCGGAGATACAAAGACTCTCGATGTTCATATTAAGCGTCTACGAGCAAAGATAGAGAAAGATCCCGCTAATCCAGAATATATTCAGACAGTGCGCGGTATGGGTTACAAAATGGAGCGCAGTTAATTACTTAACAGGAGAAGCAGCAGGTGTTGCCAGCTTTGATCCTGAAGTCACGTTCGCGTAAATATCTCGCTTATCGCGAATAATCGCCTTAACTTTGACTAGCCCCGCACGCGCAAAGCCGATAGTCACATCTACGGTGGTGCCTGCAACTGGATTTACACCTGGGAATACCGCTTTTGCATTAGCTGATTCACCTTCAAAGCGAACTGGCTTATTTGAATAAAGCTTAGTCTCGCCGGTGATAACTGCCTGACTTGAACCGACTGCAATTCCCAGAATTTGATCGGTCGCCTCTGCGCGATTATTGATTGTGGCAACAAGAACTGCAGAACCATCTTCAGTTGCGACAAGCAGCAGATTGTCCACGCGTAAGTTACTGCCATCAGTGTTGACATCTACTTCATTTCCATCTGTCACGCGATTAATCATTCGGGTTGCAGCATTCGGGCCTGCGCCGTAACAAGAGGTAAGTGAAAGTGCGAGTGCAACAGAAACAGTTGTGATTGCAACTTTTTTTGATTTGCGCATGGCGTGATTATCTCATGCCCGCAAACCCTTTATTGACGCCCATTTCACGCCATTTATATGGGGTTTCATCATCTAGGGAACGCTGGTAGAATTGGCACTTCAATCCCCAGTTGTACGAGAGGCTCTCCATGACATTTAAGGTCGGCGAAACCGTTGTTTATCCCCATCATGGAGCAGCTCTTATCGAAGCAATCGAAACTCGCGTAATCAAAGGCGAAGAGCGCACTTACCTCGTTTTGAAGGTAGCCCAGGGAGACCTCACAGTTCGCGTTCCTGCAGATAATGTTGATCTCGTGGGTGTTCGTGACGTTGTCGATTCTGCTGGCCTTGATCTTGTTTTTAACGTACTTCGTCAGCCATATACAGAAGAGCCAACCAACTGGTCACGTCGCTATAAGGCTAATCTCGAAAAACTCGCATCAGGTGATGTCATCAAGGTCGCTGAAGTTGTTCGCGATCTCTATCGCCGCGACCTCGACCGTGGACTTTCAGCTGGTGAAAAGCGCATGCTCGCCAAGGCGAAGCAGATCCTTGTCTCAGAACTCGCTCTCGCTGAGCGCACTGATGAAGTGAAGGCTGCAACTCTCCTTGATGAGGTTCTCGCTTCTTAAATTAAGCGCTAATCAATATGATCGCCGCAATAATTGCAGCTGCAGGCAGTGGCGAACGTTTTGGTGCATCAATTCCAAAAGCTCTGATTCATCTTGGCGATAAAACTCTTATCGAGCATGCGATATCAAATATTGCACCGGCAGTTCAGCAGATTGTTGTCACAGCGCCGACTGGATATGAAGATCAGATCCGCGCACTAGTGGGCGATGAGATAACAGTGGTCACAGGTGGTGCTACTCGATCAGAATCTGTTCGTTTGGGATTAGCTGCCTTGCCACCAGAGACTGAATTTGTTCTTGTGCATGATGCCGCTCGGGCACTTGCAAGTAAAACCCTCGCGCACTCTGTGATTGAGGCACTTCGAAATGGTGATGTAGCTGTTATCCCAGGTATGCCCGAAGTCGACACTGTCAAAGTTGTAGATACTCAAGGATTTGTAGTTTCAACCCCAGAACGAGCATCGCTTCGCAAAGTACAAACGCCACAAGGTTTTACATTCGCAGTTCTAAAGTCAGCACATCAAGTCGCTGCCGATGCAACGGATGATGCAGTGCTGGTCGCAAACGCTGGCCATAAGGTGCGAATAATTGCCGGCGAAGAGCGTGCTCTTAAAATCACTACGCCATCAGACCTTGCAACTGCGATGACATTTATCGGTGATGCGAAGTCATTCCGAACAGGTGTCGGAACTGATGCTCATGCATTCGGTGAAGGTCGAGAACTTTGGTTGGCTGGATTGTCATGGCCAGGAGAAGTTGGCGTTGATGGTCACTCAGATGGAGATGTTGCAGCGCATGCAATCTGCGATGCACTCTTTGCAGCAACTGGTACAGGTGATCTCGGTAGCAACTTTGGAACCTCTCGCCCCGAATACGCAGGCGCATCAGGCACACAACTATTGCAGGAGACTCTCAAGATTATTACTCAGGCTGGTTACTCAATATCAAATGTGACGGTGCAGATTATTGGTAATCGTCCGCGCATTGGTGCGCGCCGAGCAGAAGCAATCGCAGCAATCTCATCAGCTCTCGGTGGAGCGCCGGTTTCAATTCTCGCTACAACCACCGATGGAATGGGTCTTACAGGTGAAGGCAAGGGCATTGCAGCCATCGCTTCCGCCCTCGTTTTCAAGTAATAAGGTGCCACGGGTTAGAATTACCCAATGAGTTCGCTACATCTTTACGACACCAAGTCGCGAACCACCTCCCTATTTACCCCAATAAAAGAGGGTGAAGTCGGTATTTATCTCTGCGGTGCCACTGTCCAAGCACCTCCACATATTGGCCATGTTCGATCTGGTGTTAACTTCGACATTTTGCGACGTTGGTTAACAAAGAGCGGATATAACGTGACATTTATTCGCAATGTCACTGATATCGATGACAAGATTTTGCATCGCGCAATTCATGAAGAGATGCCTTGGTGGGCGCTCGCGATGAAGTATGAACGAATCTTCGCCGAAGCGTATGCCGCCCTTAATGTCTTGCCGCCAACATACGAACCTCGCGCAACTGGTCACATCACACAGATGATTGACTTGATGCAATTGCTCATCGAACGCGAGATGGCATATGCGCCAGGTAATGGAGACGTTTATCTGGAAGTGCGAAAATTAGAATCTTACTTAACCCTCTCACGTCAGAAGTTAGATGATCTTCAACCAGCAGCTGATGCGGATGAGACTTTTAAAAGGGATGTACGCGACTTCGCGCTCTGGAAAGCTGCAAAACCAGGCGATCCATCGTGGCCAACTCCTTGGGGTCCAGGTCGTCCAGGATGGCACCTCGAATGTTCTGCCATGGCACATCAATACTTAGGCGAATCTTTCGATATCCACGGCGGCGGTCTTGATTTGATTTTCCCTCACCACGAAAATGAGATTGCACAATCCGAGGCAGCGGGTTACGGATTTGCTCAACGTTGGTTACATAATGCGTGGGTTACAGCCTCAGGAGAGAAGATGTCTAAATCTCTCGGCAATTCATTACAGGTTCACGAACTTCTCAAGAGCGTACGCGGAATTGAGTTGCGTTGGTATTTAGGATCTGCGCATTATCGATCAATGCTTGAGTTTTCACATGAATCACTTGCAGAGTCTGCGACAGGATTCCGTCGCATCGAGTCATTCCTTCATAGATCTGTCGAAATTCTAGGAACTCTGCCCACACCAGTGCTGGGTAACGCTTTTATCGATGCCATGAACGATGATCTTGCAGTTCCTGCCGCACTTGCCTCAATCTCAGAAGCGCTTCGTTTAGGAAATTCAGCGATTACCTCTGGCGATAAGACTGTTATTGAGAGTTCCGCAAACGAGATACGCGGTGCACTCGAGGTATTAGGTTGCGATCCATTTGATTCAGCTTTTGTATCAGGCTCAGCAAATGAGGACTTAACAGCTGCACTTGATGGCACAATCAAGCTCGCACTTTCACAACGTGAAGCCGCTCGCCTCCGTAAAGACTTTGAAAGTTCAGATGCAATTCGTGATGGCCTCACCGCTTTAGGAATTGTTATTGAAGATACAGCGCAAGGACCACGATGGTCGATCTCACGTAAGTCTGAAGGAAGTGGTTCGTAATGGCCGGAAATTCAAAACCTCGTGGCGCGGTTCGTAAATCTAAAAAAGGACCATCTGTTGGATCCGGCGGTAATCGCAAGCGCGGGTTAGAGGGCAAGGGACCAACACCAAAGGCAGAGGACCGTCCATATCACGCAGCGCATAAGGCGAAGAAGCGAGCAGAGAAGAGCGCAGAGAAGCGTCCTGCTGCAGCGCGTCTACCCAAATCTGAAATGCCAAAGGGCGAAATAGTCTCTGGTCGTAACGCGGTACTAGAAGCGCTTCGCGAGAGCGTTCCCGCAACTGAAATTATGGTTGCCCGCGGAGTCGATATCGATGATCGCATTGCAGAATCACTCCAACTGGCACTTAACCTTGGACTTCAAATTAAAGAAGTTCACCGTGCGCAGCTTGAAACAATTGCACCAAATAGCCAAGGAATCATTCTCGGCATCAAGCCATTCCAATATTCCAGCTATGAAGAAATCTGCGATCGCGCAAAGGGCGCGAAGCTGATCGTTGCACTTGATGGGGTAACAGATCCTAGAAACCTTGGCGCGGTGACTCGATCTGCTGCAGCATTTGGAGCATCCGGAATCATTATTCCTGAGCGTAGAGCAGCAGCTTTGACCGCCTCAGCTTGGAAATCCTCCGCTGGAGCAGCAGCCCGTTTGCCGATTGCACAGGTGACAAACCTTGCCCGCACAATCGATGATGCGAAAAAGCGTGGCATGTTCGTTGTTGGCTTAGATGGAGAATCTGATGTGCAACTTTCAGAGATGAAAGTTGCAAAGGAAGACTTGATGATTATTGTCGGCTCTGAAGGTAAAGGTCTTGCACGTCTCACCCGTGAAAAGTGCGACCTGATTGTTTCGATTCCAATTTCTTCATCAACCGAGTCACTCAATGCATCAGTTGCAACTTCAATTACATTATTCTGGATTGACGAGCAACGTCGCAAAGGATAAGAAATGAAATTCAATCGATTAATTGTCTGCGGTGACTCTTTCAGTGAGGGCATGACTGATGAAGTCGTTGAAGGTAAATTTCGAGGTTGGGCAGATCGCCTGGCAGATGAATTAGCAGAACACTCACCTGGATTCACATACGCCAATCTTGCGATTCGCGGAAAGCTAGTGGGTGAAGTAATCGATGACCAGGTACCAGTCGCACTTACATTTGTAACAGGTCCCGAGACTCTCATCTCTTTTCATGCAGGTGCCAATGATGCGCTTCGTCCGGGTTATGACGCTGCAGTTACTATTGCAAAATACCAAGGCGCGGTAAGAAAATTGGCGGCTTCGGGAGCATCAATCCTGCTCTTCACTGTCTTGGAAGATACCGGCAACAAGGGTCGTGGTGCGGAAGTGTGGAAGAAACGATTCTTTGAACTCAACGCTGCAATCATGGAAGTTGGCAAGGAAGTTGGCGCAACAATCTCTAACGCCAACGAATTAGATTTCTTTAAAGATAATAGATTTTTAGCATTTGATCGACTACACCTCAACCCTGATGGACATTGGCGAGTTTCACAAGGTGTGCTTGAAGTTCTCGGCTATCCATTTGATTCTGCTTGGCGCACGCCATTGCCGCCTGCCCCAAAAACGCCATGGATTAAGCGGCGAGCCATTGGAGTTTTATGGTTCTTCGTCTTTGCCTTGCCATGGATCTGGCGCAGATTGCGCGGAAAGTCATCAGGTGATGGTCGAGTCTCTAAATATCCAGAACCAGTTTTATGGCCAAAGCGAGCGAGCCGCTAGAAAATTAACGTTGAGCGCCTCTTGCTGGCAATGCGAAAGTACTACGAGAAACTTCAGTATTCGCACTCGACCAGACCGTGCTCTTTCTATTTCGGACAACAATTGTGATTGCCCGCTTTCCTTTACCTTCAATTCTTGTGAGAGCAGAAGATTTAACAGAGACCACAGTTGACTTCTGAGGTGCAATGAATGGAATCGAGCTAACTCCTCGTGCAATTTCAATTTCATCTCTGGTGATGGACCATTCAATTTCAAAATCCGACGCCGGTAGAAAAACTTGATTATTGCTTACATTAAATTTACCGCTCGCCGCACTCTTGGTTGTGACTGAAATTATTGGTTGTACATCTTCAAAAGCTGCATCACATTCTTCATCATCAAAACCCAAGAGTGGACGCGAGGAATCCATCGCCTGAATGTATGCAGCCGCGGTTTCGAAATTGATTCCGGCATCTGATTGGTCTCCAAGTGACCAGGCAATTACAGAGGGATGATGTATGTCGCGCTGGACCATTCGACTAGCTCGGTCGACAAATGCGGCGAGGTAAGTTGGATCATCGGCTAGGAATTCAGCTATCGGGACCAATTGAATATTTGGCTCAGCAATCACGTAGAAGCCAAGCTCATCACAGAGATCTAGGAAGGTCGGCGTGCTTGGGAAATGGGAGGTATGTAAAGCAGTGAAATTACGTCGCTTTAATTCAAAGAGAATTTGTCTCAACTGGTCACGGTTTGCAATACGGTTGATAGCAGAACCTAATTCTCTGCGGTCGACACCAGTAAGTCGGATTGCCTTGTTATTGACTAGAAGATCAAAACCCTTCACTTGAACGCTTCTAAAACCTATTTTTTGGCTGGAAATCTGAACGATATTTCCAAGCGGATCGACTAATTCTAAATGGAGTGTATAAAGTTGTGGGTTTTCAGCCGACCAAGGCAAAATCTTTCCTATCTGAGCCTCAAAGAAGATTTCTCCTGTGGTTGCAGCTGTATCGGCATCAAGTGTTGCAGCCATTGACGCACTCTTTACCTTTGGAAGCTCTTCAATCGCCGCACGTAAGGTAAAACCCTCGCGAGATTTTCCATTTACCGCTCCAATGAAAGCTTGAATCTCAAGTGATCCAGTTTTAAGGTCTCGAGATATTCCAGTTGATGTATAAAGTCGCTCAATAAAGACTTCGGTGGATGCATATAACTTGATTGATTGCGATATTCCCCCGTGCCAAGAGTGATCTAAATCTTCAATAAATGAAGCATCAGAGAATTTGCTGACATAAAGACGAATTGAATTTTTTCCACCTTTTAAGGATTTGGTGATATCAAACTCAGCGGCCATTCGAGCATCTTTACTTATTCCGATTTCATATCCATTAACTAGCACTCGGACAACAGATTCGAATCCACCAAGTTGTAGAACGATTCTTTTATTCTCCCAAGAGCCAGGAATTTCAAAGTCTCGCTCGTAGACACCGGTAGGGTTCTCAGAATTTGAATGAGGCTCTAACTTATCTATCGGCAGCCCGCCATTCGTGGTTACAACTTGATCGAAGATAAAATTCTTATCTTCTTCCATAGTCCAAAGGCTTGGAAGCTCGAACTTCGCCCAACGCTTTCTTAGTGATTCATTTGGGGTATGAAGTAATTGAAAGCTCCAAGTGCCATCGAGGGACAACTTCTCGACGTGCTCAATATTGAGAATGGGAAGACGATTGACCGATGTAGTCTCCGGGCTCGCCCAATACTGTGGATGCATGTGTGAATCTTGCCATGTATCCAGTAAGCCAATTACAACGCTCAGCGAAGAGAGGCGAAAAATAGCCCCTATTTATGCGGTGAGAATGCGATTTTTAGAATTCGCGGTTCGGTGCCATAATTACGCCGTTCCAAAAGCAGTACGCCTCCTTAGCTCAGTGGTAGAGCAGCTCACTTGTAATGAGCAGGTCATCCGTTCAAATCGGATAGGGGGCTCCAACTATTTAAGCGCTTTCTCTGCGATTCCGCTTCATGCTCGCAACTATCGCAACAGCCATTACTGCAAGAATAATTCCAAGTGATACATAAGTTGGAATCTTAAAGAGCGCATGGCTCACAACCATCTTTATACCAACCCATACCAGAATAATCGAAAGCCCTTCTTTAAGGTAGGTGAATTTCTCCATCAAATTAGCAATTAAGAAGTACATCGAACGTAGCCCCAAGATTGCTAGCGCGTTACTTGCGAAGACAAGGAAGGGTTCCTCTGTGACTGCAAAGATTGCTGGGATTGAGTCAACCGCGAAGACAAGGTCCATAAACTCAACCATCACAAGAACTAAAAAGAGCGGCGTGAAATAACGTAAGCCATTGATACGAACAAGAAACCTCTGGTCATGAAACTCTGAAGTCATCCGCAACTTACGATTTAGATATTGGTAAAACTTAGAGTCATTGATATCAAAGTGCTCGTTTCGACCAGCAAACATCTTGTAACCTGTGTAGATCAAGAATGCACCAAAAATATATAGAGTCCAGCTCGCCTCTTTAATCAAAGCAGCTCCTGCGAAAATCATTGCACCGCGCATCACCAAAGCACCAACAACTCCAAAGAAGAGAACTCGGTGCTGGAACCGTTGTGGAACTGCGAGGGCGCTAAAGAGAAGCCCCCACACAAATACGTTATCTACCGCCAACGACTTTTCGATGAGATATCCACTGTAATACTGAAGTGCAAAGTCTCCGCCGCTGAAGAACCAGATGACACCACCAACGGCTAGACCACAGGCGACCCAAATTGTGGACCAGAATGCTGCTTCTTTAAAGGAGATTTCTTGATGACCGCGGTGAAGAAATAAGTCGATGATCAGCATTATGCCGACAAATGCGAGCAATGCAATCCATGCGTAAGTGGTGACGTTCATTGAGACCCCCTTGTGTATGGCTCCGTAGAGCAGTTACACAAGGTCTCTTCCACCGAATCACTTCGGCCTAGGCACCGGCTGCTTTCGCAACGTATTGACGACACCTAGCTTTGGGAATACTCCCCTTGATGGCTTAATGATGAAGGAAAATATATGGTGATGCAAGCCGAACCACGATACCTACCTGCGCGTTCGTAGCTATTCGCCTAAAGTAGGGCTCATGAGTAACTTTCCTATGGATGAGTTTGCAGATATTACTAAGGCAAATGCCGAGTACATCAAGACCTTCAAATATTCAGAGTTGACCGGTGTTGCCCAAAAAGGTCTTGCAATCGTTACCTGTATGGATTCACGAATCAATCCACTCTCTGTTGTAGGTATGAATTCAGGCGATGCAAAAATTCTTCGAAATGCTGGAGCGCGCGTAACAGAGGACGTTCTTCGTACCCTAGTGCTCGCTACTTATCTTTTGGGAGTAAAAAGAATATTGATTATGCCGCACACTCAATGCCGTATGGCTGAAAATACTGAGGAAGAGATCCACGCAAAGATTGATGCTGAATTTGGAGTTAATACTTCTTCACTTGAATTCCGTACGACCAATGACCAACTAGGTGCGCTCGCTAAAGATGTAAATCGAGTTCGCTCTTATCCCTTACTCAATACTGGTGTCTCTGTTGGTGGAGCAATCTACGACGTAAAGACCGGTGCAATTACTCCGATTGATTGTTAGCGCGACGCTGCGGCATCTTGGTCTGCGGATAACTTAAATCGCCAAGGAACTCTCGGATAAACATTTGAAACATCTCAGGCTTCTCTTTATTTGCTTGATGAGATGTACCAGGGATAACTGCTAGCCGCCCTTGCGGTAGCGCCTCAAATAGCTCGATTGTATGGTGATGAGAAATTACATCGTCATCACCAACGAGAACTAATACCGGGCAGAGGATCTTTGAAACATCGGCAACAGTAAATTCAGGTTCGGAGTACCAGATAGAAAACATCTTGCGAATCTTTGCCTCTTGAGTCTCGGGCGCATCAGGTGAAGTCTGCGCATATTCTGCTCGGTCACTCTCTGAGATATTTCCATCAAAATCAGGCATTGGGCGCTGTCCTGAGTAATGGAAGAGTCCGCCGAAGAAAACAAGGGACTTCACAAGATCTGGACGGCGCATCGCCACCATCAGAGAAATAATTGCACCATCGCTATGTCCGATTAAATGTGCCGGCTCTTTCACGACATCTTCAAGGTATGCAATCGCTTCTGCACATTGAAATTCAAAGTGCATACTGCCGGCTTGATCACCGGTAAATCCATGACCTGTGCGGTCAAAACCAAAGATATGAAATTTGCCCTCTACCGCTGGAAGAACGCTCTCATCAAAATGAGAAGTCTGACTTAATCCACCATGGAGCAAGAGCAATGCTTCACCTTCATTTGGCCACTCGTAAGAGAAAACTTGGTGACCGCGAAGGTTGATGTATGCAGAATTCATTTAGTCGAGCGAATCCATAATGTGCCGGTTGCCTCGGTCAAAGGTGAGGTAGTTCCAAGTCCAGTCTGCGATGGTGCCGACTTTATTTCGACCACCCAAGAGATAGAACAAGTGCAAGAACAACCAAGCAAACCAGGCGGGGATGCCAACCATGGTGAACTTTCGAACTTGTAGCACTGCTTTATGGCGGCCGATGGTTGCCATTGAACCTTTATCTTTATATTTAAAGTTGGTGAGAGCCTTTCCAGATTCAACTTTGAGAATCTGCTCGGCCGCAAATTTTCCTTGTTGAAGTGCAACTGGTGCAACCATTGGATAGAAACGACCATCTGGAGCAAGCGCTCCTGAGATATCTCCGATTGCCCAAATATGTGGATAGTTCTCTACTTGCAGGGTTGGTCCAGAAGCGATGCGTGTTCCAACAATGGGAAGATTGAGCGCAGTTGCAGTTGGTTCACCTTTTACTCCTGCAGCCCACACTGTAACTTCGGCTGGAATCGGCTCACCTTCTTTAAGAATAATTTGGCGAGCTTTGATCTCTCGTACTGCAGTGTTGGTGCGAACATGAACGCCAAGTTTTTGTAGATCACGTGTTGCGCGAAGAGAGAGCTTCTCAGTAAACATAGAGAGAATTCGTGGACCAGCCTCAATCAAATAAATATCCATATGGTCGGCTGCGTGTGCCATGTCATTGCGAAGTGGACCGCGCTTGAGTTCGGCTAGTGCACCGGCCATCTCAACTCCAGTAGGTCCACCACCAACAACTGCAATCGATAAACGTGTCTCATCTTCAAATCGACATAAATCCTCAAAGCGGCGCATTACCTCTGCCCGAATTGCCAGCGCTTCATGGACGCTCTTCATTCCAAGTCCGTACTCGGCTACTCCCGGAACTCCGAAATCTGCAGTAACGGAGCCCATTGCAACAATCAGGTGGTCAAAAGGGAGAACTTCAGACGAATCTAATTTCACCGTCTTGTTCTTATGATCAATAGATATAGGTGAGCCCATCCGGAATTTAATATCTGTCTTTCGAAGTGCGCCACGAACCGGGTGAACTACGTGATCTGCCGCGAGGCCAGCAGTAGCTACCTGGTAGAGAAGTGGGAGAAATGTTTGAAAATTGTGGCGGTCAACGACTATGACATCAGCCTTGCCTGCAAGTGCACGGGCAGCGTTGAGACCACCGAATCCAGCGCCGAGAATTACAACTTTCGGCTTGCCGTGGGGTGTTCGAGTAGAAGTGCTCATGGAGTCAGTCTAGGCTCTCAAACATGGAGAAGCAGAACGAGATACGTAAAATTCTTGTGACGGGCGCCTCTGGTTATGTTGGCGGACGCCTTGTACGAGATTTACTCAACAATAATGAGCATGTTCGCATATTAGTGCGCGACAAAAATAAAGTATTAGGCCAAGTCTGGGCCGCTCACGTTGAAATTGTTGAAGGCAATGCCACCAATGCCGCTGATCTCGATCGCGCTCTAGAAGGAATCCACACTGCTTTTTATTTGATGCATTCAATCAACGTCGGAACTAATTATGATGCGATTGAATCCGCAATGGCGAAGGGTTTTTCCGAAGCCGCAGAACGGGCAGCTATTTCACAGATTGTTTACCTTGGTGGAATTGCTAACGATGAAAACCGAAGTCGCCACCTGACCTCACGAATGAACACCGGAATTCAATTAGCTTCTGGTTCCACGCCAGTTTTAGAAATGCGCGCAGGAATCATCATCGGATCTGGTTCGGCTTCATTCGAGATGTTGCGCCACCTCACTCACCGATTGCCAATTATGACTACTCCAAAATGGGTATCAAATAGAACTCAACCAATCGCAATCCGAGACATCCTTTATTACCTATGTGCTGCGGCAAAACTCGAAACACCAGTTGATGGAGTGCGAGATATCGGCGGCCCTGAAGTTGTTACCTACGCAATTATGATGCAGAAGTTTGCTGCTAAATCTGGTCTTCGCAAGCGCATCATTATTCAAGTACCCGTTCTTACGCCGAAACTTTCAAGTTTATGGATTGGCCTTGTTACACCGGTACCAACATCACTTGCGCGTCCGCTAGTTGAATCGCTGATTAGTGAAGTTGTGGTTGATCCAAATAAGAGCATTGATGCCCTCATACCAAAGCCGAAAGAAGGGCTATTAAGTGTTGATGAGGCAATTGATTTAGCTCTGACGAGAACAGCGAGCAACAATGTTCAAACTCGTTGGTCAGATGCGGCGCATCCAACAATGCCATGGCAAAAGGCGCAGAGCGATCCAGCTTGGGCTGGCGAGTTAACGTTGAAAGATCATCGTGAAATTCTTACCGATGTCCCAGCAGAATTTTTATGGAAAGAAATCGAAGGCATTGGCGGCAGCAATGGCTGGTATGGCTCCGGTTGGATGTGGTACTTACGCGGATTGATTGACCGCCTCTTTGGCGGAGTTGGTTTGCGTCGAGGACGTAGAGATCCGCAATTCTTAAGAATCGGAGATAGCGTCGATTTTTGGAGAGTTGAAATTCTTGAGAAAGAGAAGACTCTGCGACTCTATGCCGAAATGATTCTGCCTGGTAAGGCATGGCTCGAATTTAAATTGGAGGATTCCAATGGGAAGACTCTGATTACACAAGAGGCCCTATTTGCTCCACGTGGATTAGGTGGTCAGATTTATTGGTATCTCGTCTCTGTCTTTCACCTTGTCATCTTTCCAACGATGTTACGTAATATCGTCAAAGCTGCCCGCAACTCATATTTAACATCCCACACTTTGTCGTAGGTCGCCTTTAAGATTGGCCATATGTCAGCGGTAGAAAATCCAAGTACCCAAGGTTCAACCCTCTCCGATTTAGAGGGACGTATCCTTGACTTCGAACGTAATTGGTGGCGCTTCGCTGGCGCTAAAGAGAGCGCTATTAAAGAGCTTTTCAATCTCACCGCTCCTCGTTACTACCAACTCCTCAACGATCTCATCGACCGCGATGATGCTCTCGAAGCTTCACCTATGTTGGTAAAGCGCCTACGCCGCCTCCGTGAGGCTCGTATGCAGGCTCGTTCAGCCAAGTAACCGCGCTCGCTCCCTCTCCTACAAACTTCGTTTTGCGCTCACCCATTCCGCTTAATACTTCGTTTTGCGCTCACCCATTCCGCTTAATACTTCGTTTTGCGCTCACCCATTCCGCTTAATACTTCGTTTTGCGCTTAGGAATACACCCAACTACCCTTGGCGTTAGCACTCACGGGTCGAGAGTGATAAACCCCTAATCGGCCCTAAAAAGTTCAGATAAAGAGGAGTAATTAGATGGCAAAGCAGATCGCCTTTAATGAAGAAGCCCGCCGTGGTCTAGAGCGCGGAATGAATGTACTTGCTGACGCAGTCAAGGTAACCCTTGGACCTCGCGGACGTAATGTCGTCCTCGAGAAGAAGTGGGGCGCCCCAACAATTACCAACGACGGCGTTTCAATCGCAAAAGAGATTGAACTCGATGATCCTTGGGAGAAGATTGGCGCAGAGCTCGTAAAGGAAGTTGCCAAGAAGACAGATGATGTTGCTGGTGATGGAACAACTACCGCAACAGTTCTAGCGCAGGCACTTGTTCGCGAAGGACTTCGCAACGTTGCTGCAGGATCAAATCCAATGGCACTCAAGCGCGGCATCGAGAAGGCAGTTACAGCAATCGTTGAAGAGCTTCTCTCAATGGCTAAGGCTGTTGATTCAAAAGAGCAGATTGCAGCAACCGCATCTATCTCTGCCGCTGATTCCACAATCGGCGAGATGATCGCCGAGGCCATGGATAAGGTCGGCAAAGAAGGCGTAATCACTGTCGAAGAGTCAAATACTTTTGGTCTCGAGCTCGAGCTCACAGAAGGTATGCGCTTTGATAAGGGTTACCTATCACCATATTTTGTAACTGATACAGATCGCATGGAGACAGTTCTAGAAGATGCTTACATCTTGATTGTTAACAGCAAGATTTCCAGCATTAAGGATCTCGTTCCATTGCTCGAGAAAGTTATGCAATCAGGAAAGCCTCTTGCAATCATCGCCGAAGATGTTGAAGGTGAAGCGCTTGCAACTCTCGTTGTAAATAAAATTAAGGGAACATTCCGTTCTGCAGCGGTCAAGGCACCAGGTTTTGGCGATCGTCGTAAGGCGATGCTCCAGGACATTGCAATCCTTACCGGAGCAACAGTGATCTCTGAAGAAGTTGGTCTCAAGCTAGAGACAGCTGGAATTGAACTTCTTGGTCGCGCTCGCAAGGTTGTTATTTCGAAGGAAGAGACAACAATTGTTGAAGGTGCAGGAGATGCAGACCAGATCAAGGGTCGTGTTAACCAGATCCGTAGCGAAATCGAGAAGACAGATTCTGATTACGATCGCGAGAAGGCGCAAGAGCGCTTGGCAAAGCTTGCTGGTGGAGTCGCTGTTATCAAGGCTGGCGCTGCAACAGAAGTTGAACTCAAAGAGCGCAAGCACCGCATTGAAGATGCAGTCCGTAATGCAAAGGCTGCAGTAGAAGAAGGAATCGTCGCCGGCGGTGGCGTTGCACTTCTGCAAGCAGCAACTGCAGCATTTAAGAAGTTAAAGCTCGAAGGAGAAGAAGCAGTCGGTGCTCGCATCGTTGAAATCTCTATCGAAGCGCCACTTAAGCAGATCGCGGTTAACGCAGGTCTTGAAGGTGGAGTCGTAGTCGAGAAGGTTCGCCATCTCGAAGCAGGCTTTGGTCTTAATGCAGCATCTGGTGAATACGTAGACATGATCAAGGCTGGCATCATCGATCCAGCAAAGGTCACACGTTCTGCACTTCAGAATGCAGCTTCAATTGCAGCGCTATTTATTACAACTGAAGCAGTCATCACAGATAAGCCAGAACCAAAGGGTGCGCAAGCTCCACAAGGTGGCGGAGATATGGATTTCTAAAGCATTAAGCACGCATGGAAGGGTCACCGATTAGTCTCGGTGGCCCTTTCTGCTTTACCCTTGCGTTATGAACACCTTTGATGCGCAGTATGTCGCCCGCGAGGCAGCTCTAGCTGAAGCAGAGTTTGCAACACAGGTCGGTGACTTTATCTCCGTCGATTTTGATGATGAGAACCGCATCGCAACTTATCTTTTTAACGCAGATATCCCTGGCTATCGAGGTTGGCGTTGGGCAGTAACAATTGCAAAGGTAGATGAAGATACCGCTGCAACTATTTGTGATGTTGTAGTTCTTCCAGGTCCTGATTCACTTCTTGCACCTGACCACGTTCCGTACCGAGATCGAATTCTTCCAGCAGATATCACACCAGGTGTAATCGTCCCAAGTTTGCTTGATGACACTCGACTTGTTCCGGGCGCTGCAGCACTTCCACAAGATGAAGATCTCGATGCAACACAAATATTTGAATTAGGTTTAATGCGCCCTCGAGTGATGTCCATCGAAGGTCGCGACCAAGCTTCAAAGCGTTGGTATGCATCAGATCGCGGGCCAACAACACCGTTGGCTGAGCAAGCTCCAAAACCATGTAACTCATGTGGCTTCTTCGTTCCGCTTGCAGGTTCACTGCGATCTTCTTTTGGTGTCTGCGCAAATGCAATTGCTCCAGATGATGCTCGCGTGGTCTCGGTAGATCACGGGTGCGGGGCGCATAGCGAAGCGACCTTATGAAGCCGAGCAATAAAAACTAGCGAAGCGACCCTTTAAGCGTAAAAACCACCTACCGCCATCCCTGATTTGTAAGTTAAACTAGCCCTCTGTCCGCATCCCCGCGGCTACACCAGTACCGATATTTCCAAAGGAGTAATCACTATGCCTACAGGTCGCGTGAAATGGTTCTCACTTGAAAAAGGTTTCGGCTTCATCTCATCAGATGAAGGAGAAGATGTTTATCTTGCAGGATCTGCTCTTCCTGCCGGCGTATCGACTGTAAAGCCAGGAACGAAGCTTGAGTTCTCGGTAATCGATTCTCGTAAAGGCCCACAGGCAATGTCAGTGCACATTGTTGATGCGCCAGTTTCACTTGCGGAAAATTCACGAGCAAATAGCGATGATCTCGCTGCAATGATTGAAGACACCATCAAGATTCTCGACAAGGTTGGAAACGGACTTCGCCATGGACGCCATCCATCTGGAGTCGAGGCAGAGCGCCTAGGTCGCGTGCTTCGCGGTATTGCCACACAACTCGAAGCGTAAGAACTTATAAATAAATGGCGTAGGCCATTGAATTAAATTGAGCTCTTCCGGTTTCGTCTTATCGAGTAACGAATACCAATTAGTCCAAGCGCGGTTCCAACGAAGCAAGTCCAGAGAATTTTTGACTCTGCCCCTGCTGCAAGTGCAACCACGCCAGCGCTGACCCAACAGATTGTTCCGATTGCCACTAGAGTAACTACTGATCCAATTTTGGAACGGTTGCGGTGACTTTGCTCGGATGATGAATTAATTGGCTCGGACATGGAAGAAGAGTAATGCGTAGAACTGTAAATGCGGAAGGTAACTGGCGTGCATTTCGCCACCGCAATTTCCGCATCCTCTATTCAGCTAATGCGCTTTCAAATATTGGTACTTGGGCGCAGCGAGTTGCACAAGATTGGCTAGTTCTCGAACTCACCGATAACAACGGAGCTGCACTCGGACTGATCACTGCAATTCAATTCGCGCCAGTCCTTCTCTTTAGCTTGCATGGTGGCGCACTCGCAGATCGAGTAAATAAACGAAAACTACTCATTACGACAAACATCATCGCGGCGCTTGCTTGTTATGGAATTGGAATTCTTGTAGTTACTCATCAGATCAAGCTCTGGCACGTCTTTGTCGGCGCTGCGGTATTAGGAATCTCCTCAGCAATTGATGCGCCAATTCGAATGGCCTTCACCTCAGAAATCGTCGGACATTCCGATGTGGCTAATGCGGTGAGCCTCAATTCAGCTAATTTCAACGTTGGACGTTTGGTTGGACCAGCTATCTCTGGTCTCTTGATTGCCCGATTTAGCACGGGGCCTTCATTTCTCATCAACGCTACAACCTATCTCTTTGTCATCACCGCGCTGATTGCAATGCGCGAACGAGACTTCTTTAACCTTAAAAAAGAGGAGACTCTCGGAACCGTGCGCGAAGGTATTCGCTACGCACTCGCCCGACCTGATTTATATGTCGTGATGCTGCTTGTCTTCTTTGCCGCCACCTTCGGACTTAACTTTCAAATCTTTAATGCACTGATGGCGACAAAAGAGTTTGGAAAGGGACCAGCCTCTTATGGATTACTAGGTACATTTATTGGAATCGGATCACTTTCAGGTGCGCTCATCAGTGCGCGACTCGAAAGATTTCGTAATGCGCGATTTATTATGAAGCTGGGAATCGTATTCTCGACCGTTGTAATAGTTCTATCGCTTGCACCGACATACACATGGTATTCGCTCTGGTTGCCTTTCTGCGGTGTAAGTGCGCTGACCATGTTGATCTCTGCTAACTCGTATATTCAAACCCGAAGTGATGCCGCAATCCGCGGTCGGGTAATGGGAATCTACTTGCTCATCTTCATGGGCGGAACGCCATTTGGTTCGTTGTTGATTGGGTACCTGACCGAGGAAATCGGCGCCCGCGAAACAATTGCCGCCTGCGGAGTCATTTCGTTAATAGCTGCGATAGTTATTTGGCTTGTATTTAAAGATAAAGTTGCTGAACCAGAAGATTTAAGAGTTTCGCGAGTTCTCTCTTAAATTTCGAAGCGATCTAAATCAGCTTGTGGGACATGCGCTGGAACTAGCTTTACAATTAAGGATGCAATCAGAATCAACACCGGCACCATGAGATATGCACGCGAGATTCCATAGTTATCTCCCAGCACTCCAAGCAAGAACGGTGCGCCTGCAATTGCTAAACCAGCTGCAAGCGAGCTGGTACCAATAGCAAGTTCTGGTCGTCCCTCGCTCTGGTTAATAAGTCGAAGAGAGGTCAACGCAAACTGCATTGAGATGCCAAGGCCATTTATCAAAAGCATAAGCAAGCTAATTGCCAAATTATGTGAGAGCCAAAGTCCAAAGAAGCCCAGCGCTTGAATACCGAGAACTATCTGCAGCTGAGTATCTGCAGCGAGCCTATGCATTAATCGACCACCAAAGAAGCGACCGATTGCCATTCCAACGCCAAGGGCGATGATTGCGATTGTTGAAATTGCAGCGGTTGCGTCGGTGCGATCGCGCACAAGTGCGGCGGCCCAGAATGCAGTTGCAAATTCTGTACTGATTGTCGCAACAAAGCCCGCCCAGGTGATCCAGAAAGCAATCGAAAGCCTTCCCCCTTGTGGCCCATCTGTCGAAGGCGTGTGGCTTTCGACTGTGCGGTCGCGTCGGAAGAAGTAGAGATAGAGCGCGAGCGGGAGAATAAGTATTAATCCCATTCGCCAAAAGTGTGGTGCGGTCTGTGCAATTGTTCCAATTGTTGTTGTTCCAACCACATACCCTGCAGAAGAAATGCCATTTGCTTGTCCTACAGCTACTGGTGCAAGTTCGCCGTAGTGGCTATTGAGAGAAACGACAAATGAATTGATCACAGTTGAGCACCCAAAGCTTGCAACAAATGCAGCGAGAATTGTGAGTTGAATCGGTTGTACAAATGCGAGTGCAAGTAGACCGAAAGAGAAGATAATCAGACCAATCCAACCTGTCTGGGCGCGACCAAATCGGTGAGTCATTCTTGGAATTGAGAGTCCACAAAAAATTGATGCGATACCCATCGCAGTTCCATGAAGTCCAGCGACTGCTAGCGATGTGTGCTGATCGGCACGAAGTAAGGGTTGCGCTGGACCAAAGCCGCCGAGGAAGAAATTTACGACAAAGGTTTGTAGTGCGATGGTCCAGAAGAAACGATCGCGTTTAATTGTCAGCGGCATTATGAAAGCTGTGAGACTACATAATCAATGGAAGCAGTGAGTGCATCAATATCTGCAGGATCTATTGCAGGGAACATCGCTACTCGAAGCTGGTTCTTTCCAAGCTTGCGATAAGGCTCTGTGTCAACGATTCCATTCGCACGTAGAGCTGCAGCAACCTTCGTTGCATCAATTGCATCATCAAAGTTGATTGTGCCAATGACGTTTGAACGTTGAGCTGGGTCAACCACAAACGGTGTTGTGTAACTTGTTTTCTCAGCCCAGCCGTAGAGGCGCGATGCTGAATCTGCAGTCCGTTCAGTTGTGAACTTAAGTCCACCGTTCTCATTCATCCAATTAATTTGATCGGCAAGAAGCATCAAAGTAATGAGTGCCGGAGTGTTGTAAGTCTGATCTAGACGTGAATTTTCAATGGCGATTCCAAGGTCAAAGAATGCGGGAATCCAACGATCAGAGGCCTTGATCTTCTCTGCTCGTTCGATAGCTGCCGGGCTCATCAATGAGAGCCAGAGACCACCATCTGATGCGAAAGATTTCTGCGGCGCAAAGTAATACGCATCAAACTCTGCGGCATCAACATGCAATCCGCCAGCTGCTGAAGTGGCATCGACGAGAACAAGTGCGCCATCGGTTCCGGCCGGGCGCTTAATCGGCATCGCAACACCGGTAGAAGTTTCGTTATGTGTCAGCGCATAAACATCGATTCCAGCCTCTGCCACAGCAAGCGGATGTGTTCCTGGCTCTGATTTGATGACAGATGGCTCGCCGAGGAAGGGAGCTTCCTTTGATGCAGCAGCAAACTTTGAAGAGAACTCACCAAAGACTAAGTGCTGTGAACGATTTTCAATCAAGCCGAATGTTGCTATATCCCAGAACGCAGTTGATCCACCATTTCCGAGTACAACTTCATATCCATCTGGAAGATTAAAGAGCGACGAAAGTCCTTCGCGAACATTCTTTACAACGTTCTTCACCGGCTTCTGTCGGTGTGATGTTCCGATGACACTGTTGCCTGAATTGATCAGCGCTTGCAGCGCCTCTGGACGAACCTTTGAAGGGCCTGCACCAAAACGACCATCACGTGGCTTGATATCTGCTGGAATAACAATCTCTGCGCTCATGGGCTAAGACTACGGGTAGTACCGGTTGACCGCCCAATTGGATGTGGTGTCAGGTCGCTCATAGCGAAGGCGATCATGTAGTCGCGAGTATCGACCCTGCCAGAACTCGATACTCGTAGGTATCACTCGATATCCGCCCCAATGTGGAGGGCATGGCACATCGCCGCCCTCTGGCCACTTAGCTGCCGCACCTTCATAGCGCTGTTCAAGTTCTGCTCGCGATGCAAGCGGAGATGATTGCGCAGATGCCCAGGCACCAATCTGGGAAGACCAAGGTCTAGTTGCAAAATAACTTTCTATCTCTGCTCGCGAAATTTTCGATGCAAAACCGCTAATGGTTACTTGACGTTCCATTGGGTACCAAGGAAATAGGAGGGTGACTTGCTCATGCTTTTCAATTGCTTGTGCTTTGCGAGAGTTGTAATTTGTAAAGAAGGTAAACCCGCCCTCTGAAATATCTTTTAATAAAACAGTTCGAGTTGTTATCGCATCAGATCCATCCGCGGCTGTGCCTAAAGTAGAAAGCACCATCGCATTTGCCTCAACAATAAATGGATTCTCGGCAGCTTCATGCAGCCAAGAAGTCAGTGCGATTAATGGATCGGCACCCAGGTCGGTAATACCTGCTTCGCCATAAGAACGGCGCATCGCCGAGATTGCCTGACGTGTTGCCGGTTCTGGGGTCTGCGCGCTCATAGGTGTATCGAACCTCACTTTGCCCGAGAGTGCATCTCCTCAGCTTTTGGTCGCCAAGACCCCAGTGGCAGGTGCAGAATTAGCCTCAGAATTCACCGCAGTAAATAGACGGGGAGCACCAAGTGTCAGATGATTTCAAGCCAGGTCTAGAAGGCGTAATCGCATTCGAATCAGAGATTGCAGAACCAGATAAAGAAGGTAGCGCGCTACGTTATCGCGGCGTTGATATCGAAGATCTAGTCGGTCGCGTCTCATTCGGAAATGTTTGGGGCCTCTTGGTTGATGATGAGTTCAACCCTGGCCTACCGAATGCAGAGCCATTCCCACTTCCAGTTCACTCAGGTGATGTGCGAGTAGATGTGCAATCTGCAATTGCGATGCTCGCACCAGCATGGGGATTTAAGCCACTCCTTGATATTGATGATGCAGAAGCACGTAGCAACTTGGCGCGTGCATCGGTAATGGTTCTCTCATATTTGGCACAAGCAGCTCGTGGAATTGTTGCTGCACCAGTACCTGAGAAAGAAATTGATAAGGCGCATACAGTTGTCGAGCGAATGATGATTCGTTGGCGCGGAGAGCCTGATCCACTTCACGTTCGTGCTATTGATGCTTACTTTGTTTCAGCGGCAGAACACGGAATGAATGCATCAACATTTACATCACGCGTTATCGCTTCAACTGGTGCAGATGTTGCAGCAGCGCTCTCTGGCGCAATCGGTGCGATGTCTGGCCCACTTCATGGTGGCGCACCTGCACGTGTACTTTCAATGATTGAAGATGTCGAGAAGATTGGTAATGCCGAGACATACGTTAAGGGGCTACTTGATCGCAAGGAGCGCTTGATGGGATTCGGTCACCGCGTCTATCGCGCAGAAGATCCTCGCGCTCGCACATTGCGTCGCACTGCGAAAGAACTTAATGCACCGCGTTATGCAGTTGCAGAAGCACTTGAACAAGCTGCGCTTAAGGAACTTCGTGAGCGCCAACCTGATCGCGTTCTCGAAACAAACGTCGAGTTCTGGGCTGCAATTATTTTGGACTTCGCAGAAGTTCCAGCACCACTCTTTACTTCAATGTTTACCGCAGCACGTACCGCTGGCTGGTCAGCTCACATCCTCGAGCAGAAGCGCACTGGTCGTTTGATCCGTCCATCTGCACGATATGTTGGTAAGGGTCCTCGCAAACCAGAAGATGTAACTGGCTGGGATGCAACTGTGGAGCAGCTCCACAAGTAATAGTTGGATAACGTTTATAACGATTTGATAAATGGCCCTCATTGAGGGCCATTTTTCATATGTCCTAATTGACCTTATTCTGGAATTAGAGTCCAATTGTCCTACTCGGCAGTTCTCATAGTGAGTTCATGCCACATTCCTTGGAGGGAATATATGAAAAAGCGCTTTAGCGTAGCTAGCTTTGTAGCAGCTGCAGCTGTAGCGGTATCAGCAATTGCAGTAGCACCTGCACATGCTGCTAATACCGAGATCGTAATCTGGGCAGACGGGCAACGTGGCCCAAACCTTCAGAAGTTGATGAACCAGAAGAGTGACTGGGTTGCCGGTTATTCATTCAAGGTTGTTTCATACTCAAGCTTCGATGCGCTTAAGGCTGCATTCGATAACGCAACAGAGAAGTCAGGCCCTGACATCATCATGGCTGCAAATGACTGGGTTCCAGCAGCTGCAAAGGCTGGAAAGCTTGCACCTGTAACTCTTACACCTGCAGTGAAGGCACAGTTCACACCAGGACAACTCTTTGACCTTTCATACAAGGGCGCTCTCTACGGTCTTCCAGTTGACGTTAACAACGTTGGAATGATCTACAACGCAAAGCTCGTTAAGTCAGCACCACGTTCTTTCGGTGACATGGTTGATTTCTACCTCGCAAACAAGTCAACACTTAAGGCTGGTCTCTGCGTTGCAGGTGGCGGAATGTCATGGGGAGCTCTTGGAGTTTCAACAGCGCTCGGTGCATACCCATACAAGATCAAGTCAGATGGAACTGTTGATTCAGCAGATCCAATGGATGCAACAGCAGTTGCAGCAAACGTAACTAAGTACCTACTTGGTGCAGATGGCAAGAGCAACGGCTTCTTCCCTGCATCAGATACAGGTTGCAAGGATAACTTCCTTGCAGGCAAGGTTCCTTTTGCAATCATTGGTAACTGGGAGTGGAGAGA
>CANGJV010000006.1 GCA_947454425.1 Candidatus Nanopelagicaceae bacterium
AAAACTCAAGCTCGACAAGGTTTCTCGAGTTGTACTCGATGAAGCAGATGAGATGCTCGACCTTGGATTTCTTCCAGATGTAGAGAAAATATTTACCTCAACTCCAGCTCGCCAGCAGACCATGCTCTTCTCTGCAACTATGCCGGGCGACATCATTGCGTTAGCTCGCCGCTTTATGAATCAGCCGGTACATATCCGTACCCAAGATTCGCAGGACGAAGGACGAGTCGTCGCGCGAATCGAGCAACATGTATTCCGCGCGCACGCTCTCGATAAAATTGAGATGCTCGCACGTATTCTTCAAGCAGATGGACGCGGTCCAACTATCGTTTTCTGCCGAACAAAGCGCACAGCACAGAAAACAGCAGATGATCTGATCGAACGTGGATTCCGAGCTTCATCAATCCATGGTGATTTAGGCCAGAGCGCACGCGAGAAAGCCCTTAATGATTTCAAATCCGGTAAGCGCGATGTCTTGATTGCAACTGATGTGGCTGCTCGAGGTATCGATGTTGATGGAATTACACATGTAATTAACTATCAATGCCCGGAAGATGAGAAGACTTACGTTCACCGAATCGGCCGCACAGCACGTGCCGGTGCAGATGGAATCGCTGTAACATTTGTTGATTGGGATGAGCTCGCTCGCTGGAAGATGATTGATACTGCGCTCGAACTTGGATTGCCAGAGCCGCTTGAGACTTATTCTTCCTCTGATCACTTCTTTGAGGCGATGCACATTCCAGCAGGATCCTCTGGCCGTATGGTGCCTGCCGCAAAGGTTGAGCCAGCTCCCAAGAGTGATCGTCCAGCACGAAGTGCAGCGCCGAAGCGCGAGCAAGGTGGAGCAAAAGTTGCAACCGAGAAAGCTCCCCGCGAAAAAAGTGAACGTGTGCGCACTCGCACCAAGCGCATCGCTGATTAATCAGTAATCAATAAATCAGTAGCAGTTAATTCTGGGATAGCACTCGAATCGCATCAGCGAGCATTTGCACTGCAATCGCCGCAAGTAAGAGTCCAGCAATTCTGGCCAGCAAAGTAACTCCAGACTCTTTAATTAACTTCAATACATGCGTTGAGGTCATCAACACAACGCCGATAATTAAATGCACGGCGATAATTGCAATTACCAATCCGCCGATTCGCTCAGGTGTATGAGCCTGCTGCACGAAGATCATGGTGGCAACGATTGCTCCAGGTCCGGCCAAGAGCGGAGTACCAAGTGGCACCATTCCAATATTTGTTCCCTCTGATGCGCTTTCGTTGCCCTTGCCGGTCAACAATTCGAGTGAAACATAAAGCAGAAGCAATCCTCCAGCAGCTTGTAACGCCTCAATCGAGACGTTCATATAGTTAAGGATGAAGCGCCCGAAAAGCGCAAAGGTTGCAATAACAAAGAGTGAGACTCCGGCTGCCTGCCATGCAAGGCGCGTACGTTCGCGTTGGCTCTTATCTGAGACAAGGGCCAAGAAGATTGGTGTTGCACCTGGTGGATCGAAGATGACAAGGAGAGTTACAAAAGATTGCACCGCAAAGGTGAGCGCACTTACATTCTTCATCGAGATACAACCCTTCGTTGATCTGCCATCGCTTCGAGGCGCTCCCATTCTGCCGGAGAAGTCGTATTCTCCCCAAGTTGGTTGAGCTTGCCTGCTCCGTGATAATCGCTAGAACCAGTTATAACTAGGTTTAAAGATCTGGCGATTTCAATGAGTTGATTTCGCTCATCCTCGCTTTGATCGCGATGATAAACCTCAATTCCATTGAGCCCGGCTGCAACAAGTGAGGCAAAGGATTCCACCGATAAAGTTTCACCGCGTTTTGAGGCGAAGGGATGGGCGATAACTGCTACTCCCCCAGCGGCCCTAATTGCTCTGATGGAATCTTCTGGAGTGGGAGCAAAGTGCGAGACATAGTAAGGCGAATCATTGTGCAGTAACTCGGTAAATGCTTCATCACGATTCTTCACGATTTTTTGCGCAACCAGAGCATCCGCTAAATGTGGTCGCCCAACTGTCGCTCCGGCTGGAGTTGCTGCCTCGACATCTTCCAGTGTGATTGCTAAACCGGCACCTTGTAGATTTTCAATCATCTTCTTCATCCGTGGAATACGGGTGTCGCGCGAATCCGCGAGAAGTTGTTGGAGCGATTGGTCTTGCCCATCAAATAAGAGCCCAAGCATATGAATACTTACTTTATCTTCGGTTAAACAGGAGACCTCTGCGCCAAGGGCAAGTTTGAGATCGCCATGGAGCGCATCGCTTGCCTGGCTCCACCCGAGCGTTGAATCATGATCAGTGATTCCAAGCACGGTGATTCCAGCAGAAGCCGCCTTCTTTACTAACGCCATTGGCGAATCCATGCCATCGCTAAATGTTGTGTGAGAGTGTAAATCAATCATTCATTCACCATTGCTTCGATTGAACTCTTGCTCGGAAGTGTCCGTAGAACTACCAATGTGCACCCAATAAGTATGAGGGCAATACCAGGGACGATTAAACCGGAAGGTTGATTTCCAATACCAAATATTTTTGCAGCGATTGCTGCAACTGGAACTTCAAAGAAGACAATCAGAGAGACCACCGCTGGTGAAACTCGCTTGAGTGCAGAATTAAACATTGAGTGGCCAAGAATTTGTGCACCACCTATAAGTGCAAGAAGTACCCACCATTCTTTGGCAGCGAAGTGAAAGATTTGATATCCACCGATGATGGCAATTGGGAGTGAAGTCACTGCACACATTCCATAACAGATAGATGTGTAACTTGTAGTCTCAAGAGTTTGTTGAGCTTTCGATCCAAAGATGACATAGAGCGCTGCCAGCGCGGCAGAAATAATTGCGGCGAGATCTCCGATAAAGGAACGTCGATCTAGTGAGAGATCAACGCCAGAGATGAAGAGAACTCCGATAAAGCTCACAACCATTCCGAGCCAAGCTTTCGATGGAATATTTCCACCAGAAATTCTCACAAAGAACGCGGCAAAAATCGGCTGCAGCGCTACTAACGCCGTACCGGCTGCGACACTTGTCATCCGCATCGCCATAAAGAATCCGATGAAGTGAAGTGCGAGTACAACTCCGGCCGCAAGAGCCCACTTCACTCCTCGCTTATCGAGCGAGTGCTTGAGCGCAAATGGCGCCGTTGCAATCGCTCCACCGAGATTGCGCCAAAAGATGAGGGTAGGAATAGGCATTGTGCTGAGGGCAATGAGCGGGCCAGATGAGCCAATTCCAAGGATTCCAACACCAAGCCGGATGAGATCAGATCTGCCTGGCATATCAGTTATCGCAGGTTTTACGCCTGCGCCGCCAGAAGTGGAAGTCATGGCGTTAACCTAGCCGATACCCTTGCCTTCTGTGGGTCTATGACTCAACGAAAAGAAGGGGCCGGCGATGAGTGCAAATGTAATGAATCGAGTATTTCTCGCTCGCCTATCTGGAACTGCCGTCTTCGACCCTAATGGCGATCCAGTTGGCAAAGTACGCGACGCGGTTGCAACTTTGCGTTCCAATAATCAGCCGCCTCGCATTCTCGGTTTAGTTGTAGAAGTTCCATTACGTCGTCGCGTCTTTGTGCCAATTACTCGCGTGACTTCAATTGAATCCGGTGCAGTAGTTATTACTGGCCTGCTCAACATGCGTCGGTTTGAAACTCGGACCGGTGAAATTCTCGTACTTGGAGATTTGTTAGATCGCTCAATCACACTCGTTGGTTCTGGCGAGGATGTAGTTGTCGAAGATATGGGTATGGAACTTTCACGCAATGGCGACTGGCTAATTACCAAAGTACATATCATGCGCAAAGGAAGTGGGTTCCGCCGTAAAGGTGCAACCTCAACAGTTGCTTGGGAAGAAGTTCTTGGATTTGCATCCCATGAAGTCAATCAAGGTGCAACGCATTTACTTGCAACGCTGAGCACCTTGCGAGCTGCTGACTTAGCAACTGTGATTCAGGATTTGTCTCCAAAGCGTCGAGTTGAAGTTGCCCGTGCACTCGATGATGAGCGCCTGGCAGATGTGATTGAAGAAATGGATGAGCAAGAACGTGTTGCGCTCTTGGCAGAGTTAGAGGGCGAACGCGCCGCTGATGTTTTGGAAGAGATGGATCCAGATGATGCGGCGGATTTGCTTCGAGAGATTGGCGAAGAGCGCGCGCAAGAGCTTATTGAACTTATGGATCCAGAAGATGCCGAAGATGTCCTTCGACTCATGACATATGAAGATTACTCAGCCGGTGGAATGATGACGACCGAGCCAATCGTGATGTCAGCCGATTACTCTGTTGCAGATGCGCTGGCAGCGGTAAGAAAGGGAGAACTCTCTCCAGCTCTTGCATCTCAAGTATTTATCTGCCGCCAACCACTGGAGACACCTACCGGTCGTTTCATCGGAATGGTTCACTACCAACGCCTTTTACGTGAACCACCTTCAACACTTCTTGGTTCAATCGTTGATACCAACACTCAAGGCGTTAACCCTGATGCAACCTTGCATGAGGTTGCCTCTTACTTAGCAAGCTATAACTTGCTCTCATTGCCGGTAATCGATGCCAACGAACGATTGCTCGGAGCTGTAACGGTCGACGATGTGCTTGACCATATGCTCCCTGAGAATTGGCGCCACGATCACCGCGATTCTGCCGCAACTACTGCAGCACTTGAAAATATTGATACTAGTTTTGATGAGGAGGTCTAACGATGGCACGCAATAATGGGCTAGATACGCCACGCGAGACTCGTCGTTCTATTCGGGCAAATTATGATCCAGAGGCATTTGGTCGCCTCTCCGAGCGCTTTGCTCGCTTCCTAGGTACTGCGCGTTTCTTGGTTTACATGACAGTTTTCGTATTGGTCTGGGTCCTTTGGAACACACTTGCACCCGAGCGACTTCATTGGGATAGCTATCCATTTATCTTCTTGACTCTCATACTCTCGCTGCAAGCCTCATATGCTGCGCCACTTATTTTGCTCGCGCAAAATCGTCAAGCAGATAGAGATCGCATCGCTCTTAATGAAGATCGAGCACGCGGTGATCGTAATATTGCCGACACTGAATACCTCACACGCGAGCTTGCAAGTTTGCGTATTGCTTTGGGCGATGTTTCAACGAGAGATTATTTGCGAAGCGAACTCCAAGATCTTGCCAAAGAGATAATTGAAGAGTTACGCAAGCCCGAGTCTGACACCAAGTAAAGATCCTTGGCGGATTACGAGCTTTTCGACAATCTCTGAAATTACTTGAGCGCTTGCAGAATTTGGGGCGCTGATAACAACTGGCGCACCTTGATCGCCACCCTCGCGAAGATCGATATTAAATGGCACCTTGCCCATCAAGGGCACATCGCCTCCCACAAGAGTCGTCAATCTGCGAGCAGTCTCTTCTCCTCCACCGCTTCCAAAGAGATTCATCTCTTCGCCGCACTTTGGACATGCGATTGCAGACATATTCTCAATCACACCAATTACGCGCTGATGAATCTGATGAGCAATGCGGCCAGCGCGTTCTGCTACCTCTGCTGCTGCAACCTGCGGAGTTGTAATCACGAGAATCTCAGAAGTTGGAATGAGTTGCCCAAGTGAAATTGCAAGATCGCCGGTTCCAGGTGGAAGGTCGATAAAGAGAATATCGAGATCGCCCCAGTAAGCATCTGAGAGGAGTTGCTCGAGTACGCGGTGAAGGAGCGGACCACGGTAGGCGATTGCATCAGATCGTTCTGGTTTGAACATCTCCATCGATACAACTTTTACTCCGTACGATTCGAGTGGAATAAACATCTGGTCGATTGCTGTTGGGCGTTGGCCGATTAAACCCATTAGTCGTGGAATCGAATGACCATAGACATCTGCATCAAGGATTCCTACACGGAGCCCTTTCTGCGCTGCCGCAACGGCTAAGTTTGCGGTGAGTGAAGATTTACCAACGCCGCCCTTACCGGAAGCCACACCGATTACGCGAGTAAGTGAATCCTTTTGTGCAAATGAGATAAATGCTTCCCGGCCATTTCGGAGCAGCTTCTTGATATTGGCGCGCTGTTCCTCATTCATCACGCCAAATTCAATGACGACTTGAGATACGCCATCAACGGTGAGAGCTGCTGCCTCGATATCGTTCTTAAGTCGATCGCGCATTGGGCAACCAGAAATTGTGAGCAAAATCTTGAGAGTAACTGTTGAACCTGAATGAGCGATTGATTCGACCATACCTAATTCGGTGATTGAGCGGTGAAGCTCTGGGTCATTAACCTTGGAGAGCGCTTCCTGAATTATCGAGGTATCGCTCATAGTAAATCGGGATCAATCATGCTTTCAGTGCGCCCCTTTGACTTTGACTCTTCTTCTTCCAAAACGGATTCGATCTGCTTCTTCACAAAAGTCTTTGGGTTGAGATCTGATGGCTTTAGATCTTCAAATCCAGGGCCGAGATTTTCCTTCAATTCATTTGTTGCAGTAGTTGCCATTGCACGAAGTTTCTTAACGACTTTTGCTGCCTCAACTGCAAATTGCGGCAACTTATCTGGGCCAATGAGGATCATTGCAAGAACTGCAAGCCCCAAAATCTCGCCGGCTCCAAAGTCAAAGAACATGCGAGAACCTTAGCGAACTACTTGCCTGCTGTCAGAACAAGCGTTACTTCATAACTTTTGCCGGCTCGCAAATATTTTAAAGTAATGGAATCGCCAACATCATGCGTGCGTATCGCAACAATTAATTCCTCTGGACTAGTTATCGGGCGCCCATCGAGTTCTGTGATGAGGTCTCCTGCTTTTAACCCCGCCTTTGCAGCTGGACTACCTGGCAATACCGCCGAGCTTTTCAAAGATACTTGTGCACCTTTACCGCTGACATTCATATCAACCGATACGCCGATCACTGGATAGGTAGCTTTGCCATTCTTGATCAATTGCTCAGCTGTCTTTCGTGCCTGGTTAATTGGAATTGCAAAGCCAAGACCGATAGAGCCTGTTTGAGATCCTTGTGTTGTTCCCAATGTTGCGATTGCAGAATTGACGCCAATGACCGCACCTGTTGCATCAACAAGCGGACCACCCGAATTGCCTGGATTAATGGCAGCATCTGTCTGTAGCGCATTGATGAACGAGCTATCGTTGGCGGATTCACCAGCTGTAACAGCGCGATTCTTTGCACTGATAATTCCGAGCGTCACAGTTCCCTGCAGCCCAAGTGGCGAACCAATAGCAAGTACAGAGTCGCCAACTGCCACCTTCTCGCTATCTCCAAATGTGAGTGCTGTGAGATTGCGATTTGAGATTCGCAAGACTGCAAGGTCATAAGAGGAATCTCGACCGATCACATTTGCGGGGTAAGTTGATCCATCCTGCAGAGTGACGGTGATTGATCCGCCGCTCGAAACTGCTGCAGCAATTACGTGGTTATTGGTAAGAATGTATCCATCACTTGAAATGACGAAACCTGAACCAGTAGCACCACCATCAACATCTTTAGCTTCAATAGAGACGACTGAGGGCAGAACTCGCTCTGCAATACCTGCAACAGAATCTGCTGGACGTTCGATCGTGGATCGAGATTGTGCAATCTTTGTTGAAACTCCGAAGAGCGAACCTGTCGATGATGCACCGAAAGCACCTGCAATGAGTCCAATAATGATGGCGAGAATTACCGCGGTACGAAGTGGGATGCTCTTACCTTGATTTGATGGTGGAACCCACCATGGACCCTGACTGCCGAGATTGCTCATGGGATTAGTTTCCTACAATTTGGTTGCGAGTAACAAACCATCGCCGACTGGAATAAGTGATGTTCGCCAGGTTTCAGAATCCGCACGAATAGCTTTACCGGCCTCGCGCAGGGCAATCGTCTTTGGATCTCGCTGTGCTGGATCTGAAACTTTGCCACCGCCAAAGAAATTATCTATAGCAAATACTCCGCCACTTCTCAGAATTCGTGCAGCTTCTGAGATTGCATAGGTCAGATCTTCTGGATTATGTCGGTAAATGACCAAGTCATAAGCGCGATCGGTTAATTTGGTCATGACCTCCATAACCGGATTGGTGATCAATCTAAATCGCGCTGGTGCAATATCTGCTTCAGTAAGAGCGATACGAGCAATCGCGCTATGTTCCATTTCATCATCAATTGATGTGAGGGTGCCAGATTTGAGCATTCCATCTAGCAACCAGAGAGCGCCAACGCCAGAGCCGGTGCCGACCTCAACTACTGATTGCGCATTAAGTAGCTCTGCTAAGAATGCAAGATAGGCGCCAGCGCCTTGGGTGACATCACGAGTACCAATTTCAACACCTCGTGCACGTGCTGCGACTTTGATCGCATCCTCTGCAATAAAGCTCTCTGCGTAGGAGTGCGGATCAATAATCATGAGAGGGACAATATCCAATCAACGAGCAAACGTACGCCAAATCCAGTGCCACCTTTAGGGTTTTCTCCAGAATCAGCTTCAGAACGTGCCGTACCTGCAATATCGAGGTGGACCCACTTTCGAGTCCCCACAAAATGTTCTAGGTAGAGCGCAGCAGTAACTGAGCCAGCAGAGTAATGGCGATTACTTGCATTGTGGTTGAGGTCGGCGACATCGCTTTCAAGTGAATCACCATATTCATCTACCAACGGCATGTGCCAGACACGTTCTCCGGAAGCCTCACCGACAGTGGTGAGCTGTCGAGCTAATTTTTCGTCGCGGGTATACATCGCAGCATATTGACGACCTAGGCCAAGTGTTGCAGCACCAGTGAGTGTTGCTATATCAATGAGATAGTCAGGATCAAGATTCTTATCTGCATAAGCCAAGCCGTCTGCAAGAACCAATCGTCCTTCAGCATCAGTATTAATAATTTCAACGGTAGTTCCGCCGTACTGCGTAATGACATCTGAAGGTCGTTGCGATGTACCAGAGAGCGCATTTTCGGCACACATCATCAGTACGGTAACGCGAATATTTGGTTGCAGATCTGCAATGGCAGAGATTGCCCCGAGTGCTGCAGCAGATCCTGCCATGTCACTCTTCATCGGAGCCATTAAGTCATATGGACGCTTCAGTGAAACTCCACCGGTGTCGTAGGTAATTCCTTTACCGACGATGACTACGTGAGGAAGCGCAGATACATTGAGTGACTTTGAATTAGCAATCTTCTTTGGCAAATATGAGAGCTCGATGAACCGAGGACCAGGAGTTGGTGAGGACATACCTACAGCAACAAGGCCACCAAACTCTGAAATCGCTTTTCCTTCAAGAACTTTGATTGTTAAACCTTTTTCAACGGCAATATTCTTAGCTTGCTGCGCCATCCAGAGCGGAGTCTTAATATTTGAAGGCGTATGAATGAGGTCGCGAGTTGTTACGAGTGCGGCGGCTATTGCATTGGCCTCAGCGAGCGCATCAAATTCATTGGTTGCAATTGAGAATGTCGGAATCTCTGCTGGGGTAGCGCTCTTCAGGTTCCAGGTATATGCCCCTAAAACAATTGAGATTGCATGTGCCTTAACTTCGTTCTTCTTTGTGGGAATGAGCGAGATGAGGTTGAGAGCTTTTCCACGAACCTTGCGTCCAAGGGCGGCGCCGGCTGCTCGATAATCCTTGAGCAGGCCTTCTCCTACTCCAACGAGATAGAGACGATCCATCTCGATTTCGCCATGAAGCACAGGGATTTCAAAGAGTTCGCCTGCTTTGCCACTTGGCGTGAAGAATGAAACTTCATCGAGCAGATTGATATCAAAGTATTTTTCGAGCGATGAGATGAGTGAGCTCTTGCCGAGAAATGAAATCTCGCCCTCTTTACTCTTTGTAAAACCAAGGGCGAGTACATCTCCACCTAGGAGAGAGTCGAGCTCTGGAGTTACATTGTGAAGAATTTTCTTAGGCCTTACTTTTTAATAAGGGCTACTGCGGCTTCAAGCGCGGCGCTGAGGTTATTTGCTTCCTGTGGATTCATCTCAACCACGAGGCGACCTCCGCCTTCGAGTGGGATTCTCATAACAAGGGAGCGTGCTTCCTTAGTTACTTCCATTGGTCCATCGCCAGTGCGGGGTTTCATCGCTGCCATTGGATAAGTATCCCGTATTCCCCCCCTCGAAAGGAAATCGGATAGGGCGGGTAAGAAGCGGGGATTACGCCTAAATTCCGTGTGACTAGAGGCCTAGTTGCGCAGTTATGCGTCGTTTACCAGATTCAATCAGAACTGCGACTGACTTTTCAGGAGCGGATAGCAAAGTTGCAATTTCGGTCGCACTTTTGCCGCGAAGGTAATGCAGAGTCAAAATGATTCGCTCTTCCTCAGGTAGAGAGGCGATCAACTCGGTGATCGTCTGAGGGGCGCTCATAGGGATAGAGGTTACTCCAGAAGACGGCGAAAGCGTGAGAGAGAAATTCTCACTCCAGCCAGTATGAAGGGCTTTACCGCAATAAAGATAAGCCACGGCGCTTCAATTTCTTCCGACCAATGAAAAATGCTGTTCGCCTCATCGACCTTTTCTACTTCAAAAGTACCGGTGCCTTTGATGACTCTGCCGTAGTGAATGACATCGCATCGCACTGGTGGTTCCCAACGCGTAACCTTCATTAAATCTAGAATCCCTAAAAATTTTAAGTGTGGGTAGATTCGGTAAAAGGGACCGGTAAAAGCTTCGATGGTAACGCCAACGCCTTCTGCTGCTTGACTCGTTAGAATTACCTTTGTCTGCAACATCCACTTACTTTGGCCTTGCCAATCTGCGATTGCATCCCAGACTTCTTGCGCCGGCGCTGAAATCTTAAGATCTACGCTGATTGGGTGCTTACTCATTAATACTCGCTTCATTATTTTTTGATTTATGGTGGCTCTTAATAAAATCTATCGTCTCTTCGATACTTGTTGCCCATAGAACTAATTCACGCATACCGGGCTTAACGAATTTCTGATTTTCTAGATCAATGACTAGCTCATGAAGTTTTGTGTACACACCATAAGGATCGAGAATCACGATTGGCTTGCTGTGAAAGCCTAAGTATCGCCCAACCCAAATCTCAATCAGTTCTTCCAATGTGCCAAGTCCGCCCGGCAAGGCGATAAATGCATCTGCCAACTCTTCAATTTTTCCCTTGCGGTTACGCATTGAGTCCACAATGACCAGTTCGTCGCTGTCATGATCTGCAAATTCAATATCGACCAGCTTCTGCGGAATGATTCCGATTGTTCTTCCGCCCTTGCTCCGTGCGCCACGAGCGATAGCGCCCATAGATGAGATGTGGCCGCCGCCTGAAACCAACTCTGCTCCTGCATCGGCAATTGCCACACCGAGGTCAAAGGAGAGGTCGATAAATTTCGGATCGATAGCAGGTGACGACGAGCAATAAACGGCGATTCGCATGCTCATAAGGATAGAGCCATTAAACGATATCCTTACTCCCATGTCATCCCAAGCAAATAACAATCTGGCGCATGGTCACGGTATCGCTACTCTCTCCGGAGCAACCGTCCTCGATGTTTGGTTTCCTGCCCCGGCACTTGGTGCCCTCTCTGGAACACCGGATGCTGCGTTAGTAGCTCTTGCAACGCCAGATGCTGACCGCGGAATTACGCGTGAAGTAATTTCAATTGAAATCGACCTCACTACCGCACCAGTTGATGCAAAAGATGCCTACCTACGTCTGCACCTGCTTTCACATCGCCTTGTAAAACCACATGGTCAATCACTTGATGGAATTTTTGGGTTACTTTCAAATGTGGTGTGGACATCTGTTGGACCATGCGCGGTTGAAGGTTTTGAGATTACTCGCGCAAAGTTAAAAGCAAAATATGGAAGTGTGACTGTTTATAGCGTTGATAAATTCCCACGAATGGTTGATTACATTATTCCTTCTGGGGTTCGAATCGCAGATGCGGATCGAGTTCGCCTCGGTGCGCATCTTGCACCAGGCACAACCATCATGCATGAGGGATTTGTAAACTTTAACGCCGGAACGCTCGGTGCTTCCATGGTAGAAGGTCGTATTTCAGCTGGTGTTGTCGTAGGAGATGGCACTGATGTGGGAGGCGGTGCATCGATTATGGGAACTCTTAGCGGTGGTGGAAAAGAAGTTATATCTATCGGCGAGAAATGTTTATTAGGTGCCAACTCTGGACTCGGAATATCACTTGGCAATAATTGTGTGATTGAAGCGGGCACCTACATCACTGCTGCTGCAAAGATTACGTTACCTGATGGGCAGATTGTGAAGGCGGGAACTCTATCAGGTGCGAACGATCTTCTATTCCGCCGCAACTCTCTGACCGGTGGTTTAGAGGTTGTAATGCGAACTGGTACTTGGGGAGGACTTAACTCAGTTCTACATTCAAACTAATTAACAAATTAATCTAGTAGTCAACTAGCTAATGAAAACCAGGGAGAAGGTAACTTCGCCCGACTTCTAAAAGTGTCACCGCGCAATACCTGCGAGACTCCATCAGAAGATGTTCCTTTAATCCAAGTGACTGCACCGGCTGAGTTGCGCGAGATAATTTCGAGCTCTGTCACATTTGGTAAACCAAATGCCGCAGCTACCAATGCCTGAGTGGATGATGCGTTCCACGATGCAAATCTTGGATTAAGTGCAATATCTACACTTGCACTATCTGGCACAGATTGTGTGTAGGCGGTGTATCCGCCCCAGGCGTCGGCGGTTGTTTGCGTCGCGCCACCCGAGGAAGAGAAGTAATAGGCCTGAATCGGCTTTCCGCCACTGAGAATTGCAAGCCCGGTAGAAGTATCAACATTTGTTCGAAGCACAGCTGCTCGCCATATTTTGCCAAGCTTTGCCTCTGCCTCTTTGGCATATCCAACAAAATTTTGATCTGCGATATGGGCATAGAGGTGACAATCGCACGATACTTTTATCGAACCCATTTTGGAAAGCGCATAACTACGGGCAGCAATTGTCTGCGCTTCCAATATTGCTGCCGGCCAATTTGAAGCGACCTCACTAATTCCAAGTAGGTATTCATCATGAAGTGCAAGTGAGTTTGTCACTTCGAGAGCGCCCTTCACGATTCGAATCTGTATCTGGCCATAACGGTATCTATCAGTGGATCCACCACCAGTAAAAGTGACGACTGGCGTCGCTCCGCCGCTCCAGCGAAGGGTAAGTAGCGAGAGGTTATAACCTTGAATTGTCTTTAGATCAGAAGCAACTGAAAGTGTGAGAACCTTCTTATTTGCGATGGTGGTTATTAAGTTTTCACCATTGAATAGTTGAAGCGTGGATCCGGTTGATGAAGTTGCAAAGCTGGCGCTCTTTAAAGCATGTCCAATATTGACTCTAATCGTCGCCGTATCAACAACAGGTAAGACATCTATATTTCGGTAGTAATACTTAAGAATTGCGGTAGCGCTCTCACCTGCGATCGCGCGCGCCTTTGCACCAATTTGACTCATGCCGACTCCATGGCCATAACCGGCGCCAGTAAAGTTAAAGATTGCGGGAGCAGTTGAATCCGCACTTGCTGGCGCTGAAAATGAGTTGGTTGCTGGAATTGCAAGCGTTAGCGCTGATGCAAAGAGGAGAAGATATTTCTTAAACATCCTCATCAGAAGATGCGCTCTTTCTGACATTCATAAATTTTTGGTACTCCGCGATTACATCTGCTGGCTTTCCACGCGCCATCAATTGACCCTGATTGAGCCAAATAACCTCATTACAGAGATCTTCAATTGTGGCTAATGCATGGCTTACGAGAATCAATGCGCGATCTGCGGTGCGAAGTTCTTTCATACGATTGAGCGATTTCTCTTTAAATTTCGCATCACCAGTACTGAGAGCCTCATCCACAATCAAAATATCTGGCTCGACAATTGCTGCGACCGAGAACGCCAGGCGGGCAAACATGCCAGAGGAGTATGTGCGCATAGGTGCATCGATTGCCTCACCGAGCTCTGAGAAATCGGCAATTGCTTCAAACTTTTCATCGATTTCACTTTGAGACATACCCGCAGCAAGACCGCCTAAATAAACGTTTTCACGGCCAGTCATTGCTGGATTGAAGCCAACACCTAAGGCCAGCAAGGTGCTGACAGATCCGTAGACTTCAACGCGACCCTTAGTTGGCGGAACAATGCCGGAGATAACACGCATCAAAGATGATTTACCTGCACCATTGGAACCAATAATTCCGAGCACTGTTCCGTAATGCACATCAAGTGTGATTGCGTTGAGAGCCTTAACGGTACGAGTGTGTTTCTTTCCGCGCCCAAGGGACTTAAGTCGCGCTTTGAGAGTCGGTTTCTTTTCAATTGATGTCGTGTAGGTCAGTCCAAGATCTTGTACTGAGACCGCAATTGATCCTCGTGAATGCTCGTGGTTAAAGTCGGACAGCGAAATCACGCTCCCTCGATAGGAAGAAGTAGGTTCCGATAATAAATATTGTGAAGGCGAAGATAGTCGCGTGCAGCATTCCTTTTGCTGTGGGGGCTTCAGCGTGGACCATTACACGGGACCATGAATCTAGTAAGTAAAAGATTGGGTTGACTATCTCGTACTGCTTGATACTGGAAGAAATTTTCTTGGCTTCAAAGAGAATCGGAGATAAGTAGAGCAAGCTTCGTGTGAGATATGGCAGCATGCTGGAGATATCTCGGAAATAAACATTGACACATGAGATCAGAATTGCCATGCCAAGTGACATCACGATTGCGATTAATAAGATTGGAAAAGCCCAGAGCATCTGCCACGAGAATGGCAAACCTAGAATTGCATGAATTACGAGTGCGACAACCAATGTAGGAATGAAGCGAAAAATCGCAACGACAACTGCAGAGAGTGGGAGCATGATGCGAGGAAAAGATGTATTAAGGATAAGTCGTTGGCCAGAAGTAATTGCCTTCACTCCCCCGGTCAAACTATTTGCAATTAAATAGAATAGGAAGAGGGTTGAGGTGAGATGGCCAAAGCGAGTGGCGTCACTTGTTCCGCCAATTACGTAAATCAGCAGGAAATAAACTCCTGAAAGCAGTAGCGGATTGAGAACTAGCCAGAGCTGACCGAAGATGGATCCAAAATTCTGTTCGCGGAGTTCAGAACGAGCAAACTCGGAGATAAAGCCCCTACGGTGGCGCAATTGGCGAAGGTACTCGCGCATTGGTGGCAGCCCGGCCTTAAATGGCTCGTAAACAACAACTGGCTGGCTCATGAGTCAAGATTACCTCAGCAGAGCCGGAATTCAGTGGTTACTGAGCCGGAACGAGATTCTTAGGCGAAGTTAGAAATCCCACTCCCCATGAGAAGTGCATCGTGGGGATCACAATCAATAGGTAAATAGATTGCAGAAGCGATTGAGAAATAACGATTGCAGCCAACGCAACAAAAAGTAAGTAGATTGCAGCTGGCGCAATGAAAATTGGAGAGATAAAAAATCCAAGCAGAATCGATGCGAGAAATCCAAGAGTTGCAACTGGTGGGGCGAGATATCGATAGTTGATGGTTCCTTTATGTCGGCGAGATACGACTCGTCGCCATCTTCCGTATTCAAAATACTGCTTGGCAAGGGCGGCGAGATTGGGGCGTGGTCTATATGTAACTTGAAGACGTGAATCAAAATAGATTGTTCCGCCGTTCTTTCGCAATCTAAAGTTGAGTTCCCAATCTTGGGCTCGTACAAATCTCTCATCAAAGCCACCGATTGCAAGTAGAGCTTCTTTCTTGAAGATGCCGAGATATACCGTGTCGACTTCTCCGGCTGCTCCACCGGTATGAAAACGTGAAGCACCGACACCGAGTGGGCTTCGCATCGCCCCAGCAACAGCGCGTTCGAAAGTTGAAACTCCCTCAGCCGCCATCATTCCGCCGACATTGACGGCGCCTGTGCTTTGTATCAATTCGACTGCAATCGAGATGTAACGTGCAGGAATCTGTGAGTGGCCATCGACTCGGACAATGATCGAACCAGTCGATGCTGCCAAAGCAGCATTGAGGCCCGCCGCAGTACGTCCAGATGGGTTATCTACAACAATAACTCGTGAGTCGCCGGCTTGAATCTCCTTGGCAATTTCTAGAGTTCGATCTTTTGAAGGACCGACAGCAAGGAGTACTTCAAATTCACCGCGATATTCCTGAGAGAGGATTGAGTTAACGCAATCTCGCAAGTAAAGCTCTTCATTAAGAATCGGAAGAATCACTGAGACTTTTGGCAGCGGTGAGCCACCTAACTCATCTTTAGCGGGTGTCGTCATAACGCGGTAACGCTATCGTTCAAGTACCCTGCCTATGTGAAATCAACGCGCGCGATTCGAATTATTACCTCACTTTCTCTGGGTGTGGTGGCCCTTTCTGCAATAACTTGGTTGGGCCTTGGCCAGATTAGTGGCCAGATTTCGCGCATCGATGTCTTCGCTGGACTCGCTGATCGACCAGAGAAGGTGAACTCTGCCCTCAACTATTTAGTCGTGGGCTCTGATAACCGTGAAGGCCTCAGTAAGGAACAACTCAAGAAATTACGTGTCGGTGGCGTCAAAGTTGCAGCCGGTGGACGTTCTGACACCATGTTGCTGGTTCACATCAGTAAGAGTCGTGACACTGCATTTATTGTCTCGCTTCCACGTGACACTCTCGTCACTATTCCGGCTCACACCAGCCAAGATGGCAAATCTCAGATTCCTGCTCGTCCCGGAAAACTCAATGCAGCCTTTGCATTTGGTGGAGCTCCTTTATTGATTCAAACAATTGAAGGAATGACACAACTTAAAATTGACCATTATGTTGAGATTAGTTTTGCTGGCTTTGTTGGCGTAGTAGATGCACTTGGTGGAATTCAAGTCTGCTCAAAGGTAGCCATTGACGATCCAAAGAGTCACTTAGTGATGGCTGCCGGAACTCATACTCTCGATGGAGTTGAAGCTCTTAAATATGTTCGCACCCGTGACTTCGATGGACGTGGCGATATTGGTCGTATGGAACGCCAACAGAAATTTGTCTCCGCGGTTATTCGTAAGGCAACATCATCTGGAACATTGCTCAATCCAATAAAGCTTGCCAACTTTTACTCAGCCACAATTTCAACGGTAAAGATGGATTCCAGTGTCAATAAGAATGACCTTCTTACCTTGGCAAAGCAGATGCGAAACCTCTCCTCTGGAAATGTTCGCACCTTAACCGTGCCGCTCTCTGACCCAAATGGTCGATACCCTGGTTTGGGCTCAGTCGTGATTTGGGATTCAACTTTGGCGCCTGAGCTCTGGAATCGCATTAAAAATGACACAGCATTGGTAGATACGGTTGTTACAGCAAAGTCATCCGCCTCGCCTTCTGGATCAGCATCTGCCTCGCCTTCGGCCACAATGGTCGATAAATTTAAGACACATACGGCAGCTGAGAATCCATGCGGTACGAATAAATAAGTACTCTGCAATAGACTCGCCGCCATGAAGTTAAAGCTTTCAGTCATAGGTTGTGGCTACCTAGGCGCCACCCACGCTGCCTGTATGTCATCTCTCGGATTTGATGTCGTAGGCATCGATACCGATCCCCATAAGGTCGAACTCCTCTCCAAAGGCGAGCTTCCTTTCTACGAACCAGGGCTCGATACCTTGCTTGAGGCTGAGATGAAGACTGGCCGCCTCTCATTCACGACAGATTTTTCAGCAGTAGCAGATGCCGATGTTCACTTCATCTGCGTCGGTACACCACAGAGTAAAGACGGATTGGCAGCAGATCTGACCTACGTGAAATCTTCTGTTGCAGCTATCGCTCCATTCTTAAAAGATGGTGCGCTCGTTGTTGGTAAGTCAACTGTGCCGGTCGGAACTGCTCAATCACTTCGTGACTACTTGGCAGAGCATGCTCCACATGCCGATCTTGCTTGGAACCCAGAGTTCCTTCGTGAAGGTTTCGCAGTGGAAGATACATTGACTCCAAACCGTCTTGTCGTAGGTGTTGCAAATGATCGTGCAGAAGAGATTCTTAAAGAGGTGTATGAACCCGTAATCGCACTTGGTACACCATGGATTCGCGCCGACCTTCCAACAGCAGAACTCGTAAAAGTTGCTGCCAACTCATTTCTTGCCACAAAGATTTCATTTATCAATGCAATGGCAGAAGTATGCGAAGCAGCAGGTGGCGATGTGACAGTTCTTGCCAAGGCAATCGGTTACGACCCACGTATTGGAAATCGTTTCTTGCAAGCCGGTATTGGCTTCGGTGGCGGATGCCTTCCAAAAGATATTCGTGCATTTATGGCACGCGCGCAAGAGCTTGGAGCAGATCAGGCTCTCGAGTTCCTTCGCGAAATTGACAACATCAACCTTCGTGCTCGTCAGCGCGTGATTGATGTTGTTCGCGCAGATCTCTCTGAAGATTTAACTCAGTACAAGATTGCTGTCCTAGGTGCGACATTTAAGCCCGATAGCGATGATGTGCGTGACTCCCCAGCGCTCGATATTGCAGCTCAGCTCTCTGCCGCAGGCGCGCAAGTTGTTGTTCATGATCCAAAGGGAATCGAACCTGCACGTAAGCGCTTCCCAAACCTCGACTATGCCGAGAAGGTTGTCGACGCAGTCAAGGGCGCAGATGCAATCTTGCACTTAACTGAGTGGAAGGAATATCGCGAGCTTGATCCATCAGTAATCGGACAACTTGTGAAGTCAAAGTTCCTTATCGACGGTCGCAATATGTTGGATCGCAACCTCTGGCGTAACGCTGGCTGGCGCGTTCATGCACTTGGCCGAAGCGATTAAGTTAGAAACCAGTTTTAGTATTGCGACGGGCGCTCAATTGGGCGCCCTTTGCTTTTGCCTCATCCGATAAGGCTGCGAGTTGAGCTTCAATCTTCTTTGCAACTGAAGCATCAGAAGAACCTATGATGCGCGCTGCAAGGATTCCTGCGTTCTTTGCGTTATCGATTCCTACCGTTGCAACAGGGATTCCACCTGGCATCTGAACGATTGAGAGAAGTGAATCCATGCCCTCTAAGTTCTTCAGTGAAACTGGAACTCCAATAACTGGCAGCGTCGTAAGAGAGGCAACCATCCCAGGTAAATGCGCTGCACCACCTGCGCCAGCGATAATTACTTTGTAACCTTTTGATGCGGCTGACTTCGCGAACTCAACCATTTCCTCTGGCATGCGGTGTGCTGAAACGACATCTGCGGTAAATGTGATTCCGAAAGATTCGAGCGCCTTTGCAGCCTCTTCCATTACTGGCCAATCAGAATCAGATCCCATGATGATTGCAACGTCACTCATCGATCACTCCGCTCATATAGTCGCGTGCATGCAGGACTTCTTGGGTTAAGTGTAGAAGGTCATCGCCACATGCGGTGACGTGGCCAATCTTGCGGCCAGGACGTACATCTTTCTTATATTGATGGAAATGCAAGCTTGGATTGCGCGCCATGAGATGTAGATATGGGCGGTACATATCAGTCTTATCTCCACCCAACACATTTCCCATGACTGCATATGAATGGCTCATGGCAGGGCTACCGAGTGGCAGATCGAGAATTGCGCGCAGATGTTGTTCGAATTGTGATGTCACAGATCCCTCGATAGACCAGTGGCCTGAATTATGTGGACGCATTGCGAGTTCATTGATGTAAATATCCTCACCTTTTACAAACATCTCAACTGCCATAACTCCAACAACTCCTACAGCTTGCGCTATTTCAAGCGCCATCTTCTGTGCCCGCTCTGCAACAGAAGCAGAGACATTCTGTGCGGGAGTTACAGTCATGACGCAGATGCCATTTTCTTGAACAGTCTCAACCGGCGCCCATGATGTTGCCTGTCCATGAGGTGAGCGAGCAACCATCACTGCAATCTCAGTATCAAAATCAATCAGCTCTTCAATAAGTAGTGGTGATGTGTGATCAAGAATCTCTTGTAGCTCTTGCACCGAGCCAACCTTCCAGACTCCTCGGCCGTCATAGCCACCGCTGATTGCTTTTGCAATTACGGGGAATTCATTTACTGATGAAGTATCGACTGCGATAAGTGATTGAGGTGATGGAAAATTCTTTAGTTGATCTCGCATCGCAGCTTTATCTTGCGAATAAATAAATGCAGATGAAGGTGGATAAACCTTTATTCCCTCTGCTTCAACTCCCTTAATCACAGAGAGCGGAATTAGCTCATGCTCGAATGTGAGCACATCGACCGTCTTAGCGAATGCCAGAACTTCATTGAGGTTGGTGTAATCCCCAATAACGTGATGTGTAATTTGAGCGCCAGAGTCGTGGGGCTCTGCGGCAAAGAGCACGAGATCGATTCCAAGAGCAGTTGCTGGAGCGACCATCATTCGAGCAAGCTGACCTGCGCCGATGACTCCGACTCTTGGAAAGCGATTACTCACTGGCTCATCGTAGATGAACGACATCTCCTACCGTTACTTCGCTACCATCTTCGAGCATGAGCCCTCCAGCATTTGAGATATCAATTGCTCGGCTCTTAACTACAACGCCATCAGGAAGGGTGACTTCGACATCTCTGCCTAGCGTCACTGATGCAGAGCGGTATTGGGCGAGAAAACTCTGATCGTTCTCCCACATCTCGAGATTGATTTCAAAGTGATTAATAATTGCGGCAAGAATTAAATTGCGATCTAGTTCTGCAAACTCTTCTAATGCAAGCGAGGTTGCATTTTCCACGGGAAGTTCCTCTGTTGTCATTCCAACATTGATCCCTATTCCAAGCACAACACCTTTTGCGGTTGCCTGCGCAATCATTCCTACAAATTTCTTCTCGTAAATTAATAAATCATTTGGCCACTTGATTCCAACTACTGTTTGCGGATCTAACGTGTGAAACGCTTCCTGAACACTTAAGCCCGCAAGCAGTGTGAGGAATGACCACTCCTCTTTCGCAACCTTAGGTTCGATGTAGATTGAAAATGTGAGAGCAGAGTGTGGCGCAGCTTCAAATGTGCGATCTAATCTTCCGCGCCCGCTTGACTGAAATTCACTCGCAAGAATTGTTTTAGGTATAGCAGTTCCGCTACTTGCAAGTTCGTATAAATCATCTTGCGTTGAGCCGGTGACTTCAACCACGCTTACCCGCCAGTACCGCGAGATTTCTTGCGATATGCGCTTCTTATCTAGTGGCGCTCTTGGCGCATCAGTACCCACGACTAGTACCTTAAGCGCATGAGCCACGATCTACATACCACAGCAGGAAAAATTGATGACCTCCGCGCTCGAATCGATGAAGCGGTCCATGCTGGTTCCGCCCGTGCAACTGAAAAGCAGCATGCCAAGGGAAAGAAAACTGCGCGCGAGCGAATTGAGATGTTGGTCGATGCCGATTCATTTACTGAAATTGATGAGTTCGCACGTCATCGTGCACATGGCTTCGGCATGGAAAATAACCGTCCCTATGGAGATGGCGTTGTCATTGGAACTGCAACGGTAGATGGGCGACCAATTGCTCTCTATTCTCAGGATTTCACAGTCTTTGGTGGATCGCTCGGTGAAGTACACGCTGAAAAGATCGTCAAGATTGCAGACTTTGCACTCAAGTCAGGAATTCCTCTGATCGGTATCAACGATTCAGGTGGAGCTCGCATTCAAGAGGGCGTTGCCTCACTCAATGGCTATGGAAAAATCTTCCGCCTCAATACTCGCTCATCTGGCGTAATTCCTCAGATATCTCTCATCCTCGGCCCATGTGCCGGTGGTTCTGCATATTCACCAGCCCTTACCGACTTCACCGTCATGGTGAAGGAAACTTCAAATATGTTCATTACAGGTCCTGATGTGATCAAGACTGTTACTGGTGAAGATGTCGGAATGGAAGAACTTGGTGGAGCGTTCACGCACAACACCAAATCTGGAAATGCGCATTACATGGCCGATTCAGAGGCGGATGCGATTGATTATGTGAAGGCGCTCCTTTCATACCTTCCTTCAAATAACATGGATGGATCTCCAGTTTTACCTCCAACAGAGACGCTAGAAAAGAAGGCAACAGATACCGCGCTCAACACTTTGATCCCAGATAGCCCAAACCAGCCTTATGACATGAAGGTACTGATTCAGGCAATTGTTGATGAAGGTGAATTTCTTGAAGTTCACTCGCTCTATGCACAGAACATTGTTGTTGGCTTTGCACGTATTGAAGGTCAATCAGTGGGAATTATTGCGAACCAGCCTTCGCAGCTCGCTGGCACGCTCGATATCAACTCATCCGAAAAAGCTGCTCGTTTCCTTCGCTTCTGCGATGCTTTTAATATTCCGATTCTTACCCTCGTCGATGTCCCAGGATTTATGCCTGGCACCGAACAAGAGTGGAACGGCATTATTCGCCGCGGTGCAAAGTTGCTCTATGCATATGCTGAAGCATCAGTCCCACTTGTCACATTGATTACACGTAAGGCATATGGTGGAGCATTTATCGTGATGGGATCGAAGTATCTCGGAAGCGATATTAACTTCGCATGGCCAAGCGCTGAGATTGCAGTGATGGGTGCGCAAGGCGCAGTTAATATCTTGCACCGTAAGGAGATTGCTGAGGCAACTGATGTCGAAGCAACTCGCAAGGAGCTGGTCGATGATTACACCGAAAAGTTCTCAAACCCATATCTTGCGGCAGAGCGCGGAACAATTGATAGCGTCATCGAGCCAGAAGAGTCACGCCAATACATCACTAAGGCATTCCGCACATTGAAGACTAAGCGCGATATCTTGCCTGCTCGCAAGCACGGAAATATTCCGCTATAAATGAAATTTACAGTTGCTTCAGGTCATCCAAGCGATGAAGAGCTCATCGCTCTACAAGCGGTTCTTACCAACCGTAAAACAGTAGAGCTTAAGCCAGTAATTAAACGAAGCATCTTTGGCCTGCCTCAACTTCGTCAACCACTTCCCCATCAGGTTACATTTGGTGCAAGGAAGTTTGATTAATGCCCCGCATAGTACTTGCATCACAATCTGCATCTCGCCGTCGCTTGCTTGAAGGTGCTGGGATCAAGCCCACCGTCATTGTCAGCCACGTTGATGAAGAGACAGATTTTTTTAACGCAATGACTCCGGAGGATATGGTGATTGCTCTCGCGGTCTCTAAGGCTCACACTGTGCGCGAACTTGTTGACTATCCTGCAATTATTATCGGTTGCGATTCTACATTTGATGTCGATGGCGTCTCTTTTGGAAAGCCAGGCACTCCAGAGATTGCCGTTGAGCGCGCTAAGAAAATTAGTGGCCGCACCGGATTACTTCATACGGGTCATTGCATCATCGACACTGCACAAGGAATTGAAATTGCGGATCGAGTAACAACGAAAGTTACTTTCACAGATATGACAGATGAAGAGATTGCCGACTATGTGGCCTCAGGCGAACCGCTTCATGTTGCTGGCGGTTTTACTCTTGATGGCTTCGGCTCGCCTTTTATCCCGATTATTGAGGGCGATTACACAAATGTTGTGGGTCTCTCAATGCCATTCCTTCTCAAAGCGATGAAGCAACTTGGATATTCTTGGCCGCAGCTAAAGGAGATGCAATGAAACGTGTTCTGATTGCAAATAGAGGTGAGATTGCGCTCCGCGTCATTCGTGCATGTAGAGATCATGGCCTCGAATCTGTTGCCATGTATTCCGAAGAGGATCGAGATGCGCTTCATACAAAGAGCGCAGATTTCGCTTACTCTCTTGAAGGAGTCGTTGCAAAAGATACCTATCTCAACATTCCTAAGATAATTGCTCTGGCAAAGCGCGCAGGTGCCGATGCCGTTCACCCAGGTTATGGATTTCTCTCAGAGAATGCAGATTTTGCCCAAGCAGTCATCGATGCTGGATTAATTTGGATTGGCCCATCCCCCAGTGCAATCAGCGCCCTCGGAGATAAAGTTTCGGCTCGTCGTATCGCAGCTGCTGCTGGGGCGCCACTCGTTGCCGGAACTAAAGATCCAGTCGAACATGCAGATGAAATCATCGCATTTGCAAAAGAACATGGCCTGCCAGTCGCGATTAAAGCTGCATTTGGCGGCGGCGGACGTGGATTAAAAGTTGCACGCACGCTGGAAGAGATTCCAGAGCTTTACGCATCTGCTGTTCGTGAAGCAATTGCTGGTTTTGGTCGCGGTGAATGTTTTGTCGAGCGTTACCTTGATAAGCCACGCCACGTTGAAACACAGGTTCTTGCAGATAAGTTCGGCAATGCAGTCGTCGTATCAACCCGCGACTGTTCATTACAACGTCGCCACCAGAAACTAGTTGAAGAAGCGCCGGCTCCATTCTTAACTGATGAGCAGAATGCAGAGCTCTACCGCTCTTCCAAGGCCATCATGAAAGAGGCAGGTTATGTAGGTGCGGGCACCTGCGAATTTCTCATCGGACTTGACGTAACAATCTCGTTTCTTGAAGTTAATACTCGTCTACAAGTAGAACACCCTGTTTCGGAAGAGGTAACTGGAATTGACTTAGTTCGTCAGCAATTCCGAATTGCGATGGGCGAAGCGCTTGGCTTTGATGATCCGGTCGTGCGGGGTCACTCCATTGAATTTAGAATCAATGGTGAAGATCCTGGACGTTCATTCTTGCCAGCACCAGGCCGAATCACAGAGTGGCAGATTCCAACTGGCCCTGGAGTACGCGTCGATGCAGGTTTCCGAAAAGGAGATGTAATTGGCGGAAATTTCGACTCATTGCTTGCAAAGTTAATTGTTACAGGAGCTACTCGTGCAGAAGCAATCCAGCGGTCACGTCGCGCATTAGCGGAGTTTGAAATTCAAGGACTTGCTACCGCACTTCCATTCCACCGCGCGATTTTGGAAGATCTCAATTACACAGAAGTCTTCAAGGTTTATACAAGTTACATCGAGAATGAATTTGTCAATGAAATTCCGGCACATGCCGCAGAAGCACTTGAAGCGCAGACTAAAGCTGCTGCGGAAAAACTCGTTGCTGAGGTAAATGGAAAGCGTTTTGAAATTCTCGTCCATGCACCAGATCCCGTTGTAAAGCGCCACCGCGCAAAGCAGGCATCTTCGGCTGGTGCAGCTGGCAACGGACTGCCAAGTCCGATGCAGGGAACGGTAGTCAAAATAGCCGTTGAAGATGGCCAACAGGTAGAAGCTGGTGATCTCATTATTGTTTTAGAAGCGATGAAGATGGAACAGCCACTTAATGCTCATAAGAGCGGTGTGATAAAGAACTTAAAGGCAGTTGTAGGCGAGACTGTTTCAAGTGGCACCATTCTCTGTGAGATTATTGAGGCATGACTTCAACCGATCTTCTCTACAAAGACCCAATGGCAGCAGCAATTCAAGCAGCTGCTGAGATTGCTTCACGAACTGACGTTGCTTCACACGATGTTGCGCTCGTCATGGGCTCTGGTTGGGTAACGGCATGTGATGCGCTCGGCACGCCAGCCTACGAGTGTGATGCGCATGAACTCACCGGCTTTGAAGCGCCTGCAGTTGAAGGCCACTCTGGAAAAGTTCGTTCATATGTAATTGAACATGAAGGTAAATCAATTCGCGCACTCGTATTCCTTGGTCGCACACACCTCTACGAAGGTAAAGGTATGGAACCAGTTGTACATGGCGTTCGCACTGCTGTTAAAGCTGGCTGCAAAGTTGTCGTGCTTACCAATGCCTGTGGTGGAATCAATGCAGGATATAAAGTTGGCGAACCAGTCTTAATCCGCGATCACATCTCATTAACGGCGCAATCACCGCTCTCAGGTGCAACATTTGTTGACTTGACCGACCTTTATAGCAAGCGCATCCGTGAGATTGTTAAGAAAGAAGATTCCTCACTACAAGAAGGTGTTTACGTGCATTGGCGTGGTCCCACCTATGAGACTCCTGCAGAAATTTTGATGATGCGCACGATGGGCGCAGATCTCGTTGGAATGTCGACTGTTCCAGAGGCGATTGCAGCTCATGCAATGGGTGCAGAAGTACTTGGCATCTCTTTGGTCTCCAATGCGGCAGCAGGAATGACTGGCGAGAAACTTAACCACGAAGAAGTCATCGCCGCTGGTAAAGCCGCAGCAAGTCGAATGGGCAAATTACTCAAAAATACAATCCCTAAACTCGTTTAATCTTTGGCAAACGAGTAACCTGCGCTTATGAACGCTGCACTCATTGAAGAGGTAAAAGCCTGGATTGCAGATGATCCAGATCCTGTGACTGCTACCTATCTCCAAGAGCTACTCGACAATGGAGATGAAGCAGCGCTCCAACCTTTATTTAACGGCTTTCTTCAATTTGGAACCGCAGGGCTTCGTGGCCCAATTGGCGCCGGGCCTTCGTGTATGAATCGTGCCGTGGTGGGCCGGGCAGCAGCCGGAATCGCTTCTTATATGGCAAAGCGCGGAATGAAATCCGTGGTGATTGGTCGCGATGCCCGTCATGGTTCTGAGGATTACACATTTGAATCAGCTGAGATCTTGAGCGGTGCCGGAATGGATGTCTACATCTTGCCTCGACCGCTACCAACGCCTGTACTTGCATTTGCTACCTCACATTTGAAATGCGATGTCGGAATCATGGTGACGGCAAGTCACAATCCTCCTGCAGACAATGGCTACAAGGTTTATATCGGGCCAGAGGCAGATGGAATTTCCTACGCATCATCACAAATCATTAGCCCGACTGATGAATTTATCGCCGCCGATATTGAAGCCGTAAAATCCTTAAAGTCACTCCCCCGCGGAAACAAGTGGACTACTTTGGGAGAAGAAGTCATCTCCGAATATATCCAGCGGACAAAGTCACTCGCACCTCGTCCAGGTGATATCAAAGTTGTCTACACCGCAATGCATGGAGTTGGTACTGAAGTCGTACAGCGAGTTTTTAATCATGCAGGATTTGCAACTTTGATTCTGGTCGACGAACAGTGCACGCCAGATCCAGATTTTCCTACCGTTGCATTTCCAAATCCTGAAGAGCCGGGTGCAATCGACCTAGCTCTGGCAAAAGCTCGCGACTTTGGCGCTGATCTTGTTATTGCCAATGATCCTGATGCCGATCGTTGTGCTGCGGCAATCAATGATCCAAAGGTTGGATGGCGAATGCTGCGCGGCGATGAGCTTGGCGTAATTTTCGGAGAATGGATTGCCCGCACTCACCCAGCGGGAACAATGGGAAATTCCATCGTCTCATCCTCAGCGCTACGAAAAATTGCTGCGCATTACAACGTTGACTTTAAAGAAGTTCTGACTGGCTTTAAGTGGTTGGCAAAGATTGAAAATCTTGCATATGGCTATGAGGAAGCAATTGGCTATTCGGTGGATTCAGAGACCGTCAATGATAAAGATGGCATCTCTGCCGCAATCTTTCTCACTCAGATTGCAATGGATCTCAAGCGCGATGGACTTACTCTCTCTGATCTGCTCGACGAAATCTGGCAGCAACATGGCTTCCATGGCACAGAGCAGATCTCAATTCGCCTGCCCGATATGAGCATCATCGCCAGATTCCTCGCAGGATTGCGCGCTACTCCCCCGGCTGAAATTGCGGGCCGTAAAGTGGAATCAATCGATGACCTTGCCGCTCCCACTGATGGACTTCCTCCTACCGATGGTTTGCGAATCTGGCTCGCCGGTGGAATTCGAATCATTGTCCGTCCCTCTGGAACAGAGGCGAAGATGAAGTGTTACATCGAAGTTATCACAAAGAGCTCAGAAGAATCCGAGGCGTTACTTAACGAACTCCGTGGACCGCTCAAGCTGTTCTTGCAAGGTTAAAAATTAACTACCGAAGCGCGCTTTAAATTCATCGAGCATCGCAGCGGCTGCTGAGGCGCCACTTCGCTTTACACCTGCATCCATAAATGCCAATAACATATCGAGGTTTTTAACACCGCCTGCGCTCTTGACCTCCATCTTGGAAGAGACTGATGCGCGCATTAATTTCACATCTTCTAGAATTGCCCCCGTAGGTGCAAAGCCAGTTGATGTCTTTACGTAATCTGCACCCGATGCCTCAACTAATTGGCAAGCTTTTACGATCTCTTCCTTTGTCAGGTAGGCGTTCTCAAGAATTACCTTTACCTGATGACCGCCTGCAGCAGCGACAACTGCTGCAAGTTCTTCGCGAACCTCGTCATACATGCCGGACTTCATTAAGCCGATATTCATCACTACATCAATCTCGGTTGCGCCATCTGCAACAACTTGCTTTGTCTCAAAAACTTTGACTGAAGTGGCAGAGTTGCCATGTGGAAATCCAACAACTGTTCCGACATGAACATCGCTTCCTTTAAGAATCTCTGCGCAGAACGCAACATCCGCTGGCTTACAGCAGACCGATGCAACGTCATATTTAATGGCGACTAAACAACCTTCACGAACTTCTTCGCGCGACATATCTGGTCGAAGTAACGCATAATCAATGGTCTTTGCAACCTGCTTGAGTGTGTATTTACTGGTTGTCATATTCGACTCCGATTTCATTAAATAGCTTTGTGAAATTTATATCATTGCGATCTTTATTGCCGCTCTGCCAAAGTCCGACCGCTTGCGTCTCTGGAATGAACTCAAGTGCGCGATGGCCGGGCAGTCGACGAACTCTTGTGCCATTGCGACGGGCTTGGAAGTACCACCAGAGATCATCGGTATGGAAGGCGAGTTCGGTATATCGGGCCTCATCGAGGGCATCAGGATGGAGCGCGCCCACTGGGAAGAGGGTTCCTGCGCCACTTGTTGCTACGAGGTCAAAGGAAGGACCGGCGAGGCTATCTGTCGCCTTCTCCCACGCTGAGAAGGGCTCTAACGAGCCATCCTGCGCATAAGTCACTCGGTGCACACGGGAGGCGATGATTGAATCCGGGTAGAGGTAGTGCTCGAGCATTAATTGCAAAGTTAAGTCAGGGGTCACAATCAAGTCGTCATCAATGACGATAATCGGAAGATTGGGATAGAGCTGAAGCGTAGGGATTAATTTCTTGCCAGGGCCGAGATCGGGAGATTGATTGATAACAATCTCGGACTTGCTTGCTAAATCAAGAATTGTTTGTGGGAGAAGATCTATATCAGATTTTGCGATATTTACGATGGTGGCCTTTGGCTGAATCACCTGACGCTTGAGCTCAATGAGAGTTTCGGCGAGAGCATCGAATCGAGCCGGATGACTTGTGAGAGAAAGAATGAAATTGAAATCTCGATTTTTCATTCCGGCTATCTCTAAATTGAGCAGATTAAGTTTTGAAAGTATCTGCTCTGAATCTTTATGTAACCTATTTTCTATTGTGGAGAGTTTCTTCTCCAAGGCTCGGCCTTGAGTTAACCCTTCACTCGCCTTACTGCCGATAATCCGCAGACTTCGAACTATATAAAGTGAGGCAGTTAAAGAAAAGAGAAGGGTAAGGGCGAGCAGGAAGTTGGACATTACTCAGCTGAAATCTCTGCGTACCCTGGTTTGACTATCTCTTCAATAATCTCAAGCCGCTCTTCAAATGGGATAAAGGCGCTCTTGAGCGCATTGATTGTTACTCGCTGAAGATCTTGAAAATTCCAATCACATGCTTTTACTAATTCATTCATCTCGCGACTCATTGAGGTGGCAGACATCAATCGATTATCGGTATTAACGGTAACTCTAAAGCGAAGTTTCGCCAGCTTTCCAATTGGATGGTCGGCAAATGATGCAGCGACGCCGGTTTGGATATTTGAAGATGGACACATCTCTAGTGGAATACGGCGATCACGAAGGAATGAAGATAAGCGACCTAAACGTGGTGGCGTATGGTTGAAATCAATATCATCTGCAATCCGAACACCATGGCCGAGACGTTCTGCACCACAAATCTGGATTGCCTCCCAAATCGATGGCAATCCATATGCCTCACCAGCATGGATGGTGAAGTGCGCATTCTCTTTCCTTAGATATTCAAAGGTATCGAGCTGGTCACTTGGCGGGAAGCCATCTTCTGGGCCAGCAATATCGAAGCCAACTACACCTTTATCGCGATACTTCACGGCAAGTTCTGCAACTTCCTGCGAGCGATCATTCTGACGCATGCCACAGAGAAGCGAGAATATTCGGATGCGATTTCCTTCTGCCGTAGCCGCGCTTTCACCTTCACGGAAGCCCTCAAGAATTGACTCAATTACCTCTGTGAGCGTCAAACCCTTTTCGGTGAGCAACTCAGGCGCCATCCGCACTTCTGCATAGACCACACCGTCGCGCGCCAAATCAATAGCGCACTCTCGTGCAACTCTGACAATATCTTGTCGGCGCTGCATCACCGCAACGGTATGAGCGAATGTTTCTAAGTAGAGAACCAAAGATCCAGAATCGCAGGATGCGCGAAACCACTCTGCTAGTTCGGTGGGATCTGTAGTTGGAAGCTTATGGCCGATCTCTGCTGCAATTTCAATAATCGTCTCAGGGCGTAGACCACCGTCGAGGTGATCGTGGAGCAGCGCCTTTGGAAGTCGCTTTACTTGTGCCTCACTTGGCTTCTTCAAGAGATCTGGATTTACAACGCTCATCCTTCGATCCTTTCTAAGACTAAAGGCAGTCGATCTACCTTTCCATTTTCAACAATTGAAACGGCGCCATCGAGAACTTCGAGTGCACGTTCAAAACGTGGCGCCTCATCTGTGTGGAGCGTAAAGAGTGGTGCGCCTGCCTCAATATATTCACCAGGCTTAGCGTGCATCTCAATTCCGGCACCCGCTTGAACTTGTTCACCTTGCTTAGAGCGACCAGCACCTAACCGCCATGCTGATACGCCGACCTTCATTGCATCCATCGTTGTAATGATTCCGCTATTAGCAGCCTTTACGATGTGCTGTTCTTTTGCCACAGGCAGCGCCGCATCAGGATCTCCGCCTTGGGCTGTGACCATACGTCGCCAATGATCCATCGCGCTGCCATCCTTGAGAGCATCAGCCGGATCTTTACCGATGATTCCAGCGGCATCAATCATTTCGCGCGCAAGCAAGATGGTGAGCTCAACAACATCGGATGGGCCGCCACCGGCGAGTACTTCCACTGACTCGCGAACTTCTAAAGCATTTCCAGCGGTAAGCCCGAGCGGAACATCCATTGCAGTAACGAGTGCGCGCATTTTTAGACCTGCATCGACACCCAGTTGCACCATGGTGCGAGCAAGTTCTGATGCCTTCTTGGGATCTGACATAAATGCGCCAGAACCAGTCTTTACATCGAGCACTAACGCCGAAGTGCCTTCAGCAATTTTCTTACTCATGATTGAAGATGCGATAAGTGGGATGGCCTCGACCGTTGCGGTGACATCACGCAGCGCATAGAGCTTCTTATCTGCCGGTGCTAATCCAGCGCCGGCAGCGCAGATAACGGCACCTGTATCTTTGAGAACTTGCAACATCTCTTCATTGGAAAGCGATGCTCGCCAACCTGGAATTGATTCCATCTTATCGAGCGTTCCACCAGTGTGCCCAAGCCCGCGACCAGACAACTGCGGGACTGCTCCCCCACATGCGGCAACCAAAGGCGCCAAAGGTAGAGTGATTTTGTCGCCAACTCCACCGGTTGAATGTTTATCTGCAGTCTTACGATCAAGGGAAGACCAGTTCATTCGCTCGCCGCTATTGATCATCGCATTGGTCCAACGAGAAATCTCGCGCGAATTCATTCCATTAAGTAGGATTGCCATAAGCAACGCTGACATCTGCTCATCTGCGACAACGCCACGCGTATATGCATCAATGACCCAATCAATCTGCGGGTCTGTTAATTCATTTCGATCACGTTTAGCTGAGATGATTTCTACTGCAGCAAATTTTTCAATCATGACAATCGAGTCTCTATCTCTTCTGGACCGAATGCCCACGGTAGTAAATCATTAAGCGTCTTTACGCCTTCATCTGTCATTAACTGCAATTTCGATCCACCATGCTCTTGCAATAATTGGCGACAGCGACCACATGGCATCAGTGCATTTCCTGAAATATCTACACATACAAATGCAATGAGCCTTCCGCCTCCGGATGCAATCAGTGAAGAAACCAGCCCACATTCAGCGCAGAGCGTGAGTCCATAGCTTGCATTCTCAACATTGCACCCAGTAACGACGCGACCGTCGTCAACAAGTGCAGCTACTCCGACTGGGAATTTTGAATACGGTACATAGGCCTTCTTCATCGCTGCTAGCGCTTCTGTCTTAAGGACTTGCCAATTAATTTCCATTAGTGAGATCCGCCTCCACGCTTATACGCGATGCCATCGGCTGCTGGTGCGCGAACTTTCCCAACAAAGCCAGATACTGCGATGATCGTTGCAATGTACGGAACCATCATCATAAATTCAGATGGGATTGGAGTACCTGAGATTGAAAGGACGCTTCGCAAGTTATCTGCAAAACCAAAGACTAGGGCTGCTGCAACGGCGCCCAATGGAGTCCATCGTCCAAAAATCAGTGCAGCTAGCGCAATAAATCCCATGCCTGCAGTCATCTCGCGACTGAAAGAACCAACCGAACCAATTGTGAAGAACGCACCACCGTAGCCTGCAATAGCGCCGGCAATGAGTACATTTCGGAAGCGCACCTTATTGACATCAATTCCGACAGACTCTGCGGCAACTGGCATTTCGCCCACTGAGCGCATACGAAGTCCCCACTTACTCTTAAAGAGGGCAACTTGAATTACAGCCACTAATAAGTAGAGCGTGTAAATAATGATTGTGTGGTTAAAGAAAATTGGTCCGATTAATGGAATCTTCGAGAGAATTGGAATCGGAATAGGGCTAAATATTGGCGCGCTATTCCAAACCGTTGGGTTAGTAGTGAGAGCTCGCTGAGTAGCAAAGGTAGTCAGACCAATAACGAGGACGTTAATAACGAACCCTAGAATTACCTGATCGATTGCATATTTGATTGCAAAAGTTGCGAGAATAAGTGAAATCAAAGCACCTGCTATTGGTGCGACCGCCAAACCAACCCAAATATTTTTAGTCAGCGATGCTGCAACTCCCGCTCCGAATGCACCAGCGAGGAGTTGGCCTTCAATCGCGATATTGATTACGCCTGAACGTTCGCAGACAACTCCGGCTAGAGCACCAAAGATAAGCGGAACAGAGAGGACAAGTCCGCCCTGTAGTAACCCGGTAAATGGAACGAAGTCTCCTGCTGAAGCCCAGTTAAGGAAAGACATAAAGAGTGCGGCGGAGGCAATGGAAATCAGAACCTTTGCAGATTGGCGCTTCACATACATCCAGAGCGCAGAGAGACTCAAGACAATCGCTGCGAGGCTGAAGTTGGTTGAGCCGGTCTTTGATCCGAGCTTCCACTCTTTGATAAATGCCCATTCGTCACCGAGCACAAAGCTATAGGTCACTGGATCATTGACTTTCTGCATGAGTGCAAAAAAGATCAGGCTGAGTGCTGAGGCAACGTTAAGAAAAACGATGCGTTGGGCTGTCTTACGTTGTGCGGTCGAGAGGTGATCAAATGACATTAGCCGTTCCACCCCTTCGAAACTATTGTGCTGCTTTTTTCGTAACTTCGCACTCTAAAGATTTTTGCAACAAGACCGGGAGCTGCAATAAAGAGAACTACTAATGCTTGGATTACGAGGACAATTTCAACCGGAACTTGAACATTAGCCTGCATCGTAACTCCGCCAACACGCAGCGCTGCAAAGAGAATGGCTGCTAACACGACTCCTACCGGATTGCCGCGACCGAGAAGTGCCACGGTAATTGCATCGAAACCAAAGGAGCCAGCAACATCTGTAGTGAGCTCGAACTGATTGCCTAAGACATGGATTGCGCCACCGAGTCCGGCAAGCGCGCCTGAGAAGACCATTGCGGCTATTGTTGAAGAACCAACAGAAATTCCAGCAGTCCGCGCTGCCGTTGCGTTGGCGCCGACTGCTCGAAACCTAAAGCCAAGGGTTGTGCGATTAAGAATGAAGTAGACCAAAATTGAGACTGCTATTGCAATTAAGAATCCCAAGTTGACCCGGTATTCGCTACCGAAGAGCAATGGAAGTCGTGATGATTCTTTTACAGGTGGCGCCAGAGGATCGATACGACCCGGACGGCGGAATGCGGTCTGCCCCAGAATCCAGAGAATAAATCGGGCGGCAATGTAATTGAGCATGATGGTCACAATTACCTCATGCGCTCCGGTCTTTGCTTTGAGCAATCCTGCGATTCCACCCCAGAGACCCGCAAGGATAATTGCGGCTGCAATTGCTACCAGAATATGTATTCCGACTGGGAGGTTGTATTTAAAACCGATATATGAGGCACCGATTGCACCAAAGATGAATTGGCCTTGTGCACCAATATTGAAGAGGCCGGACTTGAATGCAACGGCGACTGCCAGGCCGCAGAGAATGAGTGGAGATGCGGCGAGCAGGGTTTCAGAGAATGGGTAGAAACCGTGGATGAACCCTTTACCTTCGGCAAGGTTTGGATCATAAATCGCTCCTTGGAAGAGTGAGAGATATGCATTGCCTACAGTTGAAAGTAGCGCCTTGATAAATTTAATTGGATGTGAAATTTGCGAATTTACTCGACTATCAGTTACACCAATAACAATTCCACCGATGATGAGTGCGAGCACAAAAGCCAAGAAGGGCATCACTGACTTTCGAAGCATTTTCTTAAGCATGTGAGTTACCTCCAGGAGTTAGACCTGCCATATAAAGTCCGATGTTCTCTCTACTTTCGGTCGCAGGAACAATTGCAATGATGCGTCCTTTAAACATAATTGCAATGCGGTCGGCAAGGGCGAAGACTTCATCGAGTTCGGTGCTAAATACAATTACTGCACGTCCCTGATCTCGCTCTTCAACCAGGCGTCGATGCACGAATTCAATAGATCCAACATCTAGTCCTCGAGTTGGTTGACATGCAATGACAAGCTTTACCGGGCGGGATAGCTCGCGCGCGATAACCACCTTTTGCTTATTTCCACCAGAGAGAGATGAAGCGGTGTCATTGATGCTCTGGGTACGGATATCGAACTCTGGAACACGGATATTGGCATTTGCAGCAACTGCATCTGGGAAGTAAAGGCCCTTAGAACTAAAGGGTTTATTCTGATGGATATCCAAAATAAGATTCTCTGAGATGGAGAAGCTAGAGATTAAGCCATCTTTCTCGCGATCTTCTGGGATGTATGCGATTCCTGATCGCAAATTCTCCAAGACCCCATTTTTCAAGACATCGTGACCATCTACAGTGATCGAGCCTTTGGTATTTTCTTGGAGTCCAACCATTGATTCGGCGAGTTCGGATTGTCCGTTTCCTTGAACGCCTGCGATGGCGAGGATTTCACCGCCTCGGACTTCAAAGGAGACATCATCAACAATCGGACGGCCGTAGTGATTGAGTTGTGAGAAATTCTTAATCTCAACAATAGATTCTCCTAATTGCTGGGACTTTTTATCAACTTTAAGATCCACATCACGACCAACCATCAAATTTGCTAACTCTTCTTGCGAGGCTGATGGTGAGGCGCTACCGACTACTTTTCCACGTCGAATAATCGTGATTTTATCTGCAATTTCTTTCACTTCACGTAGTTTGTGGCTAATGAAAACTATCGAACGGCCGGACTCGCGAAGTTTCTTGAGATTGCGAAGAAGCTCGTCGGTCTCCTGCGGAGTTAAGACCGCAGTTGGCTCATCCAGAATAAGAACTTTTGCATCGTAGATAAGTGCACGAATAATTTCGACTCGCTGCTGGATGCCGACTGGCAAGTCTTCAATGAGGGAATCTGGGTCAACATCAAAATTAAACTCATCTGAAATTCTGCGGATTTCAGATCGTGCTTTATCTAAATTGAGTATGCCAATCTTATTTATCTGCTCATTACCCAATACGATGTTTTCTGCAACGGTAAAGACCGGAATAAGCATGAAGTGTTGATGCACCATACCGATGCCCGCCTCGAGCGCATCAAGCGGGGAATGTATAACAATCTCTTTGCCATTTACCAATATTGAGCCACTATCTGGCTGAAGTAAACCGTAGACGACATTCATTAGCGTTGATTTACCAGCACCATTTTCGCCAAGGATTGCCAAAATCTCGCCATCATTAACTGCGAGATCGATTGAATCATTTGCAACGAGTGAACCAAAAGTCTTGGTGATGCCGCGCAGTTCTAGTGACATGTGCGTAAATCTACTCGCTTGTACGTTTTATTACAAAGCAAAACGGAGCTAGCAATTACGCTAGCTCCGTTTTGTTTGGAGTGTTTTAGTTAATTACTTAACTGAAACCTTTCCATTTGAAATAGCTGTTCCTAGCTTTGTTACTTCTGCACGAAGTGCTGAAGGAACTACACGAATAAGATCGTGGTAAGGAGCGAGCAGTGTTCCCTTGTTCTTAAGTGTTCCCACATAAGCAGCGTTTGTGAACTTACCAGCAGCGACATCATTGATTACAGATGCAACTGACTCTCCGAGGCCCTTCTGTACTGATGTAAGAAGAACAGACTTGTACTTGTTAGCTGATACGAAACCATCTGTATCTACCCAAATAACCTTTGACTTCTTGCTTGCGATTGAGTTCTGAGCAGTTACTGCACCAAGACCACCAGCTACTGGAAGGATGATATCCG
>CANGJV010000007.1 GCA_947454425.1 Candidatus Nanopelagicaceae bacterium
AATATGTAGATGCAGTTGTGATTGACTCGATGGGCGCTGATTTAGTTGCGAGGCCGATGTAATGTCTATCCAGATAACTCCGAATTGGCTCACAGTTATTCGAATCGTTTGTATCCCAGCAGGAGTTTGGTCGCTCTTTCATAGCCCATCAGCGCTATGGCAATGTATCGCGTGGCTTATCTATTTTGTCTTAGGGCTGACAGATATCGCAGATGGCCATTGGGCGAGAAAAAGTAATCGCACAACCTCACTCGGGGCATTCTTAGATCCAGTTGCAGATAAGGCGCTCATTGGATCTGCGATGATCTCGCTCTCTATTCTTGATCGATTTCCTTGGTGGATCACCATTGTTATTTTGGCTCGAGAAATCGGAATCACTATCTTCCGATTACTCGTAATTCGAGATGGAGTTATTCCGGCAAGCAAAGGCGGAAAACTCAAGACAGTTTTTCAAGGCTTCGGAGTGGGCTTCTTCATCCTGCCCCTTCCTCATATCCTCTTCCCGCTTCGCGATACCTTTATGGCAGTTGCAATCGCGCTCACCATAGGCAGCGGAATCGACTACATAGTCAAATGGAATAAGAGCCGGTAGATTCAACCTATGCCCACTCGCGCACATCTTGATCGGATTGTGGAGCTATTGTCACAACGAAATGAAACTGTTGCAGTCGCGGAATCATTAACAGCCGGTGGGGTAGGGCGCGCTTTAACTACTACACCTGGCGCCTCACAAGTATTTCTTGGCGGAATAATTTCTTACACAGATGAAGTGAAAGTAGATCTCTTAGGTGTCGATCCCGAGTTAATCAATCTGTACACCGCCGTCAGCGAAGAAGTTGCTAATGCGATGGCCGATAATGTGCGAGCAAAACTTGGCGCCACCTGGGCTCTGGCAACGACCGGAATTGCAGGGCCCGGCGATTATCAAGGTATTGCCGAAGGTACCGTCTGGATTTCCATACGGGGGCCGATTAATCAGAGCCTCTGCCTCCATCTCGATGGTGGGCGTGAGGCGGTACGAACTGGAGCTATATCCAGCGCAATTGGCGCCTTTGCCCGTATCCTTAGTTCACAAGATTAGTAGAGTCGAAAGGAGCAACCGAGATGGTCCTATTACGTGCATCAGTCGGTCAGGCGCTTCGTAACGCCCGTTTAGCTCAATCTCGCACTCTTCGAGATGTTGCGCGCGATGCTCGAGTTTCGCTCGGCTATCTCTCAGAGGTAGAGCGCGGACATAAAGAAGCATCTTCTGAACTTCTCAACTCTATTTGTGAGGCACTTGGCTTAACACTTGGTTCATTGATGAACGAAGTAACGCTTGAGATCACATCAGCTGAGACAGCAAAGCTCGTTGTTGTCGATGCAGCCTAAATATTCGCTTCAAGGAAGTACTCATCGCCGCACTGAAACTGCCATTTTAGCGGGCACAAAATCTTTGATTGCACGATCTGGAATCTCGGGTCTCTCTATGATTGAAATTGCAGACCACTCTGAAGTATCGCGCGCAACTTTATATAACCACTACCGAGATAAAGAGGCAGTTCTTGCCGCACTAGTTGCATCTGAAGTCAATCGACTTGCAGAACTTGCAGTTAAGGCCGGAACTCCAGCAGATGCACTCGAATCTCTATCGATTTCAATTTCAACTGATCCTGCGTTAGCTGCTATGCGAATTCACGATGCAGCAATCCTGGTGAGCGCAATGACTGACACTACTTCAGAACACTACATCACCATTGCTCAGATAATTTATGGTGCGACTAAGTCTCAGGCCGGCACTGGCATTGCGATGCGCTGGTTATTGGGACAGGTGATGCAACCAATTACTGCCGAACAATCTCGCGACCAAGCCTTATTGCTGGTTGAAAATACCCTCTTTTAGATTATGCGAATTTCAGATCTGCGCGAAAGGTTGGCGCTCTCATTCGGAGAAGAATGGGCTCCATCTTTTTCACAAGATATTGCCATCAGCGAACTTGGCAGCAAGACAGTTAATGAGGCACTTAAAGCAGGATTAGAAGCTGATGAAATCTGGCGCGCAGTTTGCAAGCAGTGCCCGACAGAAACAGCTAAACAGCGATAACTTCAAGTACCCATGGATTTACGCCATCTGATGGCGTAAGCGCGCATGGATATTTCTCAGAGACGATGGCATAGAGATCTTCTGGCGTTTTCGGAGTAGATCGCGATTGAAGCAACCAGCGGGCAATTTCTCCACGAGTCTTCTTGGACATATGAGTAATTACGGTACGCACGCCGTCAACAACTGTTGAAACTTTGATTTCGACGGTGATATCTATGGGAGCTTTCCAGACTGTCTTATATGTAGAAGATCTACAATCGACAATCAATGGAGTCCTTACTGTGTCGAGCGAGAGCGCAATGAGTGGCCCCATATCTTTGTTATTGATCTTCGCTTTGTAGCTTTCAATCTTCGCCTGCGGCCTCACAACGCCGTATTTCGCACTGATGATTGCAACTGAGCTCTCGCCGCGCTTCTTGGCGGCAGGGGAGAGGCTCGCCCAATCGAGGGCCTGGTAGAGAACTCCGGAATACACGCTCATCGCTGGGGTTGGCTTTGAGGTTTCCACCTTCTTCTCAGAAGGCGGCAGGAGGATCAACACGTCGGTGAGTATGGCCGCCTTGGCGAGCCATTTGTCGGTGGTGACCCTTAGATTTCTGGCGTGTCTAAGGTGGTATTCGAACAGATGTTCGACTACCATTTTCCATGGTCAGCAATGGCCATGCACAACCAGAGCGGTCTCACTCTTTCCGCCCACAGCGTCTCTATAACGCTCGTTGGCCGTAGGTGAAGTTCCGTACCTTCTGGGCCACCAAACGGTGGGCATATCGCCCAGCGTTCGATCAAAAGGAGAAAAGCTCATGGCAGCTGAAAAGCCAAGTAAAGCCGATGAAAAAGCATCATCCGACCGCCACAAGGCGCTCGACACCGCCCTCGCTCAAATCGAACGTCAGTTTGGTAAGGGTGCAGTTATCAAGATGTCAGATAAGCAAGCTCAAGTCATCGAAGTTATTCCAACAGGTTCTGTCGCCCTCGATATGGCGCTCGGCATTGGTGGACTTCCACGTGGTCGTATCGTAGAGATCTACGGACCAGAATCTTCAGGTAAGACAACACTTACCCTTCACGCAATTGCATCTGCACAGAAGCTCGGCGGCATCTGCGCATTTATCGATGCAGAGCATGCATTCGATGCAGAGTATGCAAAGAAGCTCGGCGTTGATATCGACGCACTTCTTGTCTCGCAGCCAGATACCGGAGAACAAGCGCTCGAGATCATGGATATGTTGGTTCGCTCTGGCGCGCTCGATCTCGTAGTCGTTGACTCAGTTGCAGCGCTTGTTCCTCGCGCAGAAATCGAAGGCGAGATGGGTGATTCACATATGGGTCTCCAGGCACGTTTGATGTCACAGGCGCTTCGTAAGATCACAGGCGCGCTTCACCAATCAAAGACAACAGCGATCTTCATCAACCAGTTGCGTGACAAGATCGGCGTCTTCTTCGGTTCACCAGAGACAACAACCGGTGGTAAGGCACTTAAGTTCTACGCATCTGTCCGCCTCGATATCCGTCGTATTGAAACCCTTAAGGATGGACAAGAGTCTGTCGGTAACCGCACTCGCGTTAAGGTCGTCAAGAATAAGATGGCTCCACCTTTCAAGCAGGCAGAGTTCGACATTATCTACGGCACAGGTATCTCACGTGAAGGTTCACTCCTTGATATGGGTGTCGATCTTGGCATCGTCAAGAAGTCTGGTGCTTGGTATACCTACGAAGGCGATCAATTGGGTCAGGGTAAGGAGAATTCACGTAACTTCCTCCTCGATAACCCAGATCTTGCTAACGATATCGAGTCAAAGATTCGTGCCAGCTTTGTTCCAGTCGAGGTAGATGCAGCACTTATCGCCGAGATTGATGAAGCGGTAGCAGAGGTTGACTTCTAATTTCACTTCTCTATAAGAAGGTAGAGAGCAGCTCCGATCCTTACGAAACTGCATATGCAATCGCGCTCAATGCGTTGGTGGCACGTGCGAAGAGTAAGGGGGAGCTGCTCACTCACCTCAAAGCCCGCGGCGTTGAAGATCAGATAGCACAAGCCACAATCTTCCGTTTACAAGAAGCTGGCCTCGTCAATGATCAAGAGTTTGCTCTTGCTTGGGCTAAATCTCGCCATGAGCATAAGAAGATTTCGAAGCGCATCATCGCAACCGAGCTCCGTCAACGTGGCGTTACTCAAGAAGAGATCAACCATGCACTCGAGTCAATTGATGATGATGCCGAGTACCAATCAGCCTTCTCTCTTGCGATGAAGAAGTACGCCACCATCTCTCGCCTTGAAAGCGATGTGCAGATTCGCCGGATTCAATCGCTATTGCAACGTAAAGGCTTTGGCTTTCCGGTCATCGCACGCGTAATTCGCGAACTCGGAATCGGCACAGACTTTAGCGAGTAGCAGGGCAACCTCTATACTCGAGATATGAAAATGGTTTTCAAGGGCGCTCTACTCGCGCTTGCCATTTCTCTACTTGCCCCGATATCGGGCGCAGAGGCCGATGATCCAAACCCATCCACATCGGAGATCGATAACTACGCAAATTTAGCAATCTCACCTACTGCTAAACAAGGCTTCTCGCTCAATGGTTCGACTTTCCTTAACTCTAGCCTCTCAAGTTTTTCAGTGGAAGCGTGGATCAATCCAAGCGAGAGTTTAACTTCGGGTTACGGCGTAATTTTTATCAAGCAGGATTCTTTCTATTTTCAACTCAATAATCTCAGACCTGAAGTCGTGCTTCAAAGTGGAAGCTGGAATACCTATACAACCAACCTCACTTTACGTACCAATGAGTGGCAGCATGTAGCCTTTACAAAATCTGGTACGACTCTCAAAGTTTTTGTTAATGGAGCGTTGATTTATCAAAATTCTTCGGTAGCAGCTTCTGTACTCAGTCAAACTAGTTATGTAGGAATTGGAGCAAGCCCCTGGAATGGTGCGAGCAATTTAACAACTCCCCAAGCAAGTTTCTATGCCGGGGGAATTGATGAGGTGCGGGTTTGGACCGGGGCCCGTACCGATTCAGAAATTGCACAAAATATGGATCTCAAACTTGCGGGATCATCGAGCAATCTCCTCGGCTATTGGGATTTTAATGGAAGCGCAAGCCAATCCACCCTCTACGACAGGACAGCGAACGGCTATAACCTGACTATCAACGCCGCACCAACTTTTCCGGATGTTAAAACCATTTCTAACTCGGGCGGTTTCGCCACAATTACATTCCCACGTACATATCTCAATGCGCAAGGTAGTTACAAAATCCCCACCGGAGTGACGTCAGTGAGCTCTCTTGTCGTTGGCGGCGGCGGAGCGGGCGGTTTTGATGGTGGCGGAGGTGGCGGCGGAGGTGGTGTCTACCAAAATTCAAATCTTGCCGTGACTCCAGGAAATTCTTATGTAGTGAGAGTTGGCGGCGGCGGCCCAGCCATTAACGGCTATGTTGGCGGTACTTTTTGCACAGGCACATGGAGCACAACGATTGTTGCCTGTAGCGCAGCATCTGGAAATTCCTCAAAATTTGGTTCGATCTCTGCCTCGGGCGGAGGCGGAGGCGGCGGAATTGAAAATAGCGGAACGGCAGATTCGGATGCTGCGGCAAATGTGCGCGGCGGCGGTGGTGGTGCAGGCGGACATAATTCACGGGCAGGGGCAAATTCTGCAGGAGTAGGTGCTTATTCCGGAGGATCTTCATCTGCAGTCAGCAATAACGCAGGTGGAGGAGGAGCTAGCGGAGCTGCAATTGGTGGAGCCACAACTTCGGTCGTAGCAGGAAACGGCGCCAGCGGAGTTGTGGCAAATTTGAATTCAAATACCTATGGTTCCGGTGGTGCAGGCGGCTCCTTTTCATCAGCAACGTTAGCAACCGGCGGTTCCGGCGCAGCAAATGGTGGAACATCTTCTCTAGCACCGACAAAGCCAAATGCCAATCAAGGTGGAGGTGGTGCTGGTGGTGGTAATGGAAGCCCAACTGCCTCAAATGCATTCGGCACATCGGGTGCCTCTGGAATTGTAATTATTAAATATGCCCTTACTGGCTTTGCAAATCTTTCATTTACAAATGCTCCGATTTATAGAGCTAGTACTTCAATCACTGCGACGACAAATACCGCAAGCAAAGTCACCTTTCTTGCAAATAATAAGAGAATCGCTGGATGTATTAAAGTTGCAACAGTAAATCTCGTTGCAACATGTAGTTGGAAGCCATCGATACACGCTTCGATTGCTATTTCAGTTCAAATTTTTCCTACCGATAGCAATTACACTTCCGGAACTGCAAATGCAACTGCAGTCATTTCCACAAAAAGAACTGGCACTCGGTAGTTCTATTTATTTTGTTTGAGGTGTTCGCTTAATCGTTCCGCAGTTGCTACAACAGCTGCGGCGTGAAGACGGCCTGGTTGGCGGCCAAGGCGCTCGATAGGGCCAGAGATAGAGACTGCTGCAATAACTTTTCCATTGGGTCCGCGAACCGGGGCAGAGACTGATGCAACGCCAGCTTCGCGCTCTCCGACTGATTGCGCCCATCCGCGACGGCGATCTGCTGAAAGGTGAGCCGCCGTAAAACGTGCATTCTTAAGACCACGATGAATTTTCTCTGAATCTTCCCAAGCCATCAGAATTTGTGCAGCAGAGCCTGCCTGCATCGTAAGGGCGGCTCCAACAGGTACAGAGTCGCGCAGACCTGATAGGCGTTCAGCTACTGCGACGCAGAGGCGGACATCGCCTTGGCGCTTATAGAGCTGAGCAGATTCACTTGTTGCATCGCGGAGCGCGGCGAGAGCGGGGCCGGCGGCGGCAATGAGTCGATCCTCACCTGCAGCGAGAGCGAGTTCGCCAGATCGCAATCCAAGGACAAAGCGGCCGCTCAAATCACGGGTGACGAGACGGTGGTGTTCGAGTGCAACGGCGAGTCTGTGCGCAGTCGGACGGGCGATGCCAGTGACTGCAACGAGCTCTGCTAGAGAGTGAGGCCCTGATTCGAGAGTGCCCAGGATTGCTACGGCTTTGTCTAAAACGCCGACTCCGCTATTCTTCTTGTCCATGAAGTGATATTAACATCTCACCTATTGGGATGCAATATTTTCGTGAAAATGATGGAGGATTTGATGGCTAAGACACTGGCAGAGAAGATTTGGGCAGAGCATGTTGTTCGCTCAGCTGAAGGCGAACCAGATCTGCTCTATATCGATCTCCACCTTATCCATGAAGTCACTAGCCCACAGGCATTTGATGGCCTACGACTTACTGGTCGCAAAGTACGTCGCCCAGATTTAACTATCGCAACCGAAGATCACAACGTTCCGACGCTAGATATTTTAAAGCCAATTGCTGATCCGGTTTCAAAATTGCAAGTGGATACCCTTCGCAATAACTGCAAAGAGTTTGGTGTGCGTCTTCACTCATTAGGTGATGTCGATCAAGGCGTTGTTCACGTTGTTGGTCCACAACTTGGAGTCACTCAGCCAGGAATGACCATCGTCTGTGGCGATTCACATACATCAACCCACGGAGCCTTTGGTGCAATCGCATTCGGTATTGGAACCTCAGAGGTTGAACACGTTCTTGCAACTCAGACACTCTCATCACGTCGCCCTAAGACAATGGCGATTAATGTCAATGGAACTCTTAAGTCAGGAGTAACTGCTAAGGATTTGATTCTGGCAATCATTGCAAAGATTGGAACCGGCGGGGGACAGGGCTACATCATCGAATACCGCGGTGAGGCAATTCGTAACCTCTCGATGGAAGGTCGAATGACAGTCTGCAATATGTCTATCGAAGCTGGCGCACGCGCTGGCCTTATCGCACCTGATGAGAAGACCTTTGAATACATTAAGGGCAAGCCACATGCTCCAGAAGACTTTGATGCAGCGGTGGCATATTGGAAGACTCTCTTCACAGATAAAGATGCAAAGTTTGATGTCGAAGTTGAAATTGATGGAGACTCATTAGAGCCATTCGTAACCTGGGGAACAAACCCGGGCCAGGGCTTGCCTTTGAGCGCAAATATTCCAAGTCCTTCTGATTTTGCCAGTGAGACCGATCAAATTGCGGCCAAGAATGCACTTGAATATATGGGCCTGACACCTGGAACGCCATTGAAGGCAGTAAAGATTGACACTGTTTTCTTAGGCTCTTGCACCAATGGTCGTATTGAAGACCTCCGCGCCGCAGCCTCAATCGTTAAAGGTAAGACAATTGCTTCGACACTTCGCATGCTCGTGGTCCCAGGATCAGAGCGTGTGCGCCAACAAGCGATGAGTGAAGGTCTCGATAAAGTCTTTACCGAAGCCGGCGCTGAATGGCGAAATGCTGGCTGCTCTATGTGCCTCGGTATGAACCCAGATCAGCTTGCAGTAGGAGAGCGTTCTGCATCCACATCTAACCGAAACTTTGAAGGACGTCAGGGCAAAGGTGGTCGCACCCACCTCGTTAGCCCACAGGTAGCTGCCGCAACTGCACTTCGCGGCACATTGTCATCACCGGCAGATTTGTAAGAGGAGGATAGAGACATGGAAAAATTCATTTCACATACAGGAACTGGAGTTCCACTACGTCGCTCTAATGTTGATACCGACCAGATCATTCCGGCCGTCTACCTCAAGCGAGTAACTCGTAGCGGATTCGAAGATGGCCTTTTCTCTGCTTGGCGCAATGATCCTGACTTTGTACTTAATCAAGAGGCTTTTAAAGGTGGAACAGTTCTTGTTGCAGGACCAGATTTTGGAACTGGCTCCTCTCGCGAACATGCGGTCTGGGCGCTTCAAAACTATGGCTTTAAAGCAGTTATTTCTAGCCGCTTTGCAGATATCTTCCGCGGAAATTCACTTAAGGGTGGATTGCTCACCGTAATCATTTCTCAGGATGAGGTTGAAAAGCTCTGGGCTGCAATTGAGGCAGAGCCAAGCACTTCAATTACTGTAGATCTCGACTCTCGCACCGTTTCTTATGGCGCAACAACTTTGAATTTTGAACTCGATGATTACACCCGCTGGCGTTTGATGGAAGGTCTCGATGACATCGGGCTAACCCTTGCACAAGCAGATTCAATCGATACTTTTGAATCTCAGCGTTCAAAGTTGAAGCCAACCACTCTTCCGATCCGCGCTTAAAAGTAGCGAATTACGCTGATTTCAGCGGTAGGTGAGTATTATGGCGCTCAACTCTCAATCTAAGAATGAGAGTTTTTTACGCATAAAAACTATAAAAATTTGAGTTTTGCTGTGAAATAAAAAAGTGCGACACGCGCAACGCAATAACGCTCTCACCCCTTACAAAGGTTTAAGTTTTACGCAGTTAAGCAAAAGCTTAATTTTTTACGCGTAAAACTTAGGGGAAATCCATGAATAAGGCCCAGTTCATCGCTGCGTTGGCCCCACACTTCAACGGCAGCAAGAAGGAAGCAGCTCACGCTGTAGATATCGTTTTTGACACAATCGTTCGCAACATGGCTGCAGGTAACGATGTCATGATCAACGACTTCGGTAAGTTCAAGAAGGTTGACCGCAAGGCACGTATGGGTCGTAACCCATTTACTGGCGAGACAATCAAGATCAAGGCATCAAAGAAGGCTCGCTTCTTACCTGCGAAGGCACTTAAGGAAGTTATTGCTGGCGATCGCAAGCTTGCTCCAGCTCCAAAGCCAGAGGTAAAGGCAGTCGTTAAGGCTGTTGCAAAGCCAGCGGCTAAGAAGCCAGCAGCGAAGAAGGTTGTTAAGAAGGCTGCAGCTAAGAAGGTTGCTAAGAAGGCTCCTGCAAAGAAGAAGCCAGCAGCTAAGAAGGTTGTTAAGAAGGCAGCAAAGAAGAAGTAATTCTTTTTCGCAAATTTAATACGAATGGAGTCGGCAAATGCCGGCTCCATTCGTGCTTTTCGCGCATAGAATTATCATATGTCAGAGTTCAAAGTCTCATACGAGCCTCCCAAGGGATATCCGCTCGGCACAAACTTTGCATTTAAGTTTTGGACCTCGTTGATCATCCCGGCATTCCGAGTTTTAATGAAGCGAGATTGGCAGGGGGTAGAGAATATTCCTAAGAGTGGAAGAGCTATCGTCGCCTCAAACCACCTCTCATATGGCGATGTCTTAGTTTTAACAGACATGCTTTATTCAAATGGTCGGGCACCTCGCTATCTTGGGAAGTCAGGAATATTTAAAGTCCCAGTGGTGGGTAGGGTCTTACTTGCAGCCGGACAGATTCCAGTCGAACGAGAGACGAGCGATGCTCGAAAAGCTGTTGATCACGCAATCATCTTGCTTGAGAAAGGCCATCTGCTCGGTGTCTATCCGGAAGGAACACTGACTCGCGATGAGAATCTCTGGCCGATGGTCGCTAAGACTGGCTGCGCTCGATTGGCGCTTGCAACGGACACACCAGTGATTCCAATTGCACAGTGGGGATCGCAGGAAATTTTGCCGAGATATACAAATCGAATCCATCTCTTTCCACGAAAGACAATTCGGATGCGAATCGGAGCGCCGGTTGATCTCTCTCGCTGGAAGGGAAAGGGTGATGACCCAAAGGCGCTGATTGAGGCTACCGCGGAAATCATGCGTGTCATCACCGAAATGCTGGAAGAGATTCGGTCTGAGAAGCGGACTCCAGTAATCTTCGACCCACATACCTCCGATCTCCCTCGGACTGGCAACTTTAAAAAGAAGGCGAAGTAATGAGCAATCGCGTTACCGTGTTCGGTGCAGGTGCCTGGGGCTCGACTATGGCCCAAGTCCTTCACGATGCCGGTAATGAAGTTTTACTCTGGGGAAGAAACGAAACAGTCATTGCTGAGATTAATTCAGAACATACAAATAAGAAGTATTTAAAGAGCCATCTACTGCCGGCCGAATTAAGGGCAACTTCAGATCTGGCCGAAGCCTTCGCATTCGCTACAACATATGTCTTAGCTATTCCGGCCCAACAACTTCGTCCAACTTTGGAAGAGTGGAAGCCATACGTAAATCCTGATGCCAAAGTTGTGAGTACCTTAAAAGGAATCGAAATTAGCACTCAGATGCGCATGACTGAGGTAATCGAGCAAGTATGGGAATTAAAGCAGGTCGCGGTAATCACTGGCCCAAATCTTGCAGATGAACTTGTGCTTCGCCAGCCCGCAGGGGCAGTAGCCGCTGGGGCCACAATCGAATTATCTGAATTTGTTCGTGACATTTTCCGCACACCGTATTACCGAACATATACCTCAACCGATGTTATGGGTTGCGAATTAGCAGGAGCAATCAAATCAGTAATTGCAATCTCAGTCGGAATCTCAATCGGTATGGGCCTTGGTGAAAATACACAGGCGATGCTCATCACTCGCGGGCTCAATGAAGTTGCTCGACTCTGTGCAGCTCATGGCTCTGATCCATTGACTGCCGCTGGCCTTGCTGGCATGGGAGATTTAGTAGCAAGTTGTGGCTCTCCACTTTCACGAAACCGCACCTTCGGCGAGGTGCTCGGTCGAAGCGGCTCGATGGATATCGCTCGTACCGAAGTTGCAAAGACGGTCGAAGGAGTTGCATCAGCTGGCGCTGTTGTTGAAATTGCTCACCGAGTTGGCGTAGAAGTCCCGGTGATTGAATCAGTTGCAGATATCGTTAACGGAAACTTAACGCCAGAACAGGCACTTGAACGCCTGATGGCAATTACAACTTCAGCAGAGAACTTCATTCGATGAAGCGCGTTGCAATTCTCTGCGGCGGGCGCAGCAGCGAGCACGAAATTTCATGTATCTCAGCCGGAGGAATCCTCGGTGCAATTGATAGAAGCAAGTATCTACCCATCGTTATTGGAATTACCAAGAGCGGTAAGTGGGTTCTGTTGCCAGAAAATTTTCCACTCAAGATTGTTGACGGCCAGCTTCCAGTAGTTCCAGAGAGCGCTCCTTCAGTAGTAGCCGATATCGCAGGTTTCTCTTGCCAAGGTAAGGCGCTCGATATTGATGTTGTATTCCCAGCTCTGCACGGTCCTTTCGGAGAAGATGGAACGATTCAAGGCATGCTTGAGATGGCCGGGATTGAATACATTGGATCAGGTGTGCTTGCATCGGCGGCGGCAATGGATAAGTCATTTGCAAAGCCAATCTTTGCCTCTCATGGTCTTAAAGTCGCCGCTGGGCTGACCGTCACCTCGGCGCAATGGAAAATCAATTCAGCCGAGATAACTCGCGAAGCTTCTTCGCTTTCCTATCCAGTATTTGTAAAACCCGCCCGCGGGGGATCGAGTCGCGGAACTCATAAGGTGCATTCGCACGAACAACTGGCAGCAGCTATGGAAGATGCCTTCACCTTTGACTCAAAGGTGATGATAGAAAATGCTGTTGTTGGCTCGGAGATTGAATGTGCAGTCCTTGAGATTGATGGAGTCGTAAAGGCCTCGATTGTTGGAAAGATTTCAATTGATTCAAAGTTTGAATTCTATGATTTTGAAGCGAAGTACCTTGATGGGGCGACTTCGATCGAACTACCCGCACCGATTGATCAAGATATTGCAGATGAAATCCGCGTCCAGGCGCTAAAGGCTTTTCACGCACTCGACTGTCGAGATTTGGCACGAGTTGATTTCTTCCTGACAGCAAATAACGAAATTATTATTAATGAACTCAACACTATGCCTGGTTTTACTGAAACATCTGTATTTCCAAAGATGTGGGCTGCCACAGGCGTGAGTTACCCTGAAATAATCGACCAGCTTCTAAAGTAAATTAACTTGTTACAGGGCAGGTAAGTGTGCGAGTGATTCCAGCAACTGCTTGAACCTTGCTCAAAATCAAGCGACCAAATTCTTCCATTGAAGGCGCTTCTGCGCGCATAATCACATCGTATGGGCCGGTGATTCCTTCGGCGAGGTTTACACCGGGAATCTCTGCAATAGCTTTTGCAACAGATGAAGCCTTTCCGACTTCTGTTTGAATCAAGATATATGCCTGTACGCTCATACACACACGCTACCCCATGAGATAGGTTTCTGACTATGCAATATACCGAGGCGCAGATTCTTAAAGTGCTCGCCGATGTATTTGCGCAATCTGATTCTCGCGTAATCATCGGGATCGGTGACGATGCAGCCCTAGTCAATGGCTCAGCCCAGCAGATTCTCACCACCGATCTGGCAATTGAAGGGGTGCATTTCCGCCTTGATTGGTCCTCGGCATATGAGATTGGAAAACGTGCTGCGGCAGCTAATATCGCTGACATCCTTAGTATGAATGGAAAGTGCGACTATCTCTTAGTTGCAGCAGCTCTCACTGGAAGAGAAAGCATTGATTGGATCCGCGATCTCGCGCAAGGAATCCAAGATCAGGCAGTAAGCGCCGGTGCAGTTGTAATCGGTGGAGACTTATCTCAAGGAGAGAAATTCTCACTTGCCATCACAGCGGTAGGCAGTACTGACAAGGCAATTAAGCGCTCTGGAGCCAAGGTTGGAGATTCAATTTTTCTATCATCTCTTACCGGGTGGTCGGCAGCTGGTTTAGAGATACTTACCAAGATTCTCAATCCGAGCGGCAAAGAGGTTGCAACTGCCCTCAATGAATATCGAGCGCCAACTTTAGATTTAGCAACCGATTTCTCTGCCGCCACATCAATGAGTGATGTCAGCGATGCAATCATGATTCAAGGCGAACAAATGGCACATGCCTCAGGTGTGAGATTTGAAATTGATTGTGATGAGATTGCGCTCTCGGAAGAATTTAAGGACCTTTCCACGTTAGCCTCGCAGTTAGGCGCCGATGTTTGGAGTTGGATTTTGCAAGGGGGAGAAGATCATTGCTTACTTGCAACCGGCACCGAATTGCCAGGAATTCGAATCGGTTTTGTAGTTGCAGGTACTGGAATTGGTGCGACTAGAGGTGGAGCGGAAATAAAAATGGCCCCAGTTGCCTGGAGCCATTTTTCACAAGATTAAATTAATTACGCGCGAGCAACCTTGCCAGCCTTAAGGCATGAGGTGCAGACGTTCTGACGCTTTGATGCGCCCTTTACGAGAGTCTTTACGCGCTGGATATTTGGATTCCAACGGCGACGTGTCTTTACCTGTGAGTGTGAAACCTTGTTACCAAAGCTTGGGCCTTTGCCACAGATGTCGCATGTTGATGCCATTGCGGTACTCCTTGAATCGAATGAAGCCAAACGCCATACGCGCTCAGCAGGGCGAAAGGATATCAAGAGGGGGGCAAATTGAGCCAATCGGGTCAAAGCGCCAACGGGCGTTGCAGAATCTACGCTTAGATTCGGTAGTGAGAGGATAGCCCCATGGCCACCTTTGACTCAAAACTTAGTGGCGTCATCGGCGATAAGACAGCAAAAGCCTTCACAACTCACTTTGGCTACACGACTGTCGGCGATCTCCTTAATCACTTTCCCCGCAGATATCTCGTTCGTGGCGAACTCACCGATATCAGCAAACTCAATGAAGGAGATGAGGTAACAATCCTCGCGCAAGTCCACAGCGTGGCAACTCGACGCTTTGCAGCGCGCAAAGGAACCTTATTAGAAGTAGTTGTCACAGATGGAACAGCAAAATTGTCCCTGACATTTTTCAATCAAGCCTGGCGCGAAAAAGAGCTGAAGGTAGGTAGCCACGGGCTCTTCGCTGGCAAGGTGGGAGAGTTCAATCATAAGAAACAGTTATCACACCCAGATTACGAGATGATCCCAGATGGCAATGATGTTGACTCTGCCGTGGCTGGATTTGCAAATCAATTTATTCCACTCTACCCATCGAGTGCAAAGTTACCTTCGTGGAAAATCGCACAATGTATAGATCTCGCGCTCAGCGCCCTTGATGATCTGCCAGATCCGATTCCAGACTTCATTCTCGAAAAGAATAAATATCCAACGATTCGACAAGCTCTGGTTCAACTCCATCATCCGACCGATTTAGATTCGACTGAACTTGCGCGAGAACGTCTTACATTTGATGAAGCGCTGCTTCTACAACTGCTGCTCTTGAGAAGGAAGGCAGAGCTTCAAAAACTCGATGCAGTCTCTCGCCCGCACAAGGATGGCGGATTACTAGATGCCTTTGATGCTCGACTCCCATTTCAATTGACAGCCGGTCAGAGCGCAGTGGGCGAAGAAATTGCAATAGATCTCGCAGCGAGCCATCCGATGCACCGACTATTACAAGGTGAAGTTGGTTCCGGTAAAACGATCATTGCACTTCGCGCAGCTCTGACAGTTATAGATAGCGGAGGACAGGTTGCGCTCTTAGCTCCAACTGAAGTCCTTGCGGCGCAACATTTGCGAACCTTCACCAAACTTTTAGGCGATTTGGGCGATGGTGGAATGTTAGGTGGGGCTGAAGTTTCAACGAGAGTCGTTCTTCTTACTGGCTCACAAAATGCAGCGACTCGAAAAGAGGCGCTATCTGCAATCAAGAGCGGAGGTGCCGGGCTGGTTGTTGGAACTCACGCACTGCTTTCAGAGAGTGTTGAGTTTAATGAGCTCGCTTTGGTAATTGTCGATGAGCAACATCGCTTCGGTGTCGAACAACGCGATGCACTGAAATCAAAGGCAGCAATAACACCTCACTTACTTGTAATGACAGCTACACCTATTCCTCGAACAGTTGCAATGACTGTCTTCGGAGATCTTGATGTATCAACCTTGCGCGAGTTGCCACTTGGCCGACAGACAATCACGACACATCTTGTGCCGGTTGAAGAAAAGCCACACTTTCTAGAGCGCACCTGGGAGCGAGTCCGCGAAGAGGTGGGGCATGGTCATCAGGTTTATATCGTTGCGCCAAGAATTAGCGCTGAAATTTCAGAAGATGCTGACTTTGAATTTCTGGAAGGTGAAAGTACAACGCTCACCGCGGTCGAGGAGTTAGGGCCAGAGCTTCAAAGTGGAGCGCTAGCCGGACTGCGAATAGCTCCACTGCATGGTCGACAGAGCTCTGAGATTAAAGATGAAACGATGCAAGCTTTTGCGGCCGGCGAGATTGATGTTCTTGTATCCACCACTGTTATCGAAGTTGGTGTGGATGTTCCCAATGCAACGTTGATGGTGATTATGGATGCCGATCGCTTCGGTGTCTCGCAATTGCACCAGCTCCGTGGTCGCGTAGGACGTGGCACCTCACCTGGACTATGCCTACTTGTGACGCGCGCTCCGGCAGGATCACCGGCTCGTACACGTCTCGAGGCAGTTGCCTCTACCAATGATGGCTTTGCTTTATCTCGCATCGACCTAGAGCAACGCCGTGAAGGCGATGTCCTCGGAACTCAACAATCTGGCACTCGTTCACACTTAAGACTTTTACGAGTTCTACGTGACGAAGATCTGATTGAAGTTGCGCGTAATGAGGCGCAGGATTTGATTGTAGGTGGACTAGAGCAATTCCCATTACTCAATGAGGCGCTGAGGAAGTTAGAGTTAGATACCGCAACAGAATTTATAGATAAGAGCTAGGAAGTAATCGCAGATGAGAATCATCGCAGGTGCAGCAAAAGGGCGACCTATCTCGGCTGTGGCAAGTGCTACCCGTCCTACCTCAGATCGTGCACGTGAAGCCCTCTTCTCTTCGCTGGCATCTGAGTTTGGCGAATTTGATGGACTTTATATTCTCGATCTCTATGCCGGCACCGGTGCAATCGCGCTAGAGGCGCTCTCTAGAGGTGCAGCAATTGTTCACGCTGTTGAAAAAGATGAAGCGGCAGCGAAAGCGATATCGACAAACTATGACAGCATCAAGAGTTCACAATTTTCTGGAACCTTTCATCTCTACACCATGGGGGTCCATAGATTTCTCGGAGATAAAGCCCAGTATCAATATCACTTCATTTATATCGATCCTCCATATGACGTTGACGATATCGATGTCGTCGAAACTCTCGTTCAGCTTCGTGAAAATGGATTTGTGCATCCCGATGCGCTCATTGCAATTGAACGAAATAGTCGAACCAGAGAGATTTCATGGCCATATGGTTATGAAGAGATTCGCGTAAAAGATTATGGCCAAGCGAGAATTTTCTATGGAATTCCCACGGTCGATACGCCTGAGAATGGATAACTTCCGCTTGAGTTGCTAGCGTTGCCCATATGAAGCGCGCTGTGTGCCCCGGATCCTTTGATCCAATCACTTATGGTCATCTCGACATCATCGAGCGCGCAAGTAAGCAATTCGATGAAGTCATTGTGGCGGTCTTTGCCAATCGGAAAAAGGCCGGACTTTTCTCGGTCGAAGAGCGCCTCGAACTCATCGCTTCCAACGTCCTTAAATTTAAGAATGTGGTGATTGATTCAGGTTCCGGGCTTTTGGTGGATTATTGCAAGGCCAAGAATGTTGATGTGATCGTTAAAGGTCTGCGCGCTGTCACCGACTTTGATTATGAGCTGCAAATGGCGCAGGTTCACACGCAGGCCTCAGGGGTAGAGACAATGTTTATGGCTACTTCACCGACCCACTCATTCTTATCTTCATCAATCGTCAAGGAGCTCGCCTATTACGGTGGAGACGTCTCAACGATGGTCCCAGCAAATGTTCATACGGCACTTCAAGCTCGCGCCGTTTCTCGAGAGATAGAGGACAAGTAAAATGACTATGGATTCAATCGAAAAACTGAACTCTGCAATCACATTGGTCGAAGAAGCGCGCAGCGTTCCGCTCTCGGCATCGTGTGTAGTCCATCGTGGCGAAATTCTAGAAATTCTTGAAGTTGCGCGCGAATATTTGCCATCAGACCTTCATACTGCCGAACAAATTATTTCAGATCGTGATCGCATCATCGAAGAAGGTCGCATCAGTGCAGAGTCAATGATTGCTACAGCGCGCGAGGATGTAGCACGCATGGTCGAGCAGACTGCCATTGTGCAATCTGCGCGCGATGAGGCACAACGAATCCTGGATGATGCTCGTGCAATCGCAGCTGAAGAACGTGAAGAAGTCGAGGCGTATATCGATGGACGTCTTGCAACTCTTGAAGTTATCCTCAACAAAACTATGGATGCCGTTGCACGTGGTCGCGAGCGCCTAGAAGGTGCAAACGATAAAGATGTTCTCTCACAACTCAGTGCCGATCACTAGGTTTATAGATGGCAACTAAGAAGCCGGCAAACGACGGCGCATTTCTTCTCAATACCCACGAACTACCTCGTCGTGCCGGTGAGATGAAAGAGTATGAATTAGATGTGGACGCTCCCTTCCGAGTAGGAGTTCCATTAATTGCCGTTCCCGAAGGTGACTTGATTGAAATTGATGTACGTTGCGAATCAGTGACCGAAGGAATTCTCGTCACTGCAGATATCTTTGCGGTGGCGCTCGGCGAGTGCATCCGCTGTCTAGACCCAATCGAGCTTGAGATTGAACGTAAAATCCAAGAGCTCTATCGCTATGAACCCACCGACGATAGAGGTAAGAAGTCGCGCAAGAAGGATGAAGAGTTTGTCGACCTCGATGAGGAAGAAGTTCTCTATGTCATGGGGGAGCAGGTCAACCTCGAACTGCCGATCTTGGATGCAATTGTGCTGAGCCTGCCGGTCAACCCACTCTGCGATGAGGATTGCCTTGGACTCTGCCCCGACTGTGGCGAGAAGTGGGAGAACCTTCCTGAGGATCACCAGCATGATGTGGTTGATGCCAGATGGGCCGGACTAGCTGGCTTGGCAGTAGAAGATGGGCCCGATTTGGGCTCTAGCAATATTTAGGCGATACTTACGCCATATCCGCGCAGGCCTAGTGGCCCTCGCAGTCGAGTCAAAGGACGGTTACCGTGCCAGTACCAAAGCGAAAGATGTCTCGTTCGAAGACACGTTCACGCCGCGCAATGTGGAAGACAACTGCAGCATCACTTTCAAATTGCCCACAGTGCCAACAGCCAAAGCTCAACCACGTAGCTTGCCCAACATGTGGCACATACAACCGCCGTCAGGTTCTTGACGTCTAATTTGTATTCAGAACTACTAGAGCAGCTCGGCGTCGAAATTGATGCAGAACTGCTCGAGTTAGCTTTCACCCACCGTTCATTTGCCTACGAGGCAGGACTTACAGCAACCAACGAGCGCCTTGAATTTCTAGGCGATTCTGTTCTTGGAATGATTGTCACAGACGAGCTCTATCGCAAGTATCCAGATCTTGATGAGAGCCGTCTATCACCACTTCGTTCTGGCATCGTCAATATGCGAGCCTTGGCCGATATTGCGCGCTCGCTCTCTTTAGGTAAGTACATCCGTCTTGGTAAAGGCGAAGAAGTCACAAATGGTCGAGATAAAAATTCACTCCTCGCAGATGCATTTGAAGCGCTGATTGGCGCGCTCTATATTTCACAAGGCTTTGCAAAAACCTCTGATTGTCTTTTAAAACTAATCACCCCAACACTGACCAGCGCAATGGCAATGGGCTCAGGCCTTGATGGCAAGACTGCCTTACAAGAGCTCGTTGCTTCACTTGGAAAATCCACCCTCGAATATCAAGTAACTATGAGCGGACCTGATCACGATAAAAGTTTTGAGGCAACCGCAATTGTAGGTGGCGTGCCGATTGCAGTTGGAAATGGAAAGAGCAAGAGAGAAGCAGAGCAAGCGGCTGCACGTAGCGCTTTTACAATTCTTGAAGCGCACGAATAATTTCTCGTAAACCCTCAAGTACAAGTTGAGCTGAGTCGCATTTATCTCTAAACCCGTCGGCAAGGTAGGTTAACGCCGTGTATTTGAAGAGTCTGACCCTCAAAGGATTTAAATCCTTTGCATCTGCGACGACCCTTCGCCTCGAACCAGGAATCACCTGCGTGGTCGGTCCAAATGGTTCCGGAAAATCAAACGTAGTAGATGCTCTCACTTGGGTAATGGGTGAGCAGGGCGCGAAATCTCTTCGCGGTGGAAAAATGGAAGACGTTATCTTCGCTGGCACATCCGGCCGCGCTCCGCTCGGTCGCGCCGAGGTAGCGGTAACGATCGACAATAGTGATGGCGCACTAAATATCGATTACACCGAAGTTACCATTTCAAGAATTCTCTTCCGTAATGGGCAGAGCGAATATCAAATAAATGGTGAAGCATCCCGACTGCTCGATATCCAAGAACTACTTTCAGATTCTGGTATCGGCCGCGAAATGCACGTCATTGTTGGTCAAGGTCAGCTTGATGCAATCCTGATGGCAACTCCCGAAGAACGTCGCGCATATATTGAAGAAGCAGCTGGAGTTCTTAAGCATCGTAAGCGTAAAGAGAAGGCAATTCGCAAACTTGATTCGATGCAGACAAACTTGGCTCGTATCAACGACCTCACTGTCGAACTTCGCCGTCAACTTCGCCCATTGGGTAAGCAAGCTGAGGTAGCGAAGAAAGCTGCCACTATTCAGGCCGATCTTCGCGATGCACGTCTTCGTCTGCTGGCAGATGATTACATCGCTTTCTCAAAGACACTTGATGCAGAAGTTGCAGATGAGAACGCATTACGCGAACGTCGTGCAACGGTAGATGCTGCGCTAGATAAGGCGCGTCGCCGCGAAGAAGAGCTCGATGCGCAAGCGGTCGTTGAAACTCCGATGTTAATCTCGGCGCAGGAGACTTTCTATAATTTATCTGGGTTGCGTGAAAAATTCCGCAGCACGCAATCTTTAGCGCAAGAGCGCTCCCGCTTCTTAGCGGAAGAGGCAGAAGAGGCTCGCTCTGCTGGAAGAGACCCAGAGGCGCTAGAAGCGGAAGCTGCCTCACTTCTTCAAGAAGAGTCTCGATTGCGAGCAGAGACGACAGCTGCTGAAACAGCCCTTGTCGCTGCAACAACAAAACTTTCTGAACTTGAATCAACTCTCAAAGCAGAAGAGGCAACAATCGATGCCGCCCTTCGTGCGATTGCAGATCAACGAGAAGGCACTGCCCGCCAAGAGGGGCATATCAAGTCTCTCCAAGCCAGACTTGAAGCCAATGCGGAAGAAATTACGAGATTGACGGCAGCACGTGCAGAGGCGCAATCACGAGTCGATCAGGCAAAGGCTTCTTACAGCCAGTTCGAAATGGAGATTGCCGGCGCAGATGCAGGAGAACTCGGACTCGATTCACAATTTGAAATTGCTAAAGGCGCACTCGAAAACGCTAAGAAGAAGCATGCAGATCTTGTTGAAAATGAGCGCCAGGCCGATCGTGAGCGCAATTCGGTTGAATCAAAGTTGGAAGCAATTCGCCTTACTTCGCAATCACGTGATGGCGCAGCGGCATTAGTCCGTGACTCACGCGGTGTAAATCTCCTTGGAAGCATTGCTTCATTGATTCAAATTGATAATGGTTGGGAAGCTGCAACTGCCGCAGCGCTTGGCTCTTTAGCCGATGCAGTGGTCGTTCGTGATATCAACGCCGCAGTAACTGCACTGACAACTTTGCGCAGCGAAAACTTAGGCCAAGCTGATGTACTGGTCTATCAGCCAGGTATGGCATCTGCTCATAGCGTGCCGGGAAATCTCACCTCACTTCTATCGCATGTTCGCTCTAGCGAAATTTCTGAGCTCCTCAATCAACTCCTTGGCAGCACAGTTGTGGTTGAAAAGGCGCGAGATGCCGAGAACATTCTTCGCGAAAATAAGAATCTCACCGTTGTCACTCGTGATGGCGATGTCATTACGGCCAACCGAGCACGTGGTGGCTCGGCTTCTTCTAACTCTCTCATCGAAATCCAATCTCTGATCAGCAAGCTAGAATCACAGCTTGCAGAATTGACTCAAAGTTGCGATCGACTTAAGTTCGAAATCTCAACCGCCGCTACTGAAGTTGACGCTCGACAAGGAGATTTTGATGTTGCACTTGCTCAGCTCAACGAATCTGATGCGCGCATTGCGGCGCTGACCGAACAGCTTGCTGTATCTGGCCAGAATATGAAGTCAGCGTCGGCTGAGGTGGATCGCTTAACTCAAGCAATCTCCGAAGCGAGTGCAGCAAAGACTCGCGACGAGAGCGAACTTCTAATTGCGCAATCACAGTTGGGACAACACGGTGAGATTTCAGAGCCGGATCGCGCTACCGCAGAGAGGTTGCGAGAAGAAGTATCAGCATCGCGCACTTCTCAGATGGAAGCCAGACTTGCCGTTCGCACCTCAGAAGAACGAGTAACTTCAATCGCTGCACGCGTTCAATCTCTGAAGGATTCAGCCAAGGCAGAACGTGATGCATCCGAGCGTGCCGTACTCCGACGCGGTGCGCGTGCACGAGGCGCAATTATCTCGCAAGCAATTGCAGAGGCAGCCTATGAAGCTCTTATTCATATCGAACGCTCTATCGCCAAGAGTTCTGCCGAGCGCCAAAGACTTGAGAACTCACGTAATGAACGTGATAGCGAGACATTGACAGTTCGTACTCGAGGTCGCGAACTCACCGCAGAGCTCGATCAACTTACGACCAGTGTTCACAAGGATGAGATTGCACGCGCCGAACAGCGAATGCGTATTGAAGTTCTCGAGAACAAGGCAGTCGAAGAACTCGGTATCGATATTCCTACCTTAATCAGCGAATACGGCCCAGATAAAGATGTACCAACATTTATCGAAACCGAAGATGGCGAAGTTGTTGCAACTGAGCTCATTCCTTATCGTCGCGATCAACAAGAGAAGCGCCTGGCTTCAGCCGAACGCTCATTGAATTTGCTTGGAAAGATCAACCCACTCGCACTTGAAGAGTACAACGCACTGGAAGAGCGATTGAAGTTCTTGGCAGAGCAGCTAGAAGACCTCAAGCGCACCAAAAAAGATCTGCTAGATATCATCAAGGAAGTCGATGACAAGGTGCAAGAAGTATTTATGGAGGCTTACACAGAGGTAGCTGCTCACTTCAAGGATATCTTCGGTCGTCTCTTCCCAGGTGGTGAAGGAAAGTTGTTCCTCTCAAATCCTGATGACCTTCTCAACACTGGTGTCGATGTAGAAGCCCGCCCACCAGGAAAGCGCGTCAAGCGACTCTCACTGTTATCAGGTGGCGAGAAGTCACTCACCGCTGTTGCCATGCTCGTTGCAATCTTTAAATCACGACCAAGTCCTTTCTATGTGCTCGATGAAGTTGAAGCCGCGCTCGATGATGTCAACCTTGGACGTTTACTTGGAATTATGGAAGAACTTCGCGAAAGTTCTCAGTTGATTGTCATTACTCACCAAAAGCGCACCATGGAAATTGCTGATGCGCTCTACGGTGTAACGATGCGCGGCGATGGCGTCACTGAAGTTATTTCACAGCGTCTGCGCGAATCCACTAACGCATAACGGCTAGAAATTTCATGGGTCTCTTCTCTCGCTTCGTCTCAAAACTAAAAGGCGAATCAACTGCCTCAGCCCTCGATTGGAATGAACTTACCGCCGAACTCTTAGCTGCCGATCTCGGCCCAGCGCTTACTGAGAAACTAATCGAGGAAGCAAAGAAAATTAAAGGCGATGACGCTGAAGCCGCGATGCGAGAAATATTGCGCAGCCATCTTTCGCAGAAGAGTCGAACGCTTGCTGCACCAGCTGCTCCCGCTGTCATTCTCGTCGTTGGAGTCAACGGTGTCGGAAAGACAACATCGGTTGCAAAACTTGCCGCTTACCTTCAATCACATTCTCATTCGCTGGTCCTTGGTGCCGCTGACACTTTTCGCGCAGCAGCCGTTGAACAGCTTTCAACGTGGGGCGCACGGGTGGGTGTCGACGTCATTACCGGAAAAGATCAGAGTGAACCGGCTTCGGTTGCCTTTGATGCAGTAAAGCGAGCCATCGAAATCGGTAGTGAATATGTCCTGATTGATACTGCAGGTCGCCTCCATAACAAGAGCGATCTCATGGCAGAGCTTGGCAAAATTAAGAGGGTAATCGAAAAGAGCGCACAAGTCTCTGAGGTGCTACTGGTGATTGATGGCACAACTGGCCAAAATGGTCTGGCCCAAGCAAAGCTATTTAGTGAGGCAGTTGCGGTGACTGGGCTGATAGTGACAAAGCTGGATGGAAGCGCGCGCGGGGGAGTCGCACTCGCCATTGAAGATCAGCTAGACCTACCCATTAAATTTATCGGTACCGGTGAGGCGCTCGGGGATTTTGCCCCCTTTGAGAGCGAGAAGTACATCGATGGGCTCATCTCCTAAGTAACATCACTGAAACATTTGCCCCTATTTTGTTTCATCCCATTAACGCGCCACGCCACATCCTGTAACCACCATTTGCGACCTTATGCCCATCTCAATGGCGAGTTCTCACACGATTTAAATATATAAGCGAGGTAGGCACATGGGAGAAGTTGTTCTCAATAGCGGTGATACCGCATTTATTCTTATCAGTAGTGCGCTGGTTCTATTAATGACTCCAGGACTTGCATTCTTTTATGGCGGAATGGTTCGCACAAAGAGCGTGCTCAATATGATGATGATGTCGATGGTGACCATCGGCGTAGTAAGTGTTCTCTGGGTGATCTTCGGATTCGAACTCGCCTTTGGTTATAAAGGTGAATCAGCTTGGTATGGAAACTTCTCATTGAGTGGGCTCGGTGGCATGGTCAACGACTTCACCAATAATGGTGGTGTCTATCCGATTCCAGTTCTAGTCTTCGCAGCGTTCCAATTAATGTTTGCGATTATTACACCAGCTCTTATTTCGGGAGCAATCGCAGATCGAACAAAGTTTGTTCCATGGGCAATCTTTGTGGCAATTTGGTCGACTGTTGTTTACTTCCCAGTTGCACACTGGGTATTTGCATTTGGAAATAAAGTTGGCGATACAGTCACCGGAACAGGTTTCCTTGCTGGTAAAGGTCTAGAAGATTTTGCTGGTGGTACTGCGGTACATATCAATGCTGGTGCTGCTGGCCTTGCTCTTGCGATTATTCTCGGTAAGCGAGTTGGATGGCGAAAAGATCCGATGCGTCCACACTCACTTCCACTTGTGATGCTTGGTTCTGGTCTCTTGTGGTTTGGCTGGTTCGGATTTAACGCCGGTTCAGCACTCGCTGCAAACGGCATTGCCGGTCTTGCTTTTATGAATACACAAGTTGCAACAGCTGGAGCGCTCCTTGGTTGGCTCTTAGTTGAGAAAGTTCGCAATGGTCATGCCACATCTCTTGGCGCAGCATCAGGTGCTGTTGCAGGACTCGTAGCAATTACTCCGGCATGTGCCTTCGTTGCTCCTTGGGCAGCGGTTGTAATTGGCTTCGTTGCTGGAATTCTCTGTTCATTGGCGGTAAGCCTGAAGTACAAGTTCGGCTTCGATGATTCACTTGATGTGGTCGGCGTTCACCTCGTTGGCGGAATCTGGGGATCACTTGCAATCGGTCTCTTCGGCACTCACGTTGTAAATAGCGTTGGTATCGATGGAATCTTCTACGGTGGCGGAACAACATTGTTAGGTAAGCAAGCGATTGGCGTTGGCCTTGTCTTGGCGTACTCCTTCTTCGCCACTCTGATTATCGGCTTTGTAATTGAAAAGACGATTGGCTTCCGCATCTCAAAGGATGCAGAGATTGAAGGCATCGACCTTAAAGAGCATGCCGAGTCAGCCTATGAATATGCAACTTCAAGTCGAGGAGGAACAGCGCAATGAAACTCATTACAGCAATTCTCAAGCCGTACAAATTAGATGAAGTGAAAGATGCCTTGCAGGCAGCAGGAATAACCGGCATGACCGTCTCTGAAGCAAGTGGCTTTGGTCGTCAGAAGGGTCATACTGAGGTTTATAGAGGAGCTGAGTACACCGTGGATCTAGTTCCGAAGGTGCGACTGGAAGTTCTCGTTGATGATGCAGATGCTTCGAATATTGTCGATGTCATCGTAAAGGCGGCAGGTACAGGATCAATTGGAGATGGAAAGGTTTGGACAACTTCAGTCGATCAAGTAGTTCGCGTTCGCACAGGAGAGCGCGGATCTGACGCCATCTAATTCTGCTCATTGAGCTTGTTTGCAGAATAGAATTGAGCCATGGGTACACGAGAGAGGCGAGCTAGATCTAACGAAAATGATCGGCTGATCTCAGAACTCTTTCTTGCAAGTGGTGCGGATTCAGAAGAGGTAGCTATCGCCGCGGTCGGAAGTTTCGGCCGCGGCGAACTATCGCCCGGGTCAGATTTAGATATTGTCATTATTCACACCGGTTCATACTCAATCGAGAAGTTGAGCGAAATCGTTAATGCGATTCTCTACCCATTATGGGATAGAAAACTAAAGGTTGATCACTCAGTACGAACTCGAAATGAAGTTCGTGCCGCGCTCCAGGAAGATCTCAAAGTAGCGATGGGCCTTCTCGATATCCGCCTCATCTGCGGAAGTGCATCGCTACTCTCTGATATTCAGACAATGGCATTGGAAATTTGGCGAAAAGATTCGAAGAAATTTCTCCCTCGCCTAAGGCAGACTTTAGAAGAGCGATATGAAAGAAATGGCGAGCTCGCATACCTACTCGAACCCGACCTAAAAGAATCTCGTGGCGGATTACGTGACATCACTGCACTTCGAGCAATTAACACCTCTTCTGTAATCGCACTGCCAATGGAGAGAATCAGTCAAGCAGAATCGCTTCTCTTAACCGTTCGAGAAGCGCTCCATACCGTGAGCGGTCGCGATAAAGATCGTCTTCTCTTTGCCGAGCAAGATAAAGTTGCCGAGTTACTCAATTACGCAGATGCAGATATTTTGATGAGCGAAGTTGCCCAATCCGCTCGAGCAGTCGATTACTTAATGCAGATGGCTTGGCATAGCTACGACCACCAACCTAAAGCTGGTCTGACAAAGTTTTGGAATAAATCTGGAGAAAAAGAAGTCGCCCCTGGAGTAATCGTTACCAACAATGAAGTCCTTATCGATTCTCAAGTCGACATCGATGAGGATCCCGTTATTGGATTACGGGCAGCGGCTACCGCAGCTCAACTCGGCTTAAGACTTTCTTTTGATGCACTTCGAACTTATTCCGATTCACTAGCCGTTGGTAGGGGAGCGCTTCCGCAACCTTGGCCACGAGAAGCACGCGAACATCTGATTGCTTTAATTGGTGCGGGCCCGGCGATGGTTGAAATATTTGAAGCACTTGATCAAGAGGAGATCCTCTTTCATTGGATTCCAGAATGGACAGGTGTTCGCTCTCTTCCACAACGCAATGTTCTTCACCGCCATACCGTTGACCGACATATGGTGGAGACAGCAGTTTCTGCCGCTGCCCTTACACGTGAAGTACACCGCCCAGATTTACTCTTATTTACTTCGCTCTTTCATGACATCGGAAAAGGCACGGAGGCAGATCACTCTCTTCGAGGTGCTGAGTTAATTAAACCCCTAGCGACAAGGATTGGTTTCAATCCGCGAGATGTTGAGACGATTCAGACACTCATCCAGCACCATCTCCTCTTATCTGCCACTGCCACACGACGCGATCTCAATGATCCGGCGACTATTGCCACCGTTGTTGAGGCGATCACAGATGTGGGAACACTCGAGTTATTGCACGCGCTCAGTATCGCCGATGGTGAGGCCACAGGTCGGGCAGCGTGGAGCGATTGGAAAGCATCGCTTGTCAGTGATCTCGTTGGTAAAACAAAACTCGCCCTTACAGATAACACCGTTGTGCCACAACCAGAATTATCGGCCAGCCAAATTACTCGAGCTGCATCTAGAACTCTTGATGTCACAATCGAAGATCGCGGGGGAGTCTATGCAGTTGAGATAATTTCTCCGGATAAGACAGGACTGCTTTCGATTGTGGCAGGTGTTCTTAATCTGCTCCGTCTTGATGTACGAAGTGCGCGCACCAAGACTGTTGATGGAGTCGCTGTCATGGAGTGGATTGTTATTCCAGATCCCAATGTTGATGAGTTAACCAGTGAAGAATTACAACGTGAGCTCGTTAAGGGCTTAGATGGCGAAGAGAAATTAGCTGAGCGAATTCAGGCCCGGATTGAGGCCTATGCGCAGATGCCGACAATTCCAGTGCCTGCGCCGATAGTAGAAACTTTTATGGATGCAGCCACCGATGCCACAATCATTGAAGTGCGAAGCCATGATCGGCCAGCCCTGCTCTTTTCAATCGGCGACATGGTCAGAAAATGTAATATCGATATCAGATCTGCAATCGTGACAACTCTTGGCGCTGAGGCGATTGATACCTTATATGTGACCGAAGTAGGCGGTGGCGTACTCACTGCAGAGCGAGCAAGCGAAGTCGCGTCGCGAATCCAAGCATCTCTGAAGTAGGCTCTGCAACTATGTTCGATGCGCTCTCATCTAAAATCTCAGGGGTCTTCGGCTCACTTCGCAATCGGGGCAAACTCTCTGCTAGCGATATCGAAAATACTGCCGCTGAAATTCGTCAAGCGTTGCTTGAGGCAGATGTAGCACTTCCAGTAGTTGATAGTTTCATTGAGAAGGTAAGAGTTGGTTCGCTCGAACTTCTACCAACACTTCAATCCGGTGTTAATCAAGCGCAAGCGATATTCGAACTAGTAAATAAAGAGCTGACCGAGATTCTTGGTGGCGGTGCACGTCGGGTCCGTTATGCAAAGAATCCACCAACGGTAATCATGCTTGCTGGACTTCAAGGAGCAGGTAAGACGACCTTGGCAGCAAAGCTCGCTAAGTTCTATAAAGATCAAGGTGATACACCGATTCTGGTCGCCTCAGATTTACAGCGCCCCAATGCCGTCAATCAATTGCAAGTCGTGGGTGAATCAGTGGGCGTGCCAGTTTTTGCACCAGAGCCTGGCAATGGTGCGGGCAATCCAGTAGAAGTTGCCCGGGCAGGTGTTGCATTTGCAAAGTCAAAGCTTCACAACATGGTCATTGTTGACACTGCAGGACGACTTGGTGTCGATCAAGATTTGATGGCAGAGGCGACTGCCATTCGCGATGCAATCAACCCAAATGAAATTCTCTTTGTCGTAGATGCGATGATCGGACAAGATGCGGTTAAAACCGCTGCGGCATTCCGCGATGGCGTTGGATTTGATGGGGTAGTTCTCACCAAACTCGATGGCGATGCGCGAGGTGGAGCCGCGCTTTCGATTGCTTCACTTACTGGTCGCCCAATTATGTTTGTATCAACCGGCGAGAAGATTTCTGACTTTGATATTTTCTATCCAGAACGTATGGCATCTCGCATCCTCGGTAAGGGCGATGTTGCAACTCTGGCAGAACAGGCACAGAAGGCATTTGATCCCAAGACAACACAAAAGCTGGAAGAGAAGTTCATCAAGGGTGAAGATTTCACCTTAGAAGATTTCTTGGAGCAGTTAGAGGCGATGTCGAAGATGGGAAATATGGGCAAGCTCCTTGGAATGTTGCCTGGTGCCGGGGCGATGAAGAAACAGATTGATAACTTTGATGAATCCGAGATCACGCGTACCAAGGCAATCGTGCAATCGATGACTCCGGCAGAAAGACGCGACCTCAAGATTCTCAACGGATCACGACGAGCCCGTATCGCTGCTGGTTCTGGTCGCGCAGTCTCAGATGTAAATAAACTGGTCGAAAAGTTCACCGCCGCCCAGAAGATGATGAAACAGATGCGTGGCGGCAAGGGGCAGGCGATGGCGCAATTGCCTCCCGGAATGGCCCTGCCTCCAGGAATGGCCCTGCCTCCTGCCCCTAAGCCTGCCCACCAGCCACATAAGAAGAAATCTCGCTCAGGAAACCCTGCTAAACGAGCGCTCGAGAGCTAACGGCCGATTTCCGTATAGCCGGAGAGACTGGCAGAATAAGCAACCTGTTGAAGGGCCCTCTACCCCTACAACATCCAAATCCATCGTTGGATGTCCATCGTTACGCACCCCGCTGTAACAAGGTCACGCTGACACACATTTTTAGGAGCACTACCACTTTGGCTACAAAGATTCGTTTGATGCGTTTTGGAAAGATCCGCACACCGTACTACCGCATTGTCGTTACAGATTCACGTAAGGCACGTAACGGTCTCTCAATTGAAGAGATTGGTCGCTACGTACCAGGACAAGAGCCATCAATCATTCAGGTTAACTCTGAGCGCGCTCTTTACTGGCTTGGCGTTGGCGCACAGCCAACTGAAGCTGTTACAGCACTCCTTAAGGTCACTGGCGATTGGCAGAAGTTCAAAGGTCTTCCAGGAACAGAGGGAACACTTAAGTTCGCAGCTGAGAAGCCTAAGAAGAGCGTGGCATACGAAGCAGCGGTAAAGGCAGCGATGTCAGAGCCAGCAGAGGGTGCAACAACTTTGAAGAAGAAGGCACAAGAGAAGCTTGCTGCGAAGTCAGCACCTGCAGTAGAACCAGTGTCCGAGCCAGAGACTGTCGTCGAGGTGGCAGAGGTTCCAGCTGAGGTTGTAGAGACGGAAGTTGCGGTTGAAGCGGTTGTAGAGACACCAGCCGAAACTCCTGCAGAAGCTCCAGCAGCAGAAGAAACTCCAGCAGAGTAATCATGATTGACGAAGCTCTCGAGCACCTCGTTAAGGGAATCGTAGATAACCCTGACGATGTAAACGTTAAGGAGAAGAACGGACGTCGTGGGGCAACTCTCGAAGTTCGAGTCAATCCTGAAGATATCGGTAAGGTCATTGGTCGTAACGGTCGTACAGCAAAGGCGCTTCGCACAGTGGTAAGCGCGCTCGCTGGCCGCAGTGTGCGCGTTGATCTTATTGATACCGACGAACTTCGCTAATTTTCTCCAGCTTTCATTAAAGGAGATCAACCATGCGCCTCAATGTAGGACGTATCGGTAAAGCCCACGGAATTCTCGGTGAGGCAACTATTGAAGTACGTACCGATGAGGTGGAAGATCGCTTTGCCCTCGGTGCACGTTTAGAGACAGATAGCCACGGGATTCTTACCGTGGCTTCTGCGCGTGTACACAATGGCATTCTCTTACTTGGCTTTGAAGGAATCGAAAGCCGCAATCAGGTAGAAGAACTCCGCAATGAGCTTCTTTATACCGATGTTGATATCGATGCACCTGGATACGATGAAGATGATTACCACGTGCTCCAACTCATTGGCTGTGTCGCATATCTTGAAGATGGCAGTGAATTCGGCACAGTCACAGAGGTACTCAATCTGCCTGGGCAAGATGTTCTAGTAATAAAGGCGACAACAGGTGAGGTCATGATTCCTTTTGTCTTGCAGCTTGTTCCAGAGGTCGATGTTAGAAATAAGAGAATGACCGTCATCCCACCAGAGATTTCAGGAACCATCTAATGAAGATAGATGTCATCTCGATATTTCCTGAATATCTCTCACCGCTCAACCTTTCATTACTAGGAAAAGCACAGAGTGCGGGTTTAGTTGATATTCAAGTTCATAATCTTCGCGATTATGCTATTGGCGTTCATGGCTCGGTCGATGACACTCCTTATGGCGGTGGCGCCGGAATGGTGATGTCGCCAGAGGTGTGGGCAAAGGCGCTCGATTCGCTGATGGTCGAAGATACAGATTTGATTATCTTGACTCCCGCCGGCAAGCAATTTACTCAACCTGTTGCGCAGGAGTTTTCTTCTCGCTCACATTTGATCTTCGCCTGTGGACGTTACGAAGGAATCGATGATCGCATTCGTCAGTATTACTCACAGCCAGAATTTCAAGATCGCAATATTCGCGTTCACGAGTACTCAATCGGTGACTATGTGCTGGGCGGGGGAGAAGTTGCTTCAATGGTGATGATCGAGGCTATTACTCGATTGATCCCCGGTGTTCTTGGAAACCCCGAATCACTTTCGGAAGAATCACATAACAGCGAGGGATATCTTGAATATCCCAACTACACCAAGCCGGCGCAGTGGCGAGGAATAGATGTGCCAGAGATTCTCCTCAGTGGAAATCATGCTGCGATTGCCAAATGGCGGGCAGAGCAAGCGCAACTTCGCGCCGAAAAGAATCGGTAATAAAGTGGCACGCACATATTTAGTCGAGACATACGGATGTCAGATGAATGTCCATGATTCCGAAAGAATCGCAGGGCTCTTAGATGCCGCCGGTCATATCCCAGTGCAGAAGGGCGAGCAGGCAGATATCGTCGTCTTTAATACATGTGCTGTACGCGAAAATGCTGATAACAAACTTTATGGAAATCTCAGCTTCCTTGCTCCAATAAAGAAAGCAAATCCTGGACTTCAGATTGCAGTGGGTGGCTGCTTGGCGCAGAAGGATCAAGCAACAATTCTTAAGAAAGCTCCATATGTTGATGTTGTCTTCGGAACTCATAACGTGGGCTCACTTCCGGTTTTACTAGATCGCGCGCGTATTGAAGAGGAATCACAAATAGAGATCCTCGAGGCGCTCGAGCATTTTCCATCGACATTGCCGGCTCGCAGATTTTCGGCATTTACATCGTGGGTCTCAATCTCAGTCGGATGCAACAACACCTGCACCTTCTGCATCGTGCCGGCACTTCGTGGTGCAGAAAAAGATCGCGAGCCAGAAGATATTTTGGCCGAGGTAAAGGCGCTAGTCGCTCAAGGAGTTATTGAAATTACCCTGCTCGGGCAGAATGTAAACGCCTATGGAGTTGAAGCAGGCAAGAAGGGCGCATTTGCCGAGTTACTTCGGGAAGTAGGAGCCATTGAAGGACTAGAGCGAATTCGTTTTATGTCTCCCCACCCACGCGATTTCACCGATGATGTGATTGAGGCGATGGTGCAGACACCCAATGTGATGCCACATTTGCATATGCCACTTCAATCAGGTTCTGACGCAATTTTGCAATCAATGAGACGTTCCTACCGAAGCGAGAAATACTTAGGAATCCTCGATCGTGTTCGTGCGGCGCTGCCTCATGCGATGATCACAACCGACATTATTGTTGGTTTTCCGGGCGAGACAGAGGAAGATTTCCAAGCGACTATGGATCTTGCAGCAAAGGCAAAGTTTGCAGCTGCCTACACATATAAATATTCAATTCGTCCCGGAACACCAGCTGGTGTCATGCCAAATCAAGTTGATGAGGCGATAGTAGGAGAGCGTTACACCCGACTGCATGAGCACCTGCAGAAGATTTCGCTTGCAGTAAATCAAGGTGCAATTGGCTCTACTCATCGCGTGATGGTTAACGAGGTTGAAGGCCGCCGCGATGGAGAGCGTGGAAGAATCACTGGTCGCTCGGAAGATTTCCGCTTAGTTCACTTCGATCCGATTCCCGGCATCCGTCCAGGTGATTTTGTAGATGTTCGCATCGATGAAGCTTCTGCACATTACCTACTGGGTACCGCATTGTCGGTTCTGCCCACACGTGGTGGAGATGCGCATGAGGCTCGCACCGCTGAAGTGAATGGTCCGCTACCAACAATGCTCGGTATTCCGACGGTTAAGCGCTAGCCATGCTTCCACCGCTTGTCATCATTTGCGGACCTACTGCAACTGGAAAAAGTGATTTAGCAATTGAAGTTGCTCAGAAATTTAATGGCGAGATTGTTAATGCAGATTCCATGCAGCTTTATCGAGGCATGGACATTGGTACAGCAAAAGTTCCAATTTCAGAGCGGAAAGATATACCGCATCACTTATTAGATATCTTAAATGTCACCGAAACCGCATCGGTAGCGCAATATCAAAGTGTGGCTAGAAATCTCATTGATGAAATACGCAAGAACGGGAAAGCAGCGATTGTGGTTGGTGGCACCGGTCTCTATATAAAATCAATTCTGGACGAGATGAACTTTCCTGATACCGACCCAGAAATACGTAAGAAATTAGAGGCGGAAGGCGAGCTTCTTGGTGCAGCGCAACTTTATTCACGTTTACGTTTGCTCGATCCTGAGGCGGCTGCAGCGATTGAACCCGCAAATACACGACGCATTATTCGTGCGCTGGAGGTAATAGAAATTACCGGCGAGCCATATTCAGCCAATCTGCCGAGTGATACCAGTTCGCGCTATCCCGAAGCAGTACATATTGGGCTATCGATGGATCGTTCGCTGCTATCTGCTCGCATTGAAAGTCGAGTCCATCGGATGTGGGAGCAAGGCTTGGTGGGCGAAGTTCAAGAACTTATTTCACAGGGTCTACTCGATGGAGCTACCGCTAAG
>CANGJV010000008.1 GCA_947454425.1 Candidatus Nanopelagicaceae bacterium
CCAATCAACGACACAATCGATGCATTCGAAGCACTTGCAGATGGAAAGTACGATCACGTTCCAGAGCAGGCATTCTTCATGTGCGGTGGTCTCGACGATGTAGAGCGCAACGCAGCTGAATTGGCTAAGAAGTAACGATGGCACTTAACGTCGCGCTAGTTTCGCCAACAGAGCAGGTCTGGACCGGAGAGGCGAGCTTTGTGCTCGCTCGTACAACTGGGGGCGACCTCGGTGTACTTCCTGGCCACGCACCGCTCTTTGGCGTACTAGTCGATGGCCTTGTCAGCATCAAGGTTTCGGATGGAAGTACCAAGGATTTTAACGTCAAAGGTGGTTTCTTATCTGTCTCTAACAATCGGGTATCGATTTTGACGGAGTCTGTAGGTTAAGTAATTTCTTACAAGCAAAGCCCCGTCGAATAATCTGGCGGGGCTTTCCTTATTTATAATATGATTTTTTATCTACACACTTCTCAAACAAACCCAAAATGAGAGAGGTGCAAGATGTTTAGCAAGAAAACTGTAGCCTTTATTGGAATTCTTTCAATAGTGAGTTTCATAGCCCCAACTGCTTCTCAAGCCAAACCGGTAACACAAATTCTTCCATCAGAGACGTATAAGGCCTACAAGGCTCCAATTGGCATCCCTATGACGCCACAAAATTTAAAGGCGATTTCTGACCTGAATTTAACATTCAAGTACGCTGGGGCAGAATGTTCGTTCAATTCAATTGCTGGATGCACGGTGTTTAAGTCTAAAAATCCAGCCGTTCCCGTGGGCATGGTTATTCGGGCTATTGCGACCCATACGAGCGGATCTACGACTTCTCCTGCAGCATTTAACGCACGCTGTAGTTGGTGCTCGGTAGCGGGAGATTTCATTGCAATCACACTTTTTGTGGCATTCGCTCCTGCGTCAACTCCTGTCGCTGTTGTCGTTGCAACATATTCCGTTGGCATTGGAATAATCTTGGGACACGCATAGGATTCCATTATGATTTCAACAATGCTTTTCTTGGTGCTTCTTTGGCAGCGAAGCAGAATAGAAACTTATGCTGCGAAAATCCCCGGTAGCAATTTGAATACGCTCAAAAAACGAGCGAACGTGGGTTTGGTTCTAATTGGAGTCATCTCGGTCTTAAACATTACTTTTAACATTTGGCTTCATCGAGGTTGGTGGAATGGTGACTTCTTCTCGCCATTCTTCAATGGCTTTAAGGCTTAAATTTTATTCGCGAGTAACTGAAGCGCCGAGATTGCGGAGGTCTTCGGCGAAGTTTGGATAGCCGCGATCCACGTGGAAGGCGCCATCAACAGTGGTCTCACCATCTGCCACGAGAGCTGCAAGAACAAGACCAGCACCTGCGCGAATATCAGATGCCTCAACCGGAGCGCCAGATAGTTGTGGGATGCCATCGATAGAGGCATGGTGGCCATCTACCGTGATCTGAGCGCCAAGGCGAGCGAGTTCATTGACAAACATAAAACGAGATTCAAAGACGTTTTCGGTCACGATTGCATGTCCATCTGCAACCGAGTTCATTGCAATGATGAATGGAAGTAAGTCAGTTGCAAATCCTGGATAAGGAAGAGTTGCTACATCAACAGCTCGCGGACGATGTGACATCACGACGCGGATTCCGTCTTTTGTGGAGGTGATAACAGCGCCAGCTGAGGTGAGCTTATCTAACATAACTTCCATGTGATCGGCGCGAGCACCGTGAATTGTGATGTCACCTTGCGTCATAGCAGCAGCAAAAGCCCAGGTGCCAGCAATGATGCGATCGGTAATTGTGCGATGCGAAGTTGGATGCAGTTTTTCTACACCGGTAATTGTGATCAGCGGAGAACCGATACCTTCAATCTTTGCCCCCATTGAAACGAGGAATTCGCAGAGATCGACGATATCTGGTTCGCGGGCAGCGTTATCAATAGTTGTGACGCCCGTAGCCAGGACTGCGGCAGTCATTAAGTTTTCAGTTGCACCAACACTTGGAAAGTCGAGCACAATATCTGCACCAGTGAGCCCATTTGGAGCTTCGGCGATGACATACCCATGTTCGATATGCGCTTTCGCACCTAGGGATTCAAGTCCCTTGATATGAAAATCAAGTCCTCTTGAACCAATGGCATCTCCACCGGGAAGTGCAACCTCTGCAATTCCAACTCGGGCAACTAATGGACCTAGGACATTGATGGATGCGCGCATCTTGCGGACGAGTTCGTAATCAGCTCGGTGCGATGGCGCTTCAGGAACATCGATATTGACGGTGCCATCACCACCAGATTTATTGTTGAGAAGAACAATGCAGCCAAGGCGGGTAAGTAGGTCAGCCATGATGTCGACATCAGCGATATCTGGCACATTGGAGATGGTTGTTTTGCCGGTGGCCAAGAGAGAGGCTGCCATCAGCTTTAAAACCGAGTTCTTAGCCCCTGTGACAGTGACTTCGCCATTGAGGCTCGCTCCGCCAACGATCCGGAAGCGATCGTGGCCCGTTGACGATACATCGTGGGAGCTCATAGCGCCGATTCTACTTTAAGAAGTGTCATTTCCTTCATGGGCTAATAGGCTACGGACATGGTTAATCTGACACGTATTTATACAAAAACAGGTGATGACGGAACTACTGCGCTCGGAGATATGAGCCGTACTTCAAAGAACGACCCACGCCTTGAGGCTTATGCAACCGTTGATGAAGCGAATTCTTCCATCGGAGTCGTGCTCTCAACTGACAAATTAGCTGACGATATTCGAATCCTCTTAGTGCGTATTCAAAATGATTTATTCGATGTCGGAGCAGATCTCTGCACGCCTGTAATTGATAAGCCAGCATTCGAACCGCTACGTGTTCTCGAAAGTCAGATTACATATCTCGAAGATTCTATTGATGCATACAACGCAGACTTGGAACCACTTCGCTCATTCGTTCTTCCGTCAGGAACTGCAGCAGCTGCACATTTACACGTAGCTCGCACTGTTGTTCGTCGCGCAGAACGTCGTACATGGACCGCTATTCACTCATTTGGTAGTGGAGTAAACCCATTGACTGCGCAATATCTCAACCGACTTTCAGACCTACTCTTCGTATTAGCTCGTGTTGCTAATAAAGAGATTGGCGATCAGTTGTGGGTTCCAGGAGCCAATCGCTAGTTCTAGCGAATCAACTGACTTTTTTATAGTCAACTGCAGGATTATCAGTAACGCGATCTTCGTGATGGCAAATTACTGAACCAATCTTTGCGCTTCCACCTTTTTCTGCGGATTCTGGTGATACAACAATGAGCGTCTTAAATTCTCGTTCTTTGCTTGAGCTAAAGGCAGATGAAAGATCACCAAGCTTTGTGCCATCAGCATTTGAAATGACAGAAAGAACTTCCCACCAGTTGCAACCAGTCTCTGATGCAACTTGAACCGAACCACAGATAAAAGTTGTGCAGCTCTTGATCTGCTTTGCCAGACTGGCATTGGCGGAGATTAGTCCTACTAGTTCCTTAGCAGTTGGTATCTTGGCGTAGACCTCGCCTTCAACGCTAAAACCTTTAGGTGGCCATGATGGTTTTGGAGAAGGAGTTACTCGAACCTTCGCCCGCTTCTTCTTCTTTACTACTGGCTTCTTTGTCACCTTTGGCTTAGCTGTTGCCTTGGGTGTTGCCTTGGCCGTAGCTTTTGAAGTTGCCTTGGGTGTTGGCTTGCTCGTCGCCTTCGCAGTCGGCTTGGCACTCGCTTTGCTCGTCGCCTTCGCAGTTGGTTTCTTCGTTGCCTTCGATGTTGGCTTGGCACTCGCTTTGCTCGTCGCCTTAGCAGTTGGCTTCGCAGTTGGTTTCTTCGTTGCCTTCGCAGTTACCTTCGCCGTCGCCTTTGGGGTTGGCTTCTTAGATGCTGCGCTAGCTACGGGCGCGCTGAGCGCAAGGGTAAAGATTAGGCAGAGAGCGACTAACTTTCTCATTTGAGAGAGCGAGAGCGATTGAATTACTCGCGCTCCCACTTGAAGGTGCGAATTGCCAGCACCGTTCCGACGATTAGGCATATGCCAATGATGGCAAAGGTTCGCCCAGTCTCCCAATTGCCGGCGATTTCACGCGTAGCAAATGACTCTGGCAGAAAGACAGAGCGCATTCCCTGGGTGAGCCACTTAAGGGGGAAGATTGCGGCTACCTGCTGCATCCACTGTGGGAGATCGGTGAAGATAAAGAAAACCCCGCTAAAAAATTGCAAGACAATGACGACCGGTGAAACTATTGCAGAGGCACCACGGGCATTCTTCGGCACACTTGAGAATGCAACTCCAAGAATGGTTGAGACCACAGAGCCAGAGATCAGAAGTGCAGCAAAAGTCAGCCACTTACTTGGTGCAGTTGGAAGGTTGACTCCAAAGAATAAGACTCCAGCGATAAGCAGCAGTGCAACCTGAAGCAACATGCTTACAGTTACAACAACAGCCTTACCAATAAAATAGCTAGCTGCCGGCATCGGTGTTCCACGAAGACGTTTGAGCGCACCTAAGTCACGTTCAATCGGAATAAATATTGCAAGCTGTTGAAAGCCAGTATTTACAAGGGCTGATGCAATCATTCCAGCGACAAAGTATTGGCTAAAGCTCACTCCTGGCGCAATCTTGTTACTAAAGACAGAGCCAAAGATTGCTAAGAGGATGAGTGGAAAGAGAAGTGTGAAAACTACAGATTCACGCTGTCTGAAGAATTGCTTAATCTCTAGCTTGCCGCGTTTAACGCCAATTGCGAGAGCGCCGGGAAGTTGATTATTCATGGGTAGCGCCAATCATTGAGATATAGATATCTTCAAGTGTTGGTCGGTGAATGCCAAGTTCTGGAACTTCGCCACCAAATTGCGCGCTAAGGCGTTGAACGAATTCAGTCGGAGAATCCGTTTCCTCTGATTTTGCGACTCCCGCATCTCGCCAAGTGACAGTTGCTTTCGAATTGGCTCGACCACCTAAGAGCGCCGGAGTTGAAACTTCAAGAATCTCACCATGGTTCATGACCGCAACGCGATCAGCAAGGGCTTCAGCCTCATCAAGATAATGAGTGGTCAACAAGATTGTGGTGCCTTCACTTCGTAACTTCTTTATCAGAACCCAGAAGGCACGACGTGCTTCGGGATCGAATCCAGTTGTTGGCTCGTCTAAGAAGAGCAGCTCTGGTCTGCCAATAATGCCAAGTGCCACATCGAGTCGACGACGTTGGCCGCCAGATAATGTGCGCGCGCGATTATCAGCTTTCTCTTCCAAGCCAACAAGTGCAATTACTTCATCGACTTCCCGAGGATTTGAGTAATAACTAGCAAAGTGTGAAATAGCTTCGCGGACAGTCAGCTCGGCGGTATCTTGCGTACTCTGTAAGACAATTCCAATTCGATTGCGCCATGCAAGACCAGCACTACCCTTAACTGCCGGATCTGTATTGAGGACCGAAATCTCACCAGCGTCAGCGGCGCGGAAACCCTCGAGAATTTCTACGGTAGTCGTCTTGCCCGCGCCATTGGGTCCCAAAATCGCGAAAATCTCACCGCTATCGATGACAAGTGATATTCCTTTAACGACTTCTAGTGAGCCGTAACTCTTACGCAAGGATTTCACCTCAATAACTGGCTTCATACAGGTGAGGATGTCACAAAGATCGAGAAAGTGCGAGAAAATAATCCTGTGAGCCCGCGTAGAAATCACCCCAAGAATGGTCGCCCAAAGAACAGCGGCGATGATGAAGCGCGGGGCATCCCATCTAATCAAAGTTTTGAAGAGGATGAGCAAGGTCTCTGGATTGTTCGTAAACTCACAGGTTCCGCTGCAAATAAGCCCTATCGCTGCCCTGGTTGTGATCAATTAATTCCGATGGCAACTCCTCATACAGTTGCATGGCTTGATGGCGATGAAGATGGACGTCGTCATTGGCACAATGCATGTTGGGCAAAACGAAATAAGCGTCGCCCTAATACCGAACGCACGCGTAACGCACCTCGATATTAAAGGTTAAGAGAGTCGTCCGCGCAGGACGGACAAGATTTTTACAACGAGCGAATCCACTTTTGAGGTACGTCTAAAACTTGTAATAGGCAGTGGTAATTGAAATTTCGCACGAACAACTGATCGTGGATATGTAAATTCAAGTAGTCCTTCTGGGCCATGGATTCTTCCGTAACCTGAATCTTTATTTCCACCAAACGGTACCGAAGCTACAGCTGCAAATGAGATAACAGAGTTGATAGAGACCATTCCACATTGAAGTTGAGATGCAATCCAACGACCTTGTCTGCGCGACCAGACCGATGCGCCAAGGCCGTATCGTGAGGCATTTGAAAGCTGGATCGCAGTCTCCATATCTGGAACTCGGTTAATCACAAGGGTAGGGCCGAAGGTCTCTTCCGTTACTGCAGTTGAATCTTCTGGCACCTGTAAGAGAATTACCGGCTCAACAAATCGATCTCCAACTGATTGAGTCCCACCTACAACTGGGATGCCGCCTTTTTCGATTGCATCAGAGATATGAGATTTAATGATTTTCAACTGAGATGGCATAGTTGCTGGGCCGTATTGAGCAGTCTCTGGATTTCCTGGATGAATGGTCTTCGCTAATGCAATCACCTTTTCAGTAAAGACATCAGCAATATTTTCATCAACATAAACGCGTTCGGCGCCGATACAAGTCTGACCGGCGTTGGAGAAAGCTGACCAGACAGTGGCATCTGCAGCGCGTGCAATATCCGCATCGCGTGCGACGATAACTGGATCCTTGCCACCGCACTCAGCGATGATAGGTGTAAGAGTTTGCGCGCAAATTGCTGCAACCTTCTTTGCGGTCGCTGTTGATCCAGTAAAAGCTAATTTCCTTACTCCGCTAGCGCAGAGAGCTGCTCCTGTTTCAGCAAAACCTGTAACAACTTGGAAGTATTCAGAGCTTCCCGCGACATGTTCAAATAGCTCTGCTAAAGCGACTCCAACACCTGGCGTGTATTCGCTAGGCTTAAAAACAACAGTATTTCCGGCAGCTAGCGCATAGGCAATTGACCCCATTGGAGTAAAGACCGGATAGTTCCAAGGGCCGATGACACCGACAACTCCAAGCGGAACTCTTTGAACGGTGGCAGACATATTTGCCATCAATGCGCCGGGAGAGCGATGCGCGGTTCTAAGAACGTGTTCTGCATTTCGCGCAGCCCATGCGATGTGATGGGCAGATAATGTGATTTCTAATTTGGCATCTGAGTGCGGCTTACCAGTTTCTAGAGTTACCTTCTCAGCAAGTGAATCAATCTCGCTCAATATTAATCGGCTATATGCAAGCAAGATTTTTCGGCGACGGTTATGGCCAAGATCTGCCCAACGAGCTGCGGCATCACTTGCAAGCGTCACTGCAGCATAGACATCTTCAGCGGAATGAATCGGGAAAGTGCCGACCACCTCACTGTTTACAGGGTTTAACGAGTCAAAGGTCGCTTCGTTCAATTTAGCCATGGCTAAAGAGTAGTCACTAGAATGCGGCTATGACGGAAGCAATTCGACCAAGCACGGTGTTGCCAGCTATCCGCACCCCTTTCACCCTCACCACATCTGATGGTCAGAGTCTTGTTGGTGAAGTCAGCGCCCCGGTTGATCACCCAACGACTGCATTGCTCACCTTGCATCCCAACCCAACTGGCGGCGGCATGATGGATAGCCATATCTATAAGAAAGCGGCAAATCGCTTACCTGCGATGGCTGGAGTAACTGTTATTCGATTTAATACGCGCGGCACCACAAGTGAAGCCGGAACAAGCACTGGTGAATACGACGGAGGTCGAGCAGAGAAGTTCGATGTTCAAGCAGCCATCGATTATTGCTTTGAGGTATTGCAGGTAACCGAGCTGTGGATTGTTGGATGGTCATTTGGAACAGAGCTTGCACTCTGCCACGCACGCGATCCGCGTATTAAAGGTCTGATTTTATTAAGCCCGCCTTTGATGAAGGTCGAAGAAAGTGATCTTCAATTTTGGGCAGAAGATGGACGCCCGATCACCGCACTCGTTCCAGAGCATGATGATTATTTAAAGCCCGAAGAAGCCCGAAAAAGGTTTAGCGTAATACCGCAATTAGAACTTATTGCAGTCGATGGCGCCAAGCATCTCTGGGTTGGGGAGCCTTACGTACACCGCGTTTTAAGCGAGATTGTGCGCATTATTGCACCGTCCCGCCTGCCGCTTCCTACCGAGATTTAGCGATTAGTTCTGTTCGGCCCGCGGAAAGACAACTTCTTCAAGAATTAAAATTACTGATGCAGCAACTGGTACCGCCAATAAACCGCCGACGAGTCCCAAAAGGGATGTACCGATAAGTGCGGAGATGATTGTGACCGCTCCCGGTACGGCCAACCGACGCTTCATAATCTTTGGAGTGACTACGTAATTTTCAACCTGTACATAGACCACGTAAGCCACGAATGCAATTGCTCCGATTGTTACTGATTGGGTAGCAGCAATCAAAGTAACGACAGCGCATCCTAAGAAGTGTCCAATCAATGGAACGAGTCCGCAAATGAAGACAATGATTCCGATTGCGATTGGCGATGGAAGCCCCAAAATAAAGGAGAGGATTGTTATAAAGCTGGCAGCAAGGGCAGAGACCAAGATTTGGCTGCCCACAAATGCGCCGACGCGTGCAATGATCGCATCGACAAGTAGAGAAATTCTTGGGCGTCGACTTGCTGGCACCAGTCTTAGGCCGATTTTAGTCGCCTCTGGAAGTGAGGTAATAAAGTAGAGAGTAAGTACCAAGATAGTTAATGCGGTGAAAGTGCCAGAGAGAACAGTCTTGCCAACACCGATGACTCCACCGAATGCAGTAATGATGAGGCTTCCATCGGCAGTGATGCTCTTTAACTTCTTCTGCAGAGTATCAATAAATCCATACTGTGAATTAAGATCTGCAATCGTTGGATTTTCTTTAAGATTTTGAAGCAACGATGGTGCAATATTAATGAGATGTGTTGTCTGGCGAACTAGCGGCGGGACAACGAGTGCAATGAAAAGTCCCACAAAGATTAGGACACCGACAAAAATAATTGCGACTGCAGTTGTTCGAGATGTACCGCGACGACGGATCGCTTCAACTGCAGGATTGAGTCCAGTCGCCAAAAAGAGCGCAACCAAGATGAGAACAAAAACCTGACTTGCACTTGCAAGAGCGCGCATGAGAACAAATGCTGATAGCGCACCGACGGTAGCAACGAATCCGAAGTAGAAGGGATGACCACGATCGATTGGTACACCGGCGCTTCCATAGTTAGGTGTGACTGGCGCCTCTTTTGAGGAAGCTTTCTTTGAGACTTTGCCACCAATACGCTCTGAAATAGTCATGGTTAATTATAAGTTGGTAAATATAACTTTTTCGATTAGTGAGAGAATAACCCCATGGCACTTCAAATTACTGGCGTTGGCGAAGAGATTGCTGCCGTTTCAGGCTTGCCATGGAGCCAAAGCCTTGAGCTCTGGCCAGAAGACCCCGCACTCGCCGAGAAGCGCGGTATCTCACGCCACATTGTGCGTTTGGTTCGTGCCAGTGACGACCTTGATTCAGAGGTCTACGCTGTCAAAGAGACGGTCTCAGAGTTTGCTAATCGCGAGTACAAGATTCTCCGTGAGCTAAAGCAACTTGATGCACCTAGTGTGCAATCTATTGCGGTAATTGAAGGACGTACGGATAACAATAATGAAGAGCTTCCCTGCGCACTGGTAACTCGCTTCCTGCCGTACTCACTGCCTTACCGAGTGCTGCTCAGTGGCAAGGAAGTCACTGCGGAAGATGTAACTCTGATGGCCAATGCGCTGGCGCTATTGCTGGTGCGGTTACATCTCCTTGGATTCTGGTGGGGCGATTGCTCACTTTCTAACACTCTTTTCCGCCGCGATGCAGAAGGCTATGCCGCATATTTAGTCGATGCCGAAACAGGCGAGTTTCAAAAGTCTTTAAGTGATGGGCAACGAGAGCACGATTTAGAGATTGCACATTTTAACGTGGCCGCTGAGTTAGAAGATCTCTCACTATCTGGCGTTCTATACCCGGGCATGGATCCAATCCGAGCAAGTAATGCAGTCATCAAGCGATATCACAGACTGTGGGCGGCGCTAAAAGAGCGACAAGTTCTCGACCCGAAGGATCGCCATGCAGTAGAGCGTGCGATGCGTCAGCTACACGATTTAGGTTTTGCAGTTGAAGAAGTCTCGGTGCAACTAGAAGATAGTAATGATTCGACCGGAAAATTGTTTTTCCAACCTAAGTTGGTTGCGGCCGGGTATCACAAGAACCGATTACGTGAATTGATGGGACTTGATACCGAAGAGCTACAAGCAAAACGTTTACTTGCATCCTTTGACCGCTTCCGCGGACGAGAGAGTTCACCAAAGCCACCAATCAACGATTCTGCACGGCGCTGGTTAGAGGAAGTTTTCAATCCTACAGTTGCGTTAATTCCAGCCGAACTTCAAGGGCGCATTGAAGTTGCTCAGTTCTTCCATGAAACGCTTGAACATCGTTGGTATTTAAGTGAAAAAGCTGGCCATGATGTTGGTCTTGAATTTGCAGCCCAATCCTATGTTGATGAAATCCTGCCATTCCGTCGAGATTCTGGCGTTGATATTTCGGAGGTAAACGCATCATGACATTGCCACCGAATTTTGGACGGGCATATGATTTAAGTAATCTCGGCAAACCGGCGGTTGATACTTCAGCGCCGATGCCGGGCCTCGAAGTCACAGCAAAGAATCTCACTGAAGAGTTTCTTCCTATGTCTGCACAGAAGCCAGTCGTTGTTCTCTGCTGGTCAGCCCGATCTCCTGAATCTGTAGAGATGCTTCACTCGCTTGGAAGATTGGCTCTCGCCGATGGTGGCACTTGGGTTCTGGCAAGGGTCAATATTGATGAACAACCTCAGGTCGCACAAGCTCTTCAGACTCGGACTATTCCCTATGGCTTGGTCTTCATCGCAGAGCAACCGATTCCATTTGTAGAGCAAGCGCTCAATGAAACGCAATTGCGAGAGGTTATTACAAAGATTCTTACATTAGCTGCGCAGCAAGGTATTGGTGAAGCTCCAGTAGAACAAGCAGAGCCAGAAGAGGAAGAGGCACTAGCCGCACTTGACCGCGGTGATTATGCAGCAGCAGAAATTTCCTATCGTGCACTTCTTGCCCGCAAGCCAAATGATATTTATGGAAAAGTTGGATTAGCCCAAGTTCAACTATTAATCCGCACCGATGGTCTCGATGCCGCAGATGTAATGAAGCGAGCAATCGAAGCTCCTGATGATGTAGCACTTCAGATGCAATGCGCCGATGTAGAAATCATGGGTGGATATCTCGAACCTGGATTTAAACGTTTACTCGATTTAATTTCAGTCTTAACTGGTCCTGAGCAGAAGATAATTAAAGAGCGCTTGCTCGAACTCTTCGCACTCGTAGATCCAGCAGATCCTCGTGTCATTAAGGCGCGAGCAGCATTAGCAAACGCACTCTTTTAATTATCTTGCCAAAATATGATGTAAAAGGATTTAAGCTCGCTCAAACCAGATTGTCGCAAGTGGCGGGACCCGCAATGTTATGTAGAGATCAGTATCTACATCTACCGCAAATGAATCGTTGGTTATTCCACTTCCACCATATTTGAGATTGTCGGTGTTGATGGTTTCGCGCCAGACACCTGCTGTTGGCATACGTAATGAGTAGAACTCTTGTGGCACCGGCGAGAAGTTAGTCACGCAGACCAATGGATATCCGGCATCAGAGAACCTAGTAAATGCAATGATGTTGTTTGTGGCATCGTCTCCAACGATCCACTGGAATCCTTCTGGATTGGTGTCTTTCTCCCATAGCGCAGGATGACGTTTGTAATGAGAGTTGAGATCTGCCAAGGCGCTCTGCACGCCAGTATGTTCTGCATACTCGGTGAGGTGCCATTGAAGTCCTGCCTCTTGGCTCCACTCATCATTTTGTGCGAATTCTTGACCCATAAATAGAAGCTTCTTGCCAGGGTGTGCCCACATAAAGCCGTAGAGCGCACGTAAAGTTGCAAGTTTCTGCCAACGATCTCCAGGGAATTTATTTACAAGTGAACCTTTTCCATGGACAACTTCATCGTGTGAAAGCGGAAGCATAAAGTTTTCAGACCAGGCATAGAGAATCGAGAATGTAATCTCATCATGGTGATAAGCGCGGTGTACCGGCTCGTGTTGGAGGTATTCCAAAGTGTCGTGCATCCATCCCATATTCCACTTAAATCCAAAACCCAATCCGTTGCTTGAAGTATCGCGCGTGACACCAGGCCAGGCGGTAGATTCTTCGGCAATCATCATGATGCCCGGATGTGATTTATAAGCAGTAGATGTAGCCTCTTGTAAGAGTTGAACGGCCTCTAGATTTTCACGTCCACCAAATCGGTTAGGAAGCCATTCACCTTCTTTTCGCGAATAATCGAGGTAGAGCATTGATGCCACGGCATCGACTCGAAGGCCATCGATATGAAACTCTTCTAACCAATAGAGCGCACTTGCCACTAGAAAGTTGCGGATCTCATTGCGACCGAAGTTGAAGATGAGCGTGCCCCAGTCAGGATGCTCGCCAAGACGTGGATCCTCATGCTCATAGAGTGCAGTTCCATCAAATCGTGCGAGTGCCCATTCATCTTTCGGAAAATGTGCAGGTACCCAATCGAGAATGACTCCGATTCCAGCTTGGTGAAGTGCATCAACCAAGAACCGGAAATCATCTGGCGAGCCAAAACGAGCTGTTGGCGCAAAGAAGGATGTGACTTGATAACCCCAAGATGGTCCATATGGATGCTCTGTCACAGGAAGAAATTCAACGTGGGTGAAGCCAGACGAAGTTACATAGTTGACGAGTTCGGTTGCAAGTTCACGATATGAAAGACCTAGCTTCCAAGATCCTAAGTGAACCTCGTAGACAGAGACGGGGGAGCGCCATGGTTGAAACTCTGCTCGCTCTCTCATCCAACTTTGATCGTTCCAGTTATACGAACTTTCGTTGACGATAGATGCGGTAAGTGGTGGACATTCAGTCTGGCGGGCCAAAGGATCTGCATGATCGACCCAAGTTCCAGATGCACTGCGAATTGCAAATTTATATTTTTCGCCGGCACCTATTTCAGGAAGAAAGAGCTCCCAAATGCCGGTTGATCCCTGCCGCACCATTGGATTGGTGGATTTATCCCAGAAGTTAAAGTCACCAATCAAACTTACTGATTGCGCATTAGGAGCCCAGACTGAGAAAGCAGTTCCGATAAGTGAGCCTTGCGCATCACGTAAGACATGAGCGCCGATGGCGTTCCATAACTTTTCATGCCTACCCTCGCTGAATAGGTGAAAGTCGAGTTCTCCGAGCGTTGAATATGGATTAAGAAAACCTACTGGTCGATGGTTTGCTTCAGAAGTTTTACCTTTAAATAACTTCGAAAGAAAACTCATGCCTTAATTCTAAAGCTTTACCTTCGCAATGTGAATGACTTTGCCAGATAACCTTGTTGGATCAAGACGTACATATGTCTCTTTACTCCATTGATATGTGGCCGAATCAATCAGATCGGTGACCTCAAAGTGGTCAGCAGTAATTCCGAGTGAATTGAGGTCCCATCGAATGGTGGTCTCTTGCGCAAAGTTTGGGTCGAGATTTACGACAATAAGAAGGAGGTTATCTCCCTCTCGCTTGGAATAAGCAAGAATCTGATCGTTGTCGCAGTGATGGAATCTCAAATTTCTGAGGCGCTGGAGAGCTATATTCTCGCGACGTATCTTGTTCAAGACTGAGATAAATGGAGCTAGAGATAGCTGCTTCTTCTCGGCTCCAGCCCAATCTCGCACTTTGATCTCATACTTCTCGGAGTCTAAGTACTCCTCACCGCCATCTTTAAATCGGCGATGCTCAAATAACTCGTAACCGGCATACATTCCCCATGATGGAGTAAGTGTCGATGCAAGGGCCGCTCGAATTGCAAAAATTGCTGGATTGCCACTTTGTAAATGGAATGGATTTATATCGGGGGTATTAACCCAGAAATTTGGACGGAAGAAGGCTGATGTCTGATGCGCAACTTCTTCACCATATTGGATTAACTCTTGCTTTGAAGTTCGCCATGTGAAGTAGGTGTAAGACTGATGAAAGCCTGCCTTTCCTAGTGCATGCATCATGGGAGCCTTTGTAAATGCTTCAGCTAAGAAGATGACATCGGGGGATTCAATCCGAATTGCATTCATAACATCTGCCCAAAAATGAACCGGCTTGGTATGGGGATTATCGACACGGAAAATAGATACTCCCTTAGCAATCCAGAATCGCAAGGTTTTCAATGACTCGTCTAAAATTGCTTTGTAATCATTATCAAAATTGATGGGATAGATATCTTGATACTTCTTAGGTGGATTCTCTGCATAAGCAATCGTGCCGTCGAGACGCCGGGTAAAGAACTCTGGATGTTCTTTTACCCATGGGTGATCTGGTGATGCTTGCAATGCAAAGTCGAGCGCAACTTCAATTTTGTTCTTCTTTGCAACAGCGAGAAAATCTTCAAAATCTTTCATCGTGCCAAGTGCTGGATTGATTGCCATATGGCCGCCATCAGCGCTTCCGATTGCCCATGGAACGCCAGGATCTGAAGCAGTAGGAGTCAGTGAGTTATTAGCTCCCTTGCGATGCGAAATTCCGATGGGATGAATGGGAGGGAGATAGAGAATGTCAAAGCCCATCGCTGCAACTGCTGGAATGCGAAGCGCTGCGCTCTTAAAGGTGCCGCTCGTGATGCTGCCATCGGCATTGGCAACTGCGCCCTCGCTCCGTGGGAAAAATTCATACCAAGATCCAACAAGCGAACGGGTGTGATCGGCTCGAACTGGATACTTCTCGCTCTGCGAAGATAGGCGGCGAATTGGGTGCGCAAGAAAGTAAGTTCGAATCTCTGAAGTGGTTGCAATTCCAAAGCGGTTAAGCGGTGCGAGTTTCTTATCTTTCAGTGCAACTAGAGCTGGCTTAAAGAGAGATTTGGCAGATGAGTTATTTTCAAGAATTTCCTCAATCAAGCTGATTCCAATATCGCACATGAGTTCGGCATCAATATCGGCAGCTATTTTAATTTCAGCATCATGGAGCCAGGTCGCTAATGGATGGTCGTAACTTTCGATGGCGTAAGTGAAGTCACCGCGATCAGGGATTGTGATTTCAGCTGAGTAACGATCACCGCCTTGCCACAGCTCGTGCATGATTGCGCGAGATATCTCTTTACCGGCGGAGTTAAAGAGAACTACATCGGCGCCAAGTGCATCATGGCCATCGCGGAAAATCGTTGCACTGACTGGAAAACTCTCACCAGGTATCGCTTTGACCGGTACAAATTCTCCCCCGAAGAAAGTTGCGGGGGAGATATCTGTAACTGGAATTCGATTAATCAGCCTGATCCTTCAGTGTTGCCAGCTTCTGCAGCTGTGACGTCGAAGATACGGTACTTGTTAATGGCATCTGTAACAAGAGATTCCTTTACATCACCGCTTGCAGCTAAACGTGCAAGTGTTGCAACTGTGATGGATTCTGCATCGACCTTGAAGTGTCGACGAAGTGCGCCACGAGTATCAGATAAACCAAAGCCATCTGTGCCGAGCGCGTAGAATTCATTTGGTACCCAAGGAGCAATCTGATCTTGCACTGCTCGCATGAAGTCAGAGACAGCAATGACAGGACCTTCTGTGCCCTTGAGTTTCTGAGAGATGTAAGCCTTCTTCTTGTTACTTGGATTAAGCAAGTTATGGCTATCTACCTCTAGACCGTCACGGCGAAGCTCATTCCATGAAGTAACTGACCAGACAGAGGCAGAGACGCCCCAATCTTTCTGCAGCAACTCTTGCGCCTTTAGGGCCCAATTAACACCGACGCCAGAGGCGAGAATCTGCGCGCTCTTCTTACGCTGCTTCTCACCTGGCTTAAGAAGGTACATTCCACGAAGCAGACCATCAACATCGAGGTTAGCTGGCTCGGCCGGCTGCTGATATGGCTCGTTGTAGATAGTCAGGTAGTAGTAAATATTCTCGCTCTGCTCGCCATACATACGCTTGAGACCATCTTTAAAGATATGGCCGATTTCGTATGCATAGGCAGGATCGTATGAAACGACTGCTGGGTTGGTGGAAGCAAGTAGATGAGAGTGTCCATCCTCATGCTGCAAACCTTCGCCATTGAGAGTTGTGCGACCTGCAGTTGCACCAAGTACAAAGCCACGGACCATCTGATCTGATGCCGCCCAGAATGCATCTCCGGTTCGTTGGAATCCAAACATTGAGTAGAAGATGTAAATCGGAATCATTGGCTCATCATGAGTGGAGTAAGAAGAACCGACTGCGGTAAATGAAGCAACAGAACCGGCCTCATTGATACCTTCGTGGAGAATCTGACCAGAGGTTGATTCCTTGTAGGACAAGATGAGTTCGCGGTCAACTGATGTGTACTGCTGACCATGTGGTGAATAAATCTTGAGTGATGGGAACAATGAATCAAGGCCGAATGTACGGGCCTCATCAGGAATGATTGGAACGATGCGCTTTCCGATTCCTTCATCCTTCACAAGATCTTTCAACATACGGACAAATGCCATCGTTGTTGCAACTTCTTGCTGACCTGAGCCGCGACGAACTGAATCGTAAACAGAGTCAGCTGGAGCAGGTAGTGGCTTTGAAACAGAACGGCGACGAGGAAGTGTGCCACCAAGTTCTGCGCGGCGTTCTGCCAAGTACTTCGCCTCTACTGAATCTGCTGCAGGCTTGAAGTATGAAGGTGTGTACTTATCAAGCGCACTATCAGGAAGTGGAATCTGAAGCCGATCACGGAATTCGGTGATGTCTTCAAGTGTCATCTTCTTCATCTGGTGTGTTGAGTTACGTGCCTCGAAGTGCGAACCAAGTGTCCAGCCCTTAACTGTCTTTGCAAGAATGACAGTTGGCTTTCCGTTCTTCTGTGTTGCAGCTAAATAAGCAGCGTAGAGCTTGCGGTAATCGTGTCCACCGCGCTTGAGGTTCCAGATGTCGTCATCAGAGTAATTAGCAACCATCGCTGCAGTTCTTGGATCCTTGCCAAAGAAGTGTTCGCGGACATAGGCACCTGATTCAGCCTTAAATGTCTGATAATCACCATCAAGAGTTGTGTTCATGATATTTACGAGTGCGCCTTCGCGGTCTTGGGCGAGAAGTGGATCCCAACCGCGACCCCATACAACTTTGATGACATTCCATCCGGCACCACCGAAGATTGATTCGAGCTCTTGAATAATCTTGCCATTTCCGCGAACCGGGCCATCAAGACGCTGCAAGTTACAGTTAACAACGAAAGTTAAGTTATCGAGTTTCTCACGTGATGCAAGACCGATTGCTCCGAGAGTGTCGACCTCATCCATTTCACCATCGCCAAGGAATGCCCAGACATTTTGATCTGATGTGTCTTTGATTCCACGGTTATGTAAGTAACGGTTGTAGCGAGCTTGGTAAATCGCATTCAGTGGACCAATACCCATTGAGACTGTTGGGAATTGCCAGAAGTCCGGCATTAAACGTGGGTGCGGATAAGAGGAGAGTCCGCCGCCTTGATGTGAAAGTTCTTGACGGAAGCCATCGAGTTGATGCTCGGTAAAACTTCCTTCCAGGAATGCGCGTGAATACATTCCAGGGCTTGCATGTCCTTGGAAGAAGATTTGATCTCCGCCGCCTGGGTGATCTTGTCCGCGGAAGAAGTGGTTAAAACCAACTTCGTATAAAGATGCAGATGATGCATAGGTAGAGATGTGTCCACCAACTCCGATACCAGGACGCTGTGCACGGTGTACCAACATCGCTGCGTTCCAGCGAACGTAGGAACGAATTCGGCGCTCGATATCTTCATCACCAGGGAACTGTGGCTCTGCTTCAGGAGTAATGGTGTTGATGTAATCGGTTGTTCGAAGATCTGAGATTGGAACATTGCGTTCGTGCGCACGACGTAAAAGTGCGAGCATCAAGAAGCGAGCACGGACTGGGCCAGCTGCCTCTAAGGCTGCATCAAGTGATTGCTGCCATTCGAGAGTCTCGGATGGATCTGTATCCACCAATTGATTGAGTAGGTAATCCGCGTGGCCCTGGAATTCGCTCATGGAGCCTATTCTCGCGCTAAATGGGCGCTCGAGGCAAAATCATGAGGCGTGAATCCCATTACCTAGCCGTGCCTATTGCCAAACTGGTCAGTATCTAATGGACTTAGCCCGTGGCAGCGCGAATGGGCTTTGAGCCAGGAGATCTAGTACTGGAAATCGGGCGTGGACCGGATTGCGATGAACCTCTGCGTTCAGCAATCAGATCCATTACCGGGACTGAGTTTGTCGAAGATGAGACCAATGAAGTAATTGATGCAGTCATCATCTGGTGGCGTGACGGTGATGGCGAACTCGAAGATGAATTAGTCGATGCACTCACCTTTCTCTCTGAATCAGGTTCTATCTGGATCCTGACACCAAAAGCTGGACGTGACGGACATGTTGAGCCGAGTGATATTCAAGATGCGGCACCAAATGTGGGCTTGGCACAAACTTCAATTCTTGCAGTTGCTCCTGATTGGAGCGCAACCCATCTGGTGGCGAGAAAGAGCGTTAAGAGATAATTTCTCAATCTTCACACTTTAAAATCTGAGATATTGTGCTCCTATGACACTTTCAATTGGAACTGCAGCCCCAGATTTCGAACTCAATGATCAGAATGGCAACAAGGTCTCACTCTCGTCATTTAAAGGTAAGAAGAATGTAGTTCTTCTCTTTATCCCATTCGCATTTACTGGTACATGCACCGGCGAACTCTGCGCAATGCGCGATGATCTATCTTCATTCCACAACGAAAATGTCGAACTCTTGGCTGTCTCATGCGATTCAATGTATTCGCAACGAATCTTCGCTGAGCAAGAGGGATACACATTCCCAATGCTCTCTGACTTCTGGCCGCATGGCGCCGTTGCAACTTCATATGGAATTTTTGATGAGGCGCGCGGATGTGCAGTACGTGGAACATTTGTAATTGATAAAGAGGGAATCATTCGCTGGAGCGTTGTTAATGGCCTTGGCGATGCGCGCAGCAATGATGATTACAAAGCAGCGCTCGCTGCCCTTTAATTTAACGAGGGCAAATTAATCTAGAGTGGCGTAATTGCAATTACGTCGACTCCGCCGATGGAGTTGAGGACGTTAACAAGATCTGATGGATCAGTTCCTGGCACCGCGACAGTAATATCGTCATAACCCTTGCCATCTTCTGATTTCATCACAACGAGGCTACGGATATCGCAGCCGGCTGCACCTATCGCCGAAGCAATTGCGCCGAGTGAGCCGGGACGGTCTGGAAGTGAAATCTGCATTTGAAAGAGTGCCATGGTTTCAGTGTAGTATGCGCCAGTAGTACAAAGCCGGGTGGCTAGCTCAGTGGTAGAGCGCCTCGTTTACACCGAGGATGTCGGGGGTTCGAAACCCTCGCCGCCCACAGTTCTTTTCGTCTCACTCTCCAGTTTCATCTCTTGATATCTCAATTTCGTAAATTCCGCGTGCATCCGGATTTCCTCTCGGGATGACTTTGCTGCCTCGCTCAACGGCTCAATGATCGAATCTCCGAGAGCGCAGAGGAATCTAGTCAAATCAAATTGAAGATCAGAGTCACCGCGACCTAGCTGAGAGATCAAAATCTCGGTCAGGGCTTTGACCTCGTTTGCTGGAACTAGTACTGAGGCGGTACGCCATGCTGTTGAGGCAACTTTGTCGTTTGAGTCATAGAGATGTTCATGGGTAACAAGCGAGTAATACTTCTTATCGCCAATCTTGGTAAGGGTATGTAGAGCCTGGCTCTTCGCTTGCGGATTTTCAGATACTAATTCTGGCTTTAGCCGCTCAATCACTTTAGGAATTTCATTTCTTAAAAGCGCCCAAGAAAGAGTGTCTCGCACAAAGAAGTCAAGTTCGTGTGCGCATTGAGATACAAGCACATCAATAAATTCTGGCTCGGGGTAAGTTCCAGCAGCTAGGGCGGCTTTAAGCCGCACAGATTGGTCTGGCGATGCAAGAAGTGCTTTGAGAGTCGCCATAAGAAAACGCTATCAGTTTGCTTGCCAAGATTCGATTTGGGGTTCGATGCAATGTAAAATTTCAATATGCGCTACGTAATCTTTGTCATCGATGGTCCCGGTAATCCTGCAAATGCTGATGAAATGAAGCATATTGATGCCTTTAATGAGAAGCTGCAAGCAAATGGCCACTGGATCACAGCAGCTGGTATTCAGGCGGCAGGCAATGCAACTCTGATCGATAACCGCGCGAATAAGGGCGAAGTAAAATCTGGCTCACTTTTTAATGCGCCGGAGTACTACAGTGGATTTTGGCTGGTTGAAGCAACTTCAGATGAAGCTGCACATCAATTGGCGCTCGAAGGTTCTCTTGCTTGCAATCGCAAAGTTGAGCTACGCCCTTATATTCAATAGCGAGATTTCAAAGTAGGCTCGACCGCATGGAGACCACCGGTAATTTCAGTAGCGTTGAACTGCTCGAGCACGAAGCATCTACTGCGCTTGAATCACTTGATCTCGATATTGCATTAGCAATTGGAGAGCGTGCGGCAAACCTCGGCACTTCTCGTGAGCTCCCCATCACCATTGCGATAGAACTTGATGGCACTGAAGTATTTCGCCGGCCACTTCCCGGGGCAAGTGATGAACATGCGGGTTGGATTACTCGCAAATCTAATGTCGTGAATTTAACTCACCACTCGACTATGTATGAACGAGTAAAGGCCGAAGAAGAAGAGAGCGATTGGCACACACTTCACGGTGTGGTCGATGAGACTCATGCAATTCACGGTGGTGGATTTCCGCTTTTAACAACTGATGGACATTTCAGGGGAGTCTTACTTATAAGTGGTTTGCCGCAAGTAGAAGATCACCTCTTTGCTGTTGAAGTTATGAAAGGTTTTTCCGTTGCCAATTCTTAATAAAGATATGCAGCTCTGCATCTCAATATCGGCTCGTCCCAGCAATATTGGTACTCGTTTTCATAATTTCCTTTACGAGGAACTTGGTCTTAACTTTATATATAAGGGCTTTGCGGTCGAAGATGCAGAAGGCGCTGTCCGCGGCATTCGTGCCCTCAAGATTCGCGGCGCAGCTGTATCTATGCCACATAAAGAGGCGGTAATTCCATTTATGGATGAACTAGATGCTTCAGCTAGTGCAATCGAATCAGTAAATACAATCGTCAATACCGATGGATATCTCAAGGCCTACAATACTGATTATCAAGCAGTGGCTGATGTTTTGAAATCTCATGAGGTAGATAAAAGCTCTTCAGTTTTGGTGAGAGGTTCTGGCGGAATGGCAAAGGCTGTAGTTGCAGCATTTCGTGACTCTGGATTTACAGATTTAACAGTTCTATCTCGAAATGAAGTAACCGGGAAGGCGCTGGCGGAGAAGTACGGATTTAATTGGAAAAGCGAGTCTGCTCTAGATTCCGTGGCAGGTTTTCAAATACTCGTCAACGTCACTCCGATTGGAATGGCAGGTGGCAATGATGGCCAACTCTCTTTTCCAGAGAAACTAGTCGAGGGTGCAGATGTTGCATTTGATGTGATTGCGATACCAGCCGAAACTCCACTCCTGAAATTAGGAGTCGCACATAACAAAGTAGTTATCACCGGGCTTGAAATAATGGCATTGCAAGCCGCTATTCAATTTGAGCTTTATACCGGTATCACCTTGACTGATGATCAGATTAGAAGAGCGGCCGCATTCTCGCGAGAGAGCTAACTCGCTTTCTTATATCCGGGAGGGCACACTGGATTTTTCCCAGTTATAACTTTGATGGTCTTACCTTTCTTGCACTTAATTGACTTAACAATTTGCGTAACTTTAGGCGCGACCGTTGGCTCAACCGTTGGTTCAACTACTTGAGAAGCTGCAGGTTTAATAACAATTTTAGGAGAAGAGAAGTGGAAGCCGGCGGCGACCACAGAAATCTTTCCATTGGCATGGGTAACTTGAGTCGTCGCTACCGCCTCTGTTCCATCCTCATACAGAATTTGGACTGCCAAATTTGGAGATTTGGAAAGAGTATTTGTTGGAAATTTACAGTTGAGAAATTTATCGGTTGTCCAGAATTTAAAGTATCCAGAATTTAGCGCGCCGGTTGCTGTGAAGTGCGGCGCAAATACTCCAAATTGCAAAGTCTGCTCGCTGGCATTCCAACTGGGTTCACCGGTTTCGTTTGTATTGTTAGATTGAACCGTATAGCCCTGATCAGCGCAGATTGGAGGCCAAAAACTATGTGCTGCATCTATACCAGCGTGATGAATAAAAATGTCAAAGAGAACTGCGTCATAATCTGCCTTCTGCATTCCAGTTCTATCGACAGAACTTTTTGAGTAGTCATAACTGGAGTGAGGCAAGCCTTTACCTTCAAAAGTCCAGCGATGTCCACCGGGAATAATCTCGTCGGCAAAGTTTGAGTCATTAAGTTTTACTTGAACACTTTGCGGTCTTAACCAACTCGTCCGCACCTTCATCCGAACCTTTGTTTCTAAAGGATCTGCCACGCCTACCGAAATTCTAAGTGCTGCTCCGTATTGAAAATCGGTCGAAGAGTTCTTCCAAAGTATGTGTTGCGGGGTATCAAGAGTTGCATGAAGAGAAATTTCTTTTCCTGAAGCGCTCCATACTGTAGAGCCGTTGTAAATAGTATTTCCATTGGAATCGACATAAGTATTGATGAGATCTGACTTAATGAGAGTTGCATTTGTGTAGGTCCCATTATCTGCCAATAAACCGATAGATTCGATACAGTCGAGTTGGGTCGCAGTTGAACACTTGTCGAGGGCGTAAACTGCAGCAATATCGAGATTTCCAACGCCCATTACATCGGCCGCCACCGCCCCTTGCAAAGTAGAGGTGGCAAGGGTTGCAATAGCGGCAAAAATCGAAAACTTACGCATGTGGACATGGTAGTAAATAGATTGAACATGCGGCATGCGATGAATGGTCAATCTACCGATACGTGCGCTTGCCACTCTCTGCAAGTTAGAATTTACTCATGACAATCGGCCTAAGACTGCAGTGCATCACCGTAGATGTTCACAACCCTAAGTTAGTTGCTGACTTTTGGGCAGCCGCTTTAGATTGGCGGATCACCGAAGCCGATGATGATGGCATTGTGATTGAACTTCTCGACGGAAGTCCTGAAGTTGGTCGCATTCCAGATATTCTCTTTCTTAAAGTTCCAGATGAGAAGGTCGTCAAGAATCGACTCCACTTCGATCTTCGTCCACTCGTTCAAGCTGCAGAGGTGGCACGGCTAGAAGCACTCGGTGCAAAGCAGATAGAAATCGGTCAAAGCAACGAGCCTAAAGCTACCTGGATTGTGATGGCTGACCCTGAAGGTAATGAGTTCTGCGTCTTACGTGCTCTCTCATAATGAAGTTAAATTTCGAAGAAGCACAATCTGCATATCGCACTAAATTTCCGGAATCGCCATTTTTTGATACTTGGGTACCGCAGAGCAAATTTGTTAGCGCCGAAATTGATAGCACGGGAAATCTCATCATCAGTCGCGAAGATAAAGGCATCTACGGAATTGCTATCGGCACTTCACCAGCGATACCTGCTGAGTGGAAGAGCTTTTCGATGGAGAGCTCTGGAATCGAATTCATGCCAGATGACTGCAAAGTTGTGGCAAGGTGGGATTGCTATTGGGCACCCACGATTTCAGGAACTTTGCAGAATATTGATACAGCCACAGATGAAGAGATTAAGTCATTTCTCGATCTTCATGCGCCCGAGTCGTCTGTCTATCCTGGTAATGACGAAATTCAAAGATGGATCATCCTTCGCGAGGGTCAAGAATTAGTTGGGGTCGCTGCAATCTGTAAATGGCAGTCAGGTAAGTTGATGATTTCATCTGTTGCTACTCATAGCGATTACCGAGGAAAAGGTTTCGGCAAGAAATTGATGAGAGAAACCTTGATTGCCGGTCACGATATGGGGGTTGATCTTCTCTGCCTTGGCGTGAGACATTCAAATATCAGCGCCCAACGGCTCTATGCCTCACTTAACTTCACTTTGATGCATAACTTCACTTATTGCGAAAGGCGGTAAACTCTTCGCATGTCTGAAACCAGCCCAGTATCTGAAACAAGTACTGTCGAGCGCCTTCGCGTTTATCGTAAGACTTATTGGGCGATGCTGGTTTCATCATCCCTCAGCCTGATTGCATCTTTGGTCCTTTCTTACGATGCAATTAAGTTAGCCGAGACCCCAACGAGCAAACTTTCATGCGATATCAATGCCGTTATTTCTTGCGGAAAAGTTGCAAAGTCCTGGCAATCGACTCTCCTTGGATTTCCAAATTCATTTATCGGACTGATGCTCGAACCGATTGTGATGACAATCGCGATCGCAGGTCTTGGCTTGGTTGCGTTCCCACGAATCTTTATGCGTGTGGCTCACATTGGATACGGCCTCGGACTGCTCTTTGCATTTTGGCTGCTCTCTCAATCACTCTTTGTGATTCATGCGCTCTGCCCTTGGTGCCTACTTGTCACAATCTCTACCGTCACGGTCTTTTCAACAATCACCAGAATTGTCTTGATGGAAAATATCTGGAATCTTTCTGATGAACGCCACCAGCGAATAGTTAATTTTCTTGACCGTGGTTGGGGTCGAGTTATCTACACACTTACATATGCAGTGCTCATACTCGCGATTTACTTCAAGTACGGTCAGGAAATAATTTCATGAAGGCCTCCCATAGCGACCAGCAAGCAATCCTTGAAGTCCAGCTGCTAGATGATCAGTTAGCCACTCTCGCAAAAAAGGAAGCCAATCTTCCTGAGACCATCTCACTTAACTCCACTGTTATCAAGCGAAACAATATTCGCGATCTTCGAGTCGCAGCTGAGACAGAGCGCACCGATGTAAAGCGCGAACTTTCTCGCGCAGAAGGTGATGTCGAGCAGATTATTACTCGCATTCAACGCGATGAGGCACGTCTTAATTCTGGAACCGGAACTCCAAAAGAGCTCGAGCAGACTCAGCACGAACTGGTTACCTTGGGGCAGCGACGAGCTGATCTGGAAGAGGTCGAACTCACCATCATGGTGCAGGTTGAAGGCATTACAAATCGCATCAACGAACTCACTGCCGAGGAAGAGAAATTTGCAGTGGAGATTGCTGACCTAGAAATTCAACGCGAAAATGCCCTGACAGTTATATTTACAGAGCGAGCGACTCTCGCCGAAAAGCGTGCAGCTATCGTGGCTCCAATTGCCCAGGATTTAAAGGATCTTTATCTTAAGCAGGCTTCAGATAACAATGGAAATGGCGCTGCGATGTTGGTCGGAAATGAATGCAAGGGTTGTCACCTGACTATCAATGCAACCGAACTATCTCGAATCGCGACCCTTCCTGCGGAAGAAGTTGTTCGTTGCGAACAATGCCGTTGCATCTTGGTACGTGGCTAAACTCAATGGCACGTTCATTTAAGCTCACCGCCGATGGTGGTTCTCGGGGAAATCCAGGGCCAGCAGGTTATGGGGCAGTGGTCAGCGAAAACGGGAAAATTCTTGCCGAGCTCTTCGATGTTATCGGTATCGCGACAAACAATGTTGCCGAATACAGTGGATTACTCGCAGGTCTCTCGCACATCCATCAATTAGATCCAGAAGCAACTGTGGAAGTCGCTATGGATTCAAAACTCGTAGTCGAGCAGATGTCAGGCCGTTGGCAGATAAAGCATGCAGATATGCGAGTGCTCGCTAAGCAATGCCGCGATGCTCATAACCCTTTACTCATTACATATAAATGGATTCCGCGGGATGAGAATTCACATGCAGATCGCTTGGCCAATAAAGCGCTAGATGGCGAAAGTGCTCATAAGCCGGCTGCGGTGATTCAGGAAAATTACCTCACTGATCGCTTACGTAGTGACGAAGTTCCCACAACAATTCACTTTATCCGCCATGGCGAAACAATACTTACGCCAACTCGAAAGTTTTCTGGCACTGGCCCCTTAGATCCAGAATTAACTACGGATGGCTTGGCACAAGCAGAACGTGTTGCGGCAGAAGTGGCAAAGCTAAAGCCTGATTTTCTGATTGCATCTCCACTTCGTAGAACGCTAGAGACAGCTGCGGCGATTGCTCGCGCAACGGGGCTTGATGTCATTGAAGATAAGGATTGGTACGAACTCTCTTTCGGTTCATGGGATGGAAAATCAATCGAGGAGGTAAAAGCTGAGAACCCTGATGATTATCAGGCCTGGCTTGATTCTTCGGCTTATCGCCCAGGCGGGGGAGAGTCTTATGATGAAGCGCGTTCTCGTGTAGATGCTGCGCTAGAAAAATTAGCCGCTGAATATCCCGGTAAGAGCGTGGTGGTTGTAACTCATAACGGCGTAATTAAGTCAGCGGCAAACTTGGTAATTGGCGGACCCAACGATGGCGTCTTCCATATGGATGCAACCCCATGTTCGATCTCTACTATTTCAATCTGGCCATCCGATGGCCTACGCGCTCTTCGATCATTTAATGAACGCGGACACCACCGTTAATTCCAGAGTTCGCTCACCATTTTGATATCTGCGCTACATGATGGCAGGCGATAACCAATGAAATTTGTATTCTGCTCATCGATAGTGCGGGCGGCATCCATCACAAACCCGTCCCATTCAAAACTTGTAGTCGTGTGGGCATCTTCAATAAGTGTCATGTCGTATCCAAACTCGAGCGCAGCCATTGAAGTATGACGGACACAGTTATTTGTCTCTGCGCCACAGATATATAAGTGGCTTACCTTTAAGTTAGCAAGGACCTCTTCTAAATTGGTTTCAACAAATGAACTGCGGTATTTCTTCTCAATAATTGGTTCGCCCGGCAATGGCAGCAGCTCGGGAACAATCTGCCAACCATCTGTTCCAAGCGGTAGATCTTCAGCAGAGTGGCGCACCCAGATAACAGGAATTGAAGCTGCCCGAGCTTTTGCTACAGCTGTCGCCATATTGGCAACTTTCTCATCGCGCATAAATGCATCCTTCACAACATTTACTTGAACATCGATAACGATGAGTGCAGATTCGCCGCGTTCGCTCTTTTTGATAGCCATGTGAATACCTTACTTCTGATCTCGGAGGTAGTTAATGATTAATTGGTGATCCTTCACCAAACCCTTGTACTCAATGGTTTCAGGGGCAAAGCTGGCCAGCGTCTCTGCAAAGAGGGCAGCCGATTGTGGATCACTTTTAATCCAAGCTAGTGGCTCGGCCCGATTCCTGATGGTGAAGAAGAGATATTTCCCATCACGTGAGCGGGTAAGGGTTTGCCGTTCAGTGCGCCACCAAAAATCAGATGGATTAACCGGAAGGTGAATAGATGTTGGTTGATGCAAATCTTCAGTGCTGTGAAGTGACCAATTCTTACGCCAGACTTGACGTTTGAATGAAATTTTGTCGAAGGTGGCGGTCATATATGGAGCAAGTGCTGATTCATAACCGGGAACAGGCGCGTGAACCGCATCCATCCCTTTTCCAATCTTCTCCGATAATTTCCAACGCGAAGGAAAAATCACCGCACCTGCAACTATCTTCCACTCATCTTCATCACGGGCAAGCACCACAAGATCTTCACCAATGATGGATGCAACCTGTAAAAGGGCGTCGCTACCTGTGATTGAAACTGATTTATTGGTAGCTAAATGGGTAATAGATGTTTCTGATACTCGATAAGAGTCCGAGTGAAACTCTTTTAGGTTTTCAACAATCAGAGAAAGTAATTCCTGCACTGCGGAGTGATAACCAGGTAGCTCTTGATAGACCACATCTGGCACATTGAGAGCTAACTCAATCCGTTCTTCGATTTGCGAGTTGAGGTCGTTGCCGCCTTCAAGCCACTGTGCTGGCTCGAGCGAGCGCAGCCCCATATTGAGTCGAAAGGGCTTGCCATCTGTCGGAGGAGGATAGACAAAGGTGGAAGCCATGGCCTTAGTATTGCTGAGTGAATTCATACCTTCAATCACTTCGCAATCGAGATCTCATTCGGATTGAGATGGTCTGTCTTGGCAACATCTGTCGTTCGCCTATGGCCGCGGCGGTCCTGGCAAACCGTGCAAAAGAAATTGAATCCCCATCAATTCTCGTAACTAGTAGTGGAACATCTGCGTGGCATGTAGGTGAAGGGGCTCATCAATTATCTGAGCTGACATGGAAGCAAGCGGGATATACGTACTCGCACTCTGCCCGCCAATTTTCGGAAAACCACTTTGAAGAAGTAGATCTCATACTTGTGATGGACCAGAGCAATCACACCAATATTCTCAAACTCGCTCGCAACGAAGGCGAGCGCGAAAAGGTTGCCATGCTCCGATCCTTTGATCCGCAGGCGGATTCGCTGGAGGTTCCGGACCCATGGGGCAATGAGGCTCCCGCCTATCAGGAGGTCTTGGCGATGGTTGAGGCAGCGGTCTCGGGGTTACTTAAAACACTGCGATAGGGGCCATTTTCGATTTGTGAGGCTAGGAGGCTAGGTGCTACTCTATTTACGCAACACCAATGTTGCGTAAATCGAAGGGCTTGGCGATGCTGGCGAATTTCTTAATTGGGCTCCGTGAGGGACTCGAGGCAGCTTTAGTTGTTGGAATCCTCATCGCCTACCTTAAGAAAATTGGCCAAGGCCCTCGCACTCGAGTCATCTGGTCTGGCGTCTTTACTGCAATTGCAGCTTCAATCGCATTTGGTTCATTCTTCACTATCTCCTCATTCGAACTCGAAGGAAATGCAGAGCCTTTTGTCTCTGGCACCCTCTCAGTCATTGCCGGTGGCTTGATCACTTGGATGATTTTGTGGCTGGCAAAGAAAGCTCGCTTTATGAAGCAAGAGCTAGAAGGCGCAATGGATCGCGCAATTGCAACTGGTACAGGCTCACTATTCGCACTCGCATTCTTCTCTGTTGGCCGTGAAGGCCTTGAGACCGCAATCTTTGTATGGAATGGCGCGCTCGCTGCAAGTGGTGCAAAGACCGTTGTTGCCGGCACACTCCTCGGTTTAGGAGTCTCAGTTTTTCTTGGTTGGTTGCTCTACCTCGGCTCATTAAAGATTAATCTCGGAAAGTTCTTCCGTTACAGTGGCATCGCACTTGTCTTCGTTGCTGGCGGAATGTTTAGCTATGCAGTTCATGAATTCCAAGAGATCAACTTGTTGCCAGGTGATTCAATGAAGCTCTATGACATCTCTGGTGTAATTAATCCAGATGGCCTTATTGGTTCAATTCTTAAAGGCGCACTTAACTTTACTCCGACACCTTCAGTGCTGCAGTCACTTGTATGGGCTGCATATGTAATCCCAGTGGGATATACCTTCTTTAAGAAGCCTAAGAAGAGCCCAGTAACTGTTTAGCAATACGGTGCTGTGTCTCAATCTTCTGACCGAAGTATGATGAACCGATAATCAAAGCAGCTCCGAGCACTCCAAGAAGTGCAAGGCTTTCACCACCAATAGAAATACCGACAACTACCGCCCAGACTGGTTCGGTGCCCAACAGCAGACTCGCGCGCGAGGATGATGTCTGGCGGATTGCCCACATTGTTACTAAGAATGCGAAAGCACCACAGAGCAAGCTTAAGAAGAGCAGATCTAGCCAGAGACCGGAATTAAATTCTTTGACCGCCCGCTGCACACCATCGATAGAAAATGAAGTGTAAATAAACCCGCAGGTCAGGCTTTGCAGCATCGTAATTGTGACAGAGCTATAACTCTTCCCAGAAGTTAAATGGCCCATCGCGGTGACATGGATTGCTCGTGTGAACGCTGCGGCAAGCATTAACCAATCGCCTAGACCGGGTGCAGCAAAACCTTTATCTGAAACCAAGAGTGCGACCCCTACCACTGCGACCACAGTTGCAACGAAGAAAGAACGCGGCAACCAATTCTTGGAAGCAATTGATTCGAGAATTGGAGTGAAGATAATCGCCAAGCTAATAATCAGGCCAGCATTCGTGGCAGAAGTCTTGCTAACACCAGTTGTCTCAAAGAAGAGAATCAGCGCTTGTGACGAGCCAAGTCCAATGCCGAGAATCCATTCGGGGCGAGTGATTTTCGTTCGCTTAATACTCCAAATGATGATCATGGCTAACGATGTAGAGATAAAGCGAAGACTCAAGACAGTGACTACAGGTGCGTGCTCGGTCAGGGTTTTTGCCGAGAGATAACTAGCTCCCCAGAGGGCGGCAACAAGCAAGAGTGAGAGGTCGACTCTGCGAGCAAATATTTTCTCCCCAAAAGACATCTGCCCACCATACTCGAGAGATCGATAGTGGTGGGCAGATTTAATATGTGTTATCTATGCGAGATCAAATCGATCGGCATTCATTACCTTTGTCCACGCTGCTACAAAGTCATGCACAAACTTTTCGCGATTATCATCTTGTGCGTAAACCTCAGAATATGCACGCAAGACAGAGTTTGAACCAAAGACTAAGTCGGCGCGGGTGGCGGTGAACTTAACCTCGCCGGTTGCGCGATTTCGTAAGTTGTAGAGATTCTCTCCAACTGGCTCCCACACGTAAGTCATATCGGTGAGATTAATGAAGAAGTCATTTGTAAGTGCGCCAACTCGGTCGGTAAATACGCCGTGCTTACTACCGCCAAAGTTAGTTCCAAGCACACGCATTCCGCCAAGGAGCACAGTCATCTCTGGAGCGCTCAGACGTAGCAATTGTGCGCGATCAAGGAGTAGCTCTTCCGGGCTAACTACATAATCTTCTTTTTGATAATTGCGGAAGCCATCATGGATTGGCTCGAGTGGTGCAAACGAGAAGCCATCGGTCTGTTCAGGTGTTGCATCACCACGTCCTGGTTGGAAAGGCACAGTGATTGAAACACCTGCAGCTTCTGCCGCTTTTTCAATTCCAACACTTCCGGCAAGCACAATCACATCTGCAATAGATGCACCGGTTGCAGTCGCGATTGGTGCAAGCACTGAGAGAACACGAGCAAGACGCTCTGGCTCGTTGCCTGCCCAATCTTTCTGCGGAGCAAGTCGAATTCGAGCACCATTTGCGCCACCGCGCTTATCGGAGCCACGGAAAGTTCGTGCAGAATCCCATGCAGTTGTAACTAAATCTGCCACTGATAAATCTGACGCCGCAATCTTCGCTTTTACATCATCAACGCTGTAGCTCTTATTGCCAGGAGTTATTGGATCCTGCCAAATCAGATCTTCAGCTGGAACATCGGGACCGAAGTAACGAGCCTTTGGCCCGAGATCACGGTGAGTGAGCTTGAACCACGCACGAGCAAAGACATCGCTGAAGTAGGCCTGA